>NZ_JBDTJZ010000055.1:0-19729 GCF_039935595.1 Mucilaginibacter sp. | reverse complement strand
CTCATACTGAAAATCTTTGTCCGTTATGAAGTTTACTGACGTACCGGTGCTTGGCACACCTGCATAAATTGTTCGTGGTTTTTCAGGTGCAGGGTTTTTTAAAGCCGAAAAATTATCTTTTATTAATTGTTCAACACGTTTTACATCAAAATCACCCACAACTATTATTGCCTGCATATCCGGGCGGTACCAGTCATGATAAAAACTTTTTATAGCATCAACACTCAGCTTTTTAAACGCGTCTGCATCCGGGATAGGAAAACGCGAAGCATACCTTGAATTTTTTAGCAAAAAAGGAATACTTTGTTTTTGAATTCTTTCTTGGGAAGTGTTACCCGTTGTATTTATTTCGTTTATAATTTTAGCACGTTCTTTTTCTATTTCGGCAGCATCAAAAGTAATATTGCCGGCCCAGTCAGCTAAAAGTTTAAAGCCCTTATCAAATATGCTGGCAGTATCTGTAGGCAATGATAATTGGTATACTGTTTCGTCAAATGAAGAGGTTGCCGTTTGGTCCGGGCCATTTCCTGCACCTCTGCTGTTTAAATAAGTGGTTAAATCGGTTTTAGGAAAATT
The DNA here is from genome assembly GCF_039935595.1 of Mucilaginibacter sp. Taxonomy (GTDB): domain Bacteria; phylum Bacteroidota; class Bacteroidia; order Sphingobacteriales; family Sphingobacteriaceae; genus Mucilaginibacter. The sequence goes on along the minus strand of NZ_JBDTJZ010000055.1, from coordinate 19,153 downwards.
GCGCGTGCCATTAAATGCCATGTGTTCAACAAAGTGCGTTGCCCCCCGCTGTGCGTCTGATTCAAGCACCGACCCTGCCTTATTTACCAGCATAAGCGTTGCCAAATTTTTTGGCAAACCGTTGTTGCGTATATAATAAGTTAAACCATTAGGTAGTTTACCAATTACAACATTGGGGTCAATAGGTAAAATAGCGGGTTTCTGCTGGGTTGCGGCGGCAACAGGTTTGCTTTTTGGCGATTTTACAGGTTTTTTCTTTACCTGTGCAAAACCGGCAGTAGTTATTATTAAAGCTGCAAAGCTTGTAAAAATGATTTTACTAAAATTCATATTGGTTTAAAATTGTGCTAAGATGCAAAAACGAAAGGAGTAGTTAAATAGTATTGAAAATTAAATTATTACACCTTTATAATGATCTTGCGAAGGTACAATATCCACATTAATAACCAAATGAGCAATACCAGCACTACAGCACTTGCAACCGAAGCATTAAAAGGCGAAAAGTAAGGCGCATATAGTGTTTGATAAATAGTAGCGCCGCCAAACTTTAACTTGTTTAAATAATGCGGTATATAGTTGGATAGTATATAAGCGGGCAAAGCGTTAACACCAAAAGCCACAAATGGGGAAGCCCATTTTTTATATCCCTGCACATCAATAAGCCAGTAACAAATACCCAAGCCCACAATGGCCCAGCCACCTGCGTATAATACGTACGAACTTGTCCATAACGCTTTATTAATGGGGAAAAACAAGCCCCAAATTAAACCGGTAACTATAGCTAATACGCCATAGGTAAGCAGCCAGCTTACTTTAACGTTGTCATCGCGATCTTTTCGTTTTAACCAGCTACCTACCCGTATGCCTATTAAACCTGTAACTATAGCGGGCAGCGTACCCAACAGCCCTTCAGGGTCCCAGGTATGCGATTCGCTCCACAAATGGTTTGTAGTAAATACGGTGCGATCAAGCCAGGCGCCTATGTTGGCGGCGGGCTCTAAACTGGCATGGCCGGTATCGGGCACCGGCACAAAGTTGAGTACAACATAATAACCAATTAATAATATTACTATCAGCCAGTCGCGGGTTTTTTGTGAGGTTTTTAAATATATGATGGTACATATAAAATATACAACCGCTATGCGCTGTAATACGCCGGGAAACCTTAAATGAGCAAAGCCGGGATGGAATAATAACTGCGTAATTAGGCTGATAATTATTAATATTACTGAGCGCCGTAATGCACCCCATATTATTTTAGGGTGATTACTAACAACCGCGGCTTTTGTCTCCATGGCATAAACTATGGATACCCCTACGATAAAAAGAAAGAAAGGGAATATCAGGTCGGTAGGGGTACAGCCATTCCATACAGAATGTTCCAGTGGCGCGTAGATATGGCCCCAGTCGCCGGGATTGTTTACGAGGATCATAGCCGCTACGGTAATGCCGCGGAAAATGTCGAGGGATAATAGTCGTGAGTTTTGAGTTTTGAGTTTTGAGTTCGCTGTCATCTGAATACTATTTACCCTTTCTGATTTTATCTATTAACGAAAGTAGCATCTTTCGAATTTCTGTATTTTGTTGATTCAAGGTTTCAAACCCTTCTTTAGAAAGATAGCCTAATTCCTGAGTAATTAAAAAGCAGTTTTCAACTTCATTGGTTGAGCCCAATGACATCTGTAGAAAATGAACTAAATCATTTTGTGTAAATCTGCCGCAACCCTCAGCAATATTATTAGAAATTGAAACAACTGCCCTTCTTGTTTGGCTAGTTAAACTATACTTCTCTTCAGAAGGAAAGTGCGCAGTTAACTTGTATGTCACTATAATTAGTTCGAAAGATTTTTGCCATACTAGCAACTTTTTGAAATCTTGCATCTTTAAACTTAAGGAAAAAACTCAAAACTCACTACTCATCACTCAAAACTTGTATCGTTTAAAAGCTTCCATCGCGGCATATTCTGATAACCCCAGGTTGTCATATTTTTCAGCGGTCTCTCTATTCCTATCCTCCGCTCTTACCCAAAACTCGCGCGAATCCTCACCCGGGAAAACTGCCTTATCCTTTTGGCTTTGATGCTTAAAAATAGCCTCGCGTTTCCTTATCACTTCTGCCGGCGATAATGGTACCGCCATCTCAATTTCATAAGTATCAAACTCCTGCCAGGCGCCGCGGTACATCCATAACCAGCAGTCTTTTATCCAGGGTTCGGCTTCAAGTTGTTTAAGCGCTTTTAAAATAATATTAAAGCATACTACGTGCGTGCCGTGCGGGTCGGCAAAATCGCCTGCGGCGAATATTTGATGCGGCTTTACTTTTTGCAGCAGGTCTACCGTTAAATGTATATCGATATCACTAACCGGGTCCTTTTTTACCTTACCTGTTTCATAAAATGGTAAAGCCATAAAATGTATATGGTCATCTGGCAGCCCGGCATATCGCGCAGCAGATATCGCTTCCGATTTACGGATAAACCCTTTTACATCCCGCGCTTCGGGCGTATCTGGTTGGTTAGGTTGTTTGGTGGCGAAGAACGCGCGCATCTCATCGTGTATGGTTTGTAGTTTGGTAGTGTCTTCGCCAATGTTTTTATTAAAGTCAATAGCAAACTCGGTATACCGCAATACATCATCATCCCAAACAGCGGTGTTGCCTGATGTTTGGTAAGTTACATGCACATCGTGCCCCTGGTCTACTAAACGGATAAATGTACCACCCATAGATATGACATCATCATCCGGGTGCGGCGAAAATATGATACTGCGCTTTTGGGCAGGCAAAGCACGCTCGGGCCGCTGACTATCATCTGCCCCTGGTTTGCCGCCCGGCCAACCGGTAATCGTATGCTGTATCTGGTTAAAAATATCAATATTTATCTGGTAAACGGGGCCTTGCTCCACGGCCAGTTGTGCCATGCCGTTATTATTGTAATCTTCTTCAACCAGCTTTAAAATAGGTTTGTTTACCTTGCCGGATAGCCATATTACGGCCTTCTTTTTTAGCGTATTATCCCAAACGCAATCTTTTACCAGCCACGGGGTATCAAAACGAGTTAACGCTGACGCGGCATCGGCATCCAAAACAAATTCTACATTGTCAGATAGTTGCAAATAAGTAGCAGGCACCTCGCCCGATATTTCTCCCTCAACAGCTTTTTTAACTATAGGTGCTTTCTTTTTGCTCCACGCCATCAGGATAATCTCGCGGGCCTTAAATATGGTGCCAATACCCATGGTTATAGCCTTGGTTGGCACCCGCTCTTTCCCCCCAAAATCGCGCGAAGCGTCTGTACGGGTCAAATCATCTAAAGTAACCAGTCGCGTACCCGAATTTGGCGCCGAGCCCGGTTCGTTAAATCCGATGTGTCCGGTTCGCCCTATGCCTAATATTTGCAGGTCAAGGCCGCCAAGCGCTTCTATTTGTTTTTCATAGTCCAGGCAAAATGCAGCTATATCTTCCTGCTTTAAGGTGCCATCGGGTATATGAATGTTCTTTCGGTCAATATCTACCTTATCAAATAAATGCTGGTTCATAAACGTAACGTAGCTTTGCACCGCTGTTGGTTGCATAGGATAGTACTCATCCAGGTTAAAGGTTATTACGTTTTTAAAACTTAACCCGGCCTCCCGGTGTTGCCTCACCAATTCATTATAAACGCCGATAGGGGTAACTCCTGTAGCCAGCCCTAATACTGTCTTTTCGCCTTTGGCATCTTTGGCGCGTATCAGCGCGGCTATTTTGTTTGCTACCGCTATGGATGCAGCAGCAGCAGTAGGATATACGCTTACAGGTAGCTTTTCGTAACGGGTTTCTTCAAGTAAATTTAATCGGGCCATAATGTTCGGGGCTTTAAACAAATATATCTGGATATAATTTAACTTTTGCGCATCGGCTACAAATAAGTAATTTAAACCCATGTTAGCATTGAACCAAAATCTGCAAAAATTAGTATCCGTTGCGCAAAAGCCTGTCAAACTGGGTATCGGGCTCATGTCGGGCACCTCATTAGATGGGCTGGACATAGCGCTTTGCCAATTTACCGGTACAGGCTTGCAAACAAAGTTTAAGCTGCTCAATTTTACTACCATTTCCTACGATGATCATTTTAAGGATGAAGTGCGGTCAGTATTTTCCAAACGGATGGTCGACCTGGAAAAGGTGTGTTTACTGAATGATTTTATAGGCTCTTTTCATGGCGAATTGATATTGAAGGTATTAGCAGAATGGAAGGTTAACCCTGCCGATGTTGATTTTATAGCGAGTCACGGTCAAACTATTTACCATGCGCCCCAAAGCCTGCATAAACAGCCCGGCTACCCAAATGCTACTTTACAAATTGGCGATGGCGACCATATAGCCGTTAAAACGGGGATATTAACTATTAGTGATTTCAGGCAAAAGCACATTGCAGCCGGCGGCGAAGGCGCACCATTAGCTTTATATGGCGATGTATTATTGGGCAGCAAAGCTGGCCAAAACAGGGTGCTACTAAATATTGGTGGTATTGCCAACCTGACTTACCTACCCGCCAATGGCGACCTGAACAAAGTTTTATGTACGGATATTGGTCCCGGTAATACATTAATAGACGCTGCCTGCAAAAAATATTTTAATAAACCTTTTGATAAGGATGCCGCTATTGCGTTAGGAGGAAACGTTAACCAAGCTTTGTTAACGGCATTATTAGCACATCCATTTTTTATTGAACCCGCGCCAAAAACCACCGGACCGGAGTTGTTTAATTTAGCTTATGTAGATGCAGCGCAGCAGGCATCAAATGCGACCCAAATACCTTTGCCAGATTTGGTAAGAACGCTCACTGCCCTGTCCGCACAGTCAATAGCTAATTTTATAAAGGCCAATTTCCCGGTTGATGATCTGCATTTATTTGCCAGCGGCGGCGGGGCAAGTAACCCATTATTAATGGATATGATAAAACAGGCATTACCAACGGCAACAGTTGCTGGTACTGATGCGTTGGGTATTAACCCCGACGCTAAAGAGGCTATATTGTTTGCATTGTTAGGTAATGAAGCCTTAGCCGGTGAGCCAATGACCATTGGCAATAACCCTGCAGTTTTGATGGGAAAGTTTAGTTTTCCGGTTTAATTATTAAAATGGTATAAAAATACCACCTCACCCGTATAAGCCGGTTTCTTTTCGCCTTCAATTTCCATGGTAACGCCTATGGTGGCTTTGGTAATGCCGCGCAGGTTTATAATAGCTGCCAGGGTGGCTATCAGTCTTACTTTGCTGTTAACCGCTACGGCCTGCCCAAAACGGATATTATCAATACTGTAATTGATCTGCATTTTTAGGTTTTGCACATCAGCTATCTGGTGCCAAAAGTATGGTAACAATGATACCGTTAAATAACCATGCGCTATAGTGGTCTTGAACGGGCTTTCAATTGCCGCCCTTTCCGGATCGGTATGTATCCATTGATGATCTATAGTAGCCTCAGCAAATTTGTTGATCTGATCCTGATCAATTAAATGCCAGCCGGATGTGCCGATCTCTTTGCCTAAATAGGTTTCAAATTCGGCGTAGTTTTTTATGGTTATCATATACGGTGTTTATAATGGTGGGGGTAAAAATAGTAAACCTTATGATATCATCAATAACATGATAATACGAAGGTTATTGAATTTAATATTTATTATACACAAGATGAGGTGAAAAAAATTCTCGCAGACAGAAGAAAGCACTTATTTGCACCTTATTAAAAAAGAATTCTTAATTTTACTTTATGGAATCACATTTAAACAGAATTACTTCTATTCCAGGGCTATGTAATGGAAAGCCTACCATCAGGGGTAAGCGTTTAACGGTGCATACCTTATTGAGCCATTTAGCGGCAGGCGAAACTGAGGCTGAAATTTTTGAATCTTTTCCTTTTTTAGAAAAGGAAGACATCACCGCTGTTTTGGAATACTCGGCTTTGATGGCAGACCATATCAATATTCCGCTATCAAATAAGCAAGTGGCTTAATGAAGTTTTTGGTTGACGCTAATCTTCCACGCAAATTTACCTGGTTTAATACTGCCAACTTTTCTTTCGCACACGATTGGGGCGATGCTTTTCCCGATAAAGCAATTTGGGATTATGCACTTGAAAATGACCTGATCATCCTTACCCGCGATTCTGATTATTTTCATTGGATGATTCAAGCAAAAGTAGCTCCCAAAATCGTCTATTTTAAACTTCAACAACAGGGGCGAAAAGACCTCGAAGCATACTTTGCACGCTATTGGGAACAAATTTGTGCCTTGATAAAAAAACATAGAATGGTAATTGCTTCCATTGATACATTAGATGTTTTTTAATATTAAATAACAGGCTAACACGCAGCAAATGTTAATTCTGTTTTTATATATTTGATATAAGCAACCATCAACCTAATTGCATGATAGCGAACATTTTATTTTTTGGACTAATCATTGCCATAGCGTTGGCTCCGTCGTATTTTATATTTATTGGTTTACTGAGTAAGCTGCGAAAAAACAATAATAACAATGCTAAAACCATAAGTTGGCTGGTAGCAATTGCCACATTTTTTTTAATAGCCTTTGCTATTTTTTATCTTATTATCGTCAACATTAACATTACGCGATAAGCCTCTTATTTCTGATCAGCCATTCGGCAAACAATAAGTTGGGGATAAAGCCCAGCCAGGCATCTATCATATAAAGAGTAACCGGATCTACATGTACAAAGCTTGAGATAACTATTTTCCATAACCGCAAGGTAACAGCAGATAGTGTGAGTGCATAGCTGCGTAGCATAAATTGTTTATGCCTAATTACATTTTTATTTTTTATGGCGATGAGTCCTTTATAAGTAAACCAAAACCATAAACAATCTAAAATAACAAATGCTGTCTTTGTAGGTAGGCCACCGTTGGCATATATGGCCATAATCATAGCCGCGGGAAAATTGATCAGTAAAATATCGAAAACATATATCTTACCCATTAGCTTGTGCAGCGGCCTGTGTTGTTGAAGTATAATGTTTGAGAATTGTGTGAAACCAGCCAATAAAGCGAATATAATGCTGAATACATGTGTGTAAAAAGCTATTTTCCAGGGGAGAATATGAATGTAAGCTTGCTTAAACTGTAAGAAACCAATATTATCCTGCATAGGGTAGTATTGCACAATGCCCCGCAACATTAAAAAGGTGGCCAGGCTTAACGCAAGATAAATGCATAAATATTTAAATATGTATTTTGCCGTTTCCAGTGATTATTTCATGTAAAGGTTGCAGCTAATGTACGTAATGATTGCGGAGCTTAACTAACGCCTATTTTTTCCTCTTTGCTTTTTTAACAAATTCCACTACATCCCCTTGCAAATAAAACAAATAAGCGTATCTTTGCAGTCCCGAAAAAGCGGGGTATAATAAACGTTTAATTAATTTAATTTAAAGCAAGTGAATACGTTAAGTTACAAAACTGTCTCAGCCAACAAAAAAACCGTTAACAAACAATGGGTTGTTGTTGACGCACAAGGCGAGATTTTGGGGCGCTTGTCTACAAAGATCGCAATGATCATTCGTGGAAAAAACAAGCCTGAATTTACCCCAAACGTAGACTGTGGTGATAATGTAATAGTTATCAACGCAGACAAGGTAAAGTTGACCGGAAACAAGTTTAGCGATAAACAATATGTTTCTTACACCGGTTACCCGGGTGGTCAGCGCTTCATTTCTCCTAAGGAGTTAATGGCAAAACATCCAACACGCGTAATTGAAAAAGCCGTGCGTGGTATGTTACCTAAAAGTCGTTTGGGCAAAGCATTGTTTGGCAATTTGCATGTATATGCAGGCGCCGAGCACCCACATGCAGCACAAAACCCAACAGCCATTTAACTTTTAATTTTAAAGGAGAAAAGAAATGCCAACAACAAACACTTCAGGCAGAAGAAAAACAGCCGTTGCCCGCATTTACCTTACCGAAGGTAGCGGCGCAATTACCGTAAACGGTAAAGATTACAAAGAGTACTTCCCTACATTGCCATTGCAATACATCGTAACTCAGTCAACTGAGGTTTCTGGTTCAACCGGATTATTTGATGTAAAAGCTAATGTTGCAGGTGGTGGCGTAAAAGGACAGGCAGAAGCCGTTCGTTTAGCTATCGCGAAAGCCATTGTTGAACTTGATGCTGATAAGAAACCAGCACTTCGCGCTAAAGGTATAATGACACGTGATGACCGTATGGTTGAGCGTAAAAAACCAGGACGCAAGAAAGCTCGTAAGAAATTCCAATTCAGTAAACGTTAATCAAAGGAGGACAACAAAATGGCAAGAACAACATACGACGAATTACTGGATGCAGGTGTACACTTTGGTCACCTTACCCGCAAATGGGATCCGAAAATGTCACAGTACATTTTTATGGAGCGCAACGGTATTCACATTATCGACTTAAACAAAACCTTAACTAAGGTTGAAGAAGCTGCTGCAGCTATAAAACAAATTGTAAAATCAGGACGTAAAGTATTATTCGTAGCTACAAAGAAACAAGCGAAAGATATTGTTGCTGAACATGCAAAAGGTGTAAACATGCCTTTCATAACCGAGCGTTGGTTAGGTGGTATGTTAACCAACTTTGCTACCGTACGCAAGTCAATCAAAAAGATGTCAAACATCGATAAATTGACTAAAGACGGTACTTATAGCAACCTTTCTAAAAAAGAAAGACTGATGATACAACGTGAGCGTATCAAATTAGAAACTTTATTGGGCGGTATTGCCGATTTAAATCGCTTACCTGCCGCTTTGTTTTTAATTGACGTTAAAAAAGAACACATCGCGGTATCAGAAGCGTTAAAGTTAAACATCCCAACCTTTGCAATGGTTGATACTAACTCTGATCCTTCAAACATTGATTTCCCTATCCCTGCAAATGACGATGCTACCAAATCAATTTCATTGATAACAGGTATCATCATCAAAGCTATTGAAGAAGGCTTAGAGGAACGCAAACGCGAAAAGGATGACGAGGCTGAAAAAGAAGCAGCGCAAGCTAAAGCTAAAGCGGATGCTCCTGAAGTTGCCGATAGAGCTCCTGCCGCAGAGGGTAAAAGAACACGCAAAGTAGCGGTTGAAGCCGAAGCTGCTATTGCTGACGAAGCCCCAAGCGCATCTGCTGACGAAACAGAAGAATAATATTAAGTTGTAAGGGTTGTAGATGTTATAAAGGTTTTTAACACTTATAACATTTACAACCTTTTCAACAATTATAACTTTCTATAACATTTAAAACTTTAAAACATGTCTACAGTACAAATATCTGCAACCGACGTAAATAAGCTGCGCCAGCAAACTGGTGCCGGTATGATGGATTGCAAAAAAGCATTAACCGAAACTAATGGCGACTTTGAAGCAGCTATTGACTTTTTAAGAAAAAAAGGTGCTAAAGTTGCTGCCAGCCGTCAGGACAGAGAATCAAACGAGGGTGTGGTTATAGCACGTACATCTGCTGACGGAAAACGCGGTGTTATCATTGAATTAAACTGCGAAACTGACTTTGTGGCTAAAAACGCCGAGTTTGTTGCTTTTGCTAATGCGATTGCTAACGAAGCGGTTGAGCATAATCCAAAATCAGTAGAAGAATTAAATCAACTGTCTATAGACGTTGAAAACTCACGCATCACTATCGGAGAAGCTACTATTGATAAAACAGGTAAAATTGGCGAGAAAATAGGCGTATCTAAATACGAAGTTGTTGAAGGCGAAAAAGTTATTGCTTATATACATGGTAACTTCCGTTTAGCGGTATTGGTTGGCTTAAGTGCTAACGTTGCCGGTGCTGACGAAGCTGGTAAAGACGTAGCTATGCAAATTGCCGCTATGAACCCTGTTGCTATTGATAAGGATGGTGTTGATTCTACAGTTATTGAACGTGAGCTGGAAATTGCTAAAGACCAGATACGTGCCGAAGGTAAACCAGAAGAAATGGTTGAAAAAATTGCTGCCGGTAAGCTGAATAAATTCTATAAAGACTCTACCTTATTAAATCAGGAGTTTGTTAAAGACTCTTCAAAAAATGTTGCGCAGTTTTTGGACAGCGTTAATAAGGGGCTTACGGTTACCGCGTTTAAGCGAGTAGCTTTAGGAGCTTAAATATTTTTAAATCCCCGCTGAAAAGCGGGGATTTTTTTTGTCTAAAATTTTTTAATCGTAGAAACACAATATATTGCGTCTCCACGGAATTTAACAATTAAAATATAAAATTTTAACAATAGCATTAATTCTATATTTTTGGTAAACCTCTCAACTTCATGAAATACAAAAGAATATTATTAAAACTCAGCGGCGAATCGTTAATGGGCGACAGGCAGTATGGCATTGATAACCAACAGGTACTGCAATATGCGCATGATATTAAAGCAGTTTACGACAAGGGTATTGAAATTGCTATAGTTGTTGGAGGAGGTAATATTTTTAGGGGATTGAGTGCCGAAAAATCGGGCATGGAGCGTGCCCAGGCCGATTATATGGGTATGTTGGCAACCGTTATTAATTGTATGGCGCTTCAAAATGCGCTGGAAACAATTGGTGTTGAAACCCGCCTGCAATCGGCCATTAAAATGGAGCAGATTTGCGAGCCTTATATCCGCCGCCGGGCCATGCACCATTTAGAGGTTGGTAAAATAGTAATATTTGGCGCAGGTACCGGTAACCCTTATTTTACTACAGATACTGCCGCATCCCTGCGTGCTATCGAAATAAAAGCCGATGTGGTGTTAAAAGGTACCCGTGTTGATGGTATTTATACCGCTGACCCGGAGAAGGATCCAACTGCTACACGTTATGATGAAATAACTTTTCAGGAAGTATATGATAAGGGCCTAAACGTAATGGATATGACTGCCATTACCCTTTGCCAGGAAAACAAATTGCCTATTATTGTTTTTGATATGAACAAAGAGGGTAACTTTATGAAAATAGCCAACGGCGATGCTATTGGTACGTTGGTTAGATAGAAAGAGTCAAGAAATAAGAGCCAAGAATTAAGAAATGTAAATAGTCTTAACTCTTGATTCTCGACTCTTGATTCTAATTTATATTTTTGACAAAAATTTAAAGCGATGAGCGAACTCATTAAAAAACAAGTTAGTGATGCAAAGGCAGCAATGGATAGAGCCATTGACCATGCAGATAACGAATTAAATAAAATACGCGCAGGCAAGGCAAGCCCATCTATGCTGGATGATGTAATGGTTGACTATTATGGCAGCCCTACACCGTTAAGCCAAGTTGGCAGCGTAAATACACCTGATGCGCGTACCATAGTGGTACAGCCCTGGGAAAAATCAATGCTTGTTGCTATTGAAAAAGCTATAATGGAAGCTAACCTGGGCGTTAACCCTCAAAATGATGGGGTTATTATACGCATTAACGTACCACCTTTAACCGAAGAACGCCGCCGTGATTTGGTAAAAAAAGCTAAAGCTGAGGCCGAAATGGGTAAGGTCGCCATCCGTAACATCCGTAAAGATGCCAATGAAAAAATACGGAAACTAAAAACCGAGGGTGTATCAGAAGATGAAATGAAAACCGGCGAAGCCGAGATACAAAAACTAACTGATGGGTATATTGCAAAGGTAGATCAGCTATCAGAAGCTAAAGAAAAAGATATAATGACGGTTTAATATTTAACCTGATTGTCAAATTAAAGGGAATGAGCTTGTTAGCCGTTCCCTTTTTTTATTTTTACATTTATATATGAACATACTTATATCCTACTTAAAAAATTACCGCTGGACAGTACTACTGGCGTTGCTGCTTGCCAGCATAAATATAGGGTTCTCGCTTTTTGAACCGTTGATAACCGGTAAGTTATTGGACAATTATATTATTCCGCAGGATAGCAAGATCTTTACTTTTGAATATCGCCTGCATGGCTCTCTGATACTTGTCGGACTGTCTATTGGCGCGGCCATGGTATCGCGTATAGCAAAAAACTTCCAGGATTATTTTACCAACATCATTGTTTTAAAAACCGGTGCGCAAATGTACAGTGATGGTTTAAAGCACTCGCTGGAACTACCTTACCAGGTATTTGAAGACCAGCGCAGCGGCGAAACCCTGGGTATACTGCAAAAAGTAAGGCAGGATTGCGAAAAGTTTATTACCTCGTTTATCAGCGTGCTCTTTGTAAGTTTAGTAGGGATGGTATTTGTTATCATTTATTCATTAAAGGTAAATTACCAGGTTACACTAGTTTATTTTGCTGCCATACCTATTATTGCCTATGTAAGCAGCGCGTTAAGCAAGCGCATTAAAACTATCCAAAAAAATATAGTATCAGAAACCACTGCTTTAGCGGGGTCGACCACCGAATCGTTAAGAAATATTGAGCTGGTAAAAAGCCTGGGCCTGGCTAAGCAGGAAATAGAAAGGCTCAATAAAACTACCTATAAAATACTTGACCTTGAACTTAAAAAGGTAAAATTTGTGCGCAGCATGAGCTTTATACAAGGTACCGTAGTGAACCTGGTACGCAGCGTTATGATGCTTATTTTAATGATATTGATCTTTAGACATCAGCTAACAGCGGGGAATTATTTCCAATTCTTATTTTACTCATTCTATTTATTTAATCCGTTGCAGGAGTTGGGCAATGTAATACAGTCATGGCGCGAGGCACAGGTATCATTAGGTAATTTTGAGCGTATTATAAATACACCTATTGATATAAAACCCGAGAAGCCTGTATTGCTGGATAAAGTAAGCAAACTAACCTTTGATAACGTAACTTTTAAACATTTAACCGCAACGCGCAACGCGCTAAACAATATTAGCTTTGAGGTACACAGCGGCGAAACTATAGCTTTTGTTGGCCCATCGGGTTCGGGTAAAACCACTTTGGTGAAGTTGTTGGTGGGCTTGTATCAACCCATGCAGGGCGATATTTTATACAATGATGTATTAAGCAAGGAAATTGATCTTGACCAATTGCGCGAGCATGTAGGCTTTGTTACGCAGGATACGCAGCTATTTTCGGGTACCATACGCGAGAACCTGCTATTTGTGCGCCCGGGTGCTACCGATGCTGAATGTTTAGATGTATTGGAAAAAGCCGCCTGCCAAACCCTAATGGCGCGTGCCAGCAATGGTTTAGATACTGTAATTGGCGAAGGTGGTGTAAAAGTATCCGGCGGCGAAAAGCAGCGTCTTTCAATAGCCCGCGCGTTGCTTCGTCAACCCGACTTATTGGTGTTTGATGAGGCTACGTCATCTTTAGATTCATTGACAGAAGAATCCATAACCGAAACCATCCGGGATGTATCGGTGATGCGAGATTATATTACCATTTTGATTGCACACCGTTTATCAACCATTATGCATGCCGACAGGATATATGTGCTTGAAAAAGGCCGTATCATTGAATCGGGTAAACACCTGGATCTGATAGCGCAAAAAGGTTTGTACTACGCTATGTGGCGCCAGCAAATTGGCGAGAAGGTTGAAGTTGAAGAGTTGGCTGGTTAATCCAACTTTATTGTCATTTCGACGAAGGAGAAATCTATACATTTGCATCGGTAAAAACGTGTATAGATCTCTCACTACGTTTTGAGATGGCAAGTGTAAAGTGAAAAAGACGTTTTACAATAGTTTATACTATACGTTATCCTGATCTTCTTCTTTCACAACGTGTATATCATTTAATGATAATGGCAAAAGATTTTTGGTTTTAAAGTAGGTAAATGTTACTATCAACAACGTCATGCTACCACCAAATAAAACCGCGGGTACGGTGTTTAATAGTTTAGCCGCTATACCCGATTCAAAGTCGCCAATTTCGTTAGAAGAGCCTATGAACATGGAACTTACTGCTGATACCCTGCCCCGCATCTCGTCGGGTGTCAGTAACTGGATTAAGGTACCGCGAATAATAACGCTTACAGCATCAAAAGCACCTTGCCCAAACAAGAATAGCAGCGTTATGTAAAAGCTGGTGGATAAGCCGAAACCGATGATGCAGCATCCAAATCCTGCAACAGCTATCAGCAAGTTGCGCCACGGTTTATCCATAGGCGAAAAACGTACCATTACGATCATGGTAATAGCCGCGCCAAGAGAGGACGCCATACGCATAATACCTAAGCCTTCGGGGCCTACTTTCAGAATATCCAAAGCAAATACGGGTAATAAAGCTACAGCGCCCCCAAAAAATACCGAAAACAGATCAAGACTCATGGCATAAAGCATCATTTTGTTTGTAAAAACAAAATTTAGCCCGGCAGAGAGGCTTTTCCAAATATTTTCTTTGGGTATAAATACAGCAGGATATTTACGCAATTGATATACCAATAGTAAAGCTATCAATAGGGATAATAAGATTATACTAAAAGTTGCTGTCATGCCCGAGATGCCCGCAATCATCTTATCCCCGAAAGCATATGTAAAGCCTGCCACCATCGGCCCCAAAATAGAAGCTATTTGCCAGCTTGTACTGCTCCATGTACTGGCATTAGGGTACACTTCGCGGGGTACGCTATGTGCATAAATGGTAAACGTGGCCGGGCCGTAAAACGCACGGGCAACACCATTACAAAATATCATTGCATACATTATAGGTACTATCCACCCTATGTGAATATAGCCGCTCATGCTCTTTAAGGTAACCGTGAATATAACCAATGATGATAACAGCACACCAATATATATGAGCAGCAGCATTTTACGCTTCTCATACTTATCCGCAATATAGCCGCCGTAAAGCGCTATGCCCACAGCAGGAATTGCTTCACTAAGCCCAATAAACGCAATGGCAACTTTACTATGGGTAATGGTATAAATATAAAAGCCAAGCACTGTGGTTTGCATCTGATAAGCAAACGTGAAGAAAAACCGCATCCCCAGGTACGAGCGGAAATCTTTATACCGAAGGGCTAAAAAAGGATCTTTTTTTACAGGCTGACTATCTGCTTCTGACATATTGTATTACAAATTTACAATTCAAAAAACTTAGGAACTGATATTATTTAATTTTTATAAGCGATTGTCATCTCGAACATAGTGAGAGATCTATACATATTCTAATCAAATAGGCTGTGCAGTGTATAGATTTCTCGTTATCACTCGGAATGAAAGTTGGTTAATGTATTACGATATCTTATCCCAACTTAACCCCGGCTTATTAATTTTAAAGGCCTCATTTAATACCTGGTTTTCTGGCTGTGCCAGTTGCGGGTCAATAGCAAAAATGTTTTCTACCAGTTTGCGTACGGTTTGCAGTAGTTCCTGGTCGGTGGTAAGGTCGGCTATTTTCAGGTCGAGCAGACCACTTTGCTGGGTGCCCTCAATATTACCCGGTCCGCGCAGCTGTAGGTCTATCTCCGCTATCTCAAAACCGTTATTGGTTTTAACCATCGTATTAAGCCTTGTGCGCCCATCGGGACTTAGCTTGTCGTTACTCATCAATATACAGTACGATTGTTCGGCACCGCGCCCTACGCGCCCTCTAAGCTGATGTAATTGCGACAGTCCGAAGCGCTCTGCATTTTCAATGATCATTACAGAAGCATTTGGCACATTTACGCCTACCTCAATAACTGTAGTGGCAACCATTATCTGCGTTTCGCCTTTTACAAAGCGCTGCATTTCAAACTCTTTATCAGCGGCAGGTATTTTGCCATATACAACGCTTACCCGGTATTGTGGCAGCGGGAACTCGCGCGATACCACCTCAAAACCATCCATCAGGTTTTTCAGGTCTAACTTTTCGCTTTCTTTTATCAGCGGGTACACAATATATATCTGCCTGCCTTTGGCTATTTCCTCCCGCATAAATCCAAACATCCGCAGGCGGCTATTCTCATAATAATGAACGGTTTTTATGGGTTTACGGTTGGCCGGCAATTCATCAATTACTGATACATCCAGATCGCCATACAGCGTCATAGCCAGTGTGCGGGGTATGGGTGTGGCAGTCATTACCAATATATGTGGCGGTATGGCGCTTTTTTGCCATAGTTTTGACCGCTGCTCAACCCCAAAGCGATGTTGCTCATCAATAACCACCATGCCCAGGTTTTTATACTGTACCTTATCTTCAATTAAGGCATGTGTGCCTATCAGTATTTTAAGTTCGCCACTCTCCAGTTTTTCGTGCAGTATTTTTCTGTTTTTTTTGGATGTTGAACCCGTTAGCAGTCCCACTTCAACAAAATCATCACCTACTAAATCTTTTATAGTTTGATAATGCTGGTTGGCCAGTATTTCGGTAGGTGCCATTATACAGGTTTGAAAGCCATTATCAATGGCAATAAGCATGGTCATTAAAGCTACCACGGTTTTGCCGCTGCCAACATCGCCCTGCAGCAAACGGTTCATTTGTACGGGGCGCTGGGTATCCTGCCTAATCTCTTTAAGTACCCGCTTTTGCGCGCCGGTAAGTTCAAAAGGTAATTTATGCTGATAAAATTCATTAAAATAATGCCCTACTTTTTCAAACACATTGCCCTTAAACTTTTGTACACGCAATAGCTTGTTTTTTAAAAGCTTTAACTGTAAAAAGAAAAGCTCTTCAAACTTTAGCCGGTATTGGGCCTCATTAAGTTTAGCGGTATCTTCGGGGTAGTGTATATTTTTATAGGCATCGGCCCTGCCCATCAGCTTAAACCGGTTTATAATATACAGCGGTAGTGTTTCAGAAATATCTTTAGCGTGCTGCTCTAGTAAAGTGGTAGTCAGTTTTTCAATGCCCTTGCTATCTAAAGCAAACTGCTTTAGCTTTTCGGTTGAGTTGTAGGCGGGCTGCAAGGTAATATTACCCTTGCGTTTTAAAGCCTCGGGCGAGTAAAGCTCAGTTTCGGGGTGTGGCATTTGCGCCTTACCATTAAAAAATCCGGGTTTGCCAAACAGTATATACGCTTTGCCGGGCACCAGGCTTTTTTCAATCCATTTTATACCCTGGAACCAAACCAATTCAAGTATACCCGTATCATCCTGTACCTGGGCCACCAGGCGTTTGGTGTGTTTTTCGCCCAAAATTTCTTTGCTCACCAGCCTGGCCATAACCTGTACATGGGGCATATCGGGCTGTAGCTCGCGTATCTTATAAAAACGCGTACGGTCAATATGCTTGTATGGGTAGTAGCTTAGCAGAGCGCCAAAGTTGGCTATTCCTAACTCCTTTTTTAAAACGTCGGCACGGGCTGTGCCAACGCCTTTTAAATATTCAATAGGAGTTTGAAATACCTGGCTGTTCAATTTCTATCTATCAGGATTTAACTGCGATTACTGATATTTCAACATTAACGCCTTTAGGCAAAGCGGCCACCTGCACGGTTTCGCGCGCGGGGAAGTTGTTTTTAAAATAACTGCTGTACACCTCGTTAACCTCGGCAAAGTTGTCCATGTCTGTTAAAAAAATGCTGGTTTTAACAATATCATCAAAACCCGCTTTGGCTTCGTTTAATATAGCGCCAATATTTTCCATAATCAGGTTAGTAGCTACGGTTATGTCGTCAATTATCAGTTCGCCGGTAAAAGGGTGCAGGGGTATTTGCCCCGAAACAAATATTAAACCGCCCGCAACTACGGCGTGGCTATATGGGCCAACTGGCGGCGGGGCATCATTACTGTTTATTATCTTCTTCATTTATGTGTAGTTATAATTACTATACCGTAAAACGGTTTATCTTTTTAAAATAAACCAATCTATCAGTTTCCATATAATACCAAGCAAAAACATAATTATGGCAATAGCATTAATGGTATGCATCACCTTTAAATTGAAGCTGGTTGGCCGGTTAGGATCTTTTTTACGGAAAAAGTACATATACAAATTTACATAAATTTAGTATGCAAATTTGGCTTAAGCAAAAAAGGCTCCCCGTATAACGGAGAGCCTTTGTATTATAAACTGAAGTTCAAATTATTTTTTGAATTCAACGCGACGGTTTAGTACACGTCCGTCTTCAGTATCATTAGTAGCTATTGGGTGAGTTTCGCCATAAGCTTTAACTTTTAATTTTTTAGCATCAACACCTGAGTTAACTAAGTAAGTTTTTACTGAGTTAGCACGGTCTTTTGATAAAGCTAAGTTATGAGCAGCAGTACCTTCAGATGAAGCGAAACCGTCAATTTCAACTTTTGCACCTGATGATCTAAGATCAGCAGAAGTAGCATCTAATACAGGGTAAGCAGAAGTACGTAATACTGAGCTGTCAAATTCAAACTGAATGTTTGAGTAAGCAGCAGCAGCAGGACCACCAACTGGTTTTCTCATGAATAATGAAGTATCAATTTTAGGGAATACGATAGGGCAACCAGAACCGTCAACAACGCTGCCGGCAGGAGTGTTAGGGCATTTGTCAAATTGATCAGCAACACCATCGCCGTCTGAATCTTTTTTCAGATCGTTAACAGCAGTTTCAACATTACCAACGCGGGTTCTTAAAGCTGCAACTTCCTGACGTAAAGCTTCGTCATATAACTCGTCATACATCATAGCAACAGGGTTTGCCCACTCTAAGCTTGGTTTTGATTTTGGGCCTAAAGTATACTCTAAACCTGCATAACCGTAAGAGTAACGATCTTTAGTTGGGTATCCTCTGTGAACACCATCAAAGTTATCGCCATCAATAAAGTTTTCATTATAACCAACGTTTAAAGCCAATTGTTCAGTAAGGCGGAATTTAGTACCAACACCTACTGGGACAACCAACTCCGTAACATGGTTAGGCCAGGTTGCAGTTGCAGTTGTAGGTTGACCTGGAGTGTTTGCACCATAAACGGTTGGTTGGTATGAAGCTAAACCCAAACCACCCATTACGAAGAAATTGATAGCATTCTTACGTTTTAAGTAATCAATTGTTACTACGTTAAGAACACCGCTAATGCTTCCTTGCCAAAATTCGGTTTTGTAAGAAGCATAGTTATTACCGCTAATACCATCAGTTACCCAAGGCGCACTACCTGAATTGCCTTGTACATGGCCATAATGTAAATCGCCCTGAATGCCGAAGCTGTGTCCAATTTGATCTCTAAGAGAAACACCGACACCAAAGTCTACTTTGTTACCGTTAAAATCGCTTGATCCACCAGTAGCAAGTTTAGGTGATGTTGCGCCAACATTAACACCAATACTCCATGTATTGTACTGTCCTGCTCCGCCAAATACCTTGGC
>NZ_JBDTJZ010000054.1:0-4732 GCF_039935595.1 Mucilaginibacter sp. | reverse complement strand
CTAAAAAACATTCAGGTGCCTATATCGGCGGTGTCTACCTCTTCCCATTCCGAACAGAGAAGTCAAGCCCGCCAGAGCCGATGGTACTGCGGTAATACGTGGGAGAGTAGGTCGGTGCCAAATCTTAAAAGAAAACCCCGTTCACATTTGTGGATGGGGTTTCTTTGTTTATGTAGAAACCGTCCGTACACAATTTTATTTTCTCTTCTTTACCATAAAGAAACACATATAGCTTATTTTTAGTGTAATATGTGCAACGGTAACACTACAATAAAACTATTTTTATTATCTGCTTTTTTGGTATCGTACTTAACCAAGAGTAGCGCACAATCCAATTTAAAAATAATAAAACTGCCTGCCGCCATTAATAATGTTAACGAGGAGTTTTCCGGTCTTGTACAATACCGCAACCGAGTATACCTGCTGCCGCAGTATGGCGATCATAAAGAAACCAAACTTAGCGGTGCCGTAAATATCTATAGCCTGTCGGCAGATAGTATAAACCGGGCCATTGAAGGCAAGGATAGCCTGCATTATTACCGCACACTTAAAATAAAAAACCTTGCCCAATTACCCAATGAAATTGCGGATAACTATCAGGGTTTTGAAGCCATCAGCATAGTTAACCAGCAAGTTTATTTATCCATAGAAACTGCTGATAATTATTACTACTGCTATTTACTAAAAGGTAAGCTTGATACGGTAAAGAATGAAATTAATATAGATAGCCATCATTTTATCCGCTTGCGCCGCTACCCGTATATAGAAAATGCCGGGTTTGAAAGCCTGGCCTATCTGCCTAAACAAAAAAAGCTAATAGCCTATTATGAATTTAACGCCATGCCCAGCGGTGGTTTGGGATATTTAATTGATCCGGCGTTTAAAAAGCCACCCACACAAGTAAAGGCACCCTTTTTTCATTTCAGGATAACTGATATAACAGCTACTAATAATGGCCGCATATTTGGAATAAATTATTACTGGAACGGCGATTATAATAGCTATCTAAATAATGGCATAATCAGCAACCAGGAAGACCGCATAAAATTACTGGTGCCCGACCTGAAAGATAGCCTAAACCGCAGCCCGGATTATTTAAAAAACACGCATACTACCTACGCGCGTATAGTTACCCTTAAAAATTATCACGACAAAAAATGGCGACAAGTAGCATCTTTTGACGGTTTTAAAAACAATTGGGAAGGCATCACCCTTTTTAAAAAAGGCGCATTAATTATTACCGATGCCAACCGCAGCAATAAACAGCTAACTACATTTGGGTACGTTGAGTTTTAGTTCACATTCCGCAATCAGCATTCCGACTTCCGCATTGCTTCTACAATCCTTTGGCAATAGCTTTATAAACAGCATCCTGTATGCGAGGCCTTATGTTGAGGCTGGATAGCTTTGAGGATTCTTTGGGGTATAACCGGTTGGACAGGAACACATACACCAAATTATATTTAGGATCAACCCACACACAGGTGCCGGTATAGCCCGTATGCCCGTAAGTTTGATCGGATGCCAGTTCCGATGGGTAATGCCGGTCGGTTAACGGATCCCAGCGGTCAAAGCCCAACCCCCTGCGGCTTATATTAGATTGTTTTGCACTAAACAGATCAACCGTTTCGGGTTTTATATAGAGGTCGCCGCCATAGGTGCCGCGATTTAAAAGCATCTGGTAAAGTATGGCCACATCATTTGCACTGGCAAATAACCCGGCATGGCCGGCAACGCCACCCATTAATGCAGCGGTGGGGTCATTAACATAGCCATCCAGCAGGGCATGGCGGTAAACCTGGTCGTCTTCGGTGGGTGGTATCTGGTCTACACTAAAACGCTTAAGCGGTAAAAATCCGGCGGTCTGCATTCCCAGCGGATTGTAAAACTGCTGCTGCACATAATCATTAAGCGGCGTAGAGGTAAGCGTTTCGGCAATTTGCTGCATAAAGCACATGCTCAGGTCGCTGTACACATACTGCCCCCGCGTGCGTATCGGCGAGTTTAGCATGGTCGGCCACATTACGTTATTAAAATAATCTTTACGCAAATAATAACGCTCATTTACTTTAGTGTTGTAAACAACCGATGAATCAGTGCTGTGGTCAGAAGGTTTTATCTGCTCAAAGGTGGGTATATCCGGAATTAAGCCGGCCTGGTGTGTAAGTACTTCGCGTACGCGCAAATCATTTTTGTTGGTATTGCGCGCCACGGCAAGGTAACTGCCAATGGTACTGTCCAAATTTAGTTTGCCCTGGTCATAAAGCTGCATGGCCTCAACGGTAGTTGCCGTTGTTTTGGTCATGGATGCCAGGTCAAAAATATCGGTTATTTTATCGGGCCGCTCGGCCGAGTAGGTATGATTGCCATACGCTTTGTTAAATATTACCTTGCCGTCCTTAGCCACCAATACTACCATACCGGGCGTTGCACGTGCCCTTATCGCTTCGCGGGCTATCTCATCAATAATTAATAAATTATTTGCGCTGATGCCGGCATCCTCGGGCACGGTATATTGCAGACGAGTTTTTTGGGTAACAAACCCCATGTTTGTCCGGTATTTTGCCGAATAGGAGTTAAGCAACTTTTGAGTTATAGCGACACCGCCAAAAACAGCTTGTGCTGAGTAATAGGCAGCAACTACAGAAACTTTCGACGACCAAATAATGGGAGCCGTAATGTCATCTAACCTGCTTAACCCGTTACCCTGCCCGTTAAAAACAACTACCACATTTTTAATGGCTTGATTGTTTTTTATAAAGCCGATGATCTGCGGGTTGTTTAAATCAGCATCATTTAACTGTACGATGAGGGTATTATAAAACTTAAGTTCCTGCGAAAGATTATTCAGGCTTTTGGTACCCATATAAGTATTGCCGTTAATGGTTTGCACTTTGGTATACTTATTAAGTAAGCTATCAAAGCCGGATGTATATATATAGGCAAAATGTATGCTGGCAATTTTTGCATCGTTTAAATTGCGTAACGGCAGTAAGTATTTGTCGTTATTTAATAAAACGGTGGTTTTTTCTACTTGTCTTTCTTCGTTTACATAAGCCTCGCCCGGGGTGTTTTGTGCGCAGGCCGAATTAAATAAAATAAGGGTAATTAATAAGGATAGCAGTTGTACACGTGATCTTTCTCTCATATATGGTATTATAATATTTTAACAAGCCATGCTTTGTCAAAAATATCAATTCGTAAAGTATATACAACGATGAAATCATAAAGTTATGGCATCAAATAATTAATTTAGCGTTTAATTAGATATGCCCACGCGGCGCGGAAGGAAAAAACTTTAAATGTCAGATATAATTCAGCTATTACCCGATTCGGTTGCCAACCAGATCGCCGCAGGCGAAGTGGTGCAGCGCCCGGCGTCGGCGGTAAAAGAATTGGTGGAGAATGCGATTGATGCCGGGGCAGATAAAATTCAGCTGATCATAAAAGATGCGGGCAAATCATTGATACAGGTTATTGATAATGGCTGCGGCATGAGCATGACCGATGCGCGTATGTGTTTTGAGCGCCATGCTACATCAAAAATAAAAAAAGCCGAAGATCTGTTTGCTATACGCACCATGGGTTTCAGGGGCGAGGCCATGGCATCAATAGCTGCTATAGCGCAGGTGGAGCTGAAAAGCAGGAGACATGAGGATGAGTTGGGGACGCATATCATCATTGAGGGGTCAGAAGTATTGAGTCAGCAAGCCTGTTCATGTAATACCGGATCGTCCATATCTGTTAAAAACCTGTTTTACAACACACCGGCGCGCCGCAATTTTTTGAAGAGTAACCCGGTTGAGATGCGCCATATTATTGACGAGTTTCAACGTATTGCGCTGGCCAACCCGCAAATATTTTTTACGCTGCACCATGATGGCCAGGAGGTTTATCATTTGCCTGCGGCGATATTAAAGCAACGCATTGTCCATTTATTGGGCAATAACTATAATCAACGACTGGTACCTGTTGAGGAGGATACCACCATTATTAAACTGCACGGTTTTGTAGGCAAGCCCGAGTTTGCACGTAAAACCCGCGGCGAGCAATTCTTTTTTGTAAACAACCGTTTTATACGCGACGCTTATTTAAACCATGCCGTATTAACCGCGTTTGAAGAATTACTGCCCGACGATACTTTCCCGCTGTATGTACTGTTTATCGATATTGATCCATCCAAAATAGATATCAATGTTCATCCTACAAAAACGGAGATAAAATACCAGGACGAGAAATCTATTTATGCTATCGTGCGCTCGGCGGTTAAGCGTTCATTAGGGCGTTATAATATTACCCCGAGTTTAGATTTTGACCAGGAGAACAGCATAGAGCATTTAATAACGCCCAAACCGTTTGAAGAAATTGTGGCCCCTGTTATAGCCTTCAACCCTGATTTTAATCCGTTTAGCGAAAGGAAAGCCGACCGCGAACTGCCTTTTTTACGCAACACGGGCGAAAGCTGGTCTTCATCCCCTATCCCGAAAAACTGGGATACGTTGTATGAAATAAGCAAGCGAGAAACCGCTTCACAACAGGAGATGCATGTTGAAAAATTGATTGCTGTTGATGAGCAGGAGATCAGCAAATCAAGCGAAAGGCAGTTTTTCCAGGTGCATAACCGGTTTATTATGTCGCAAATAAAATCGGGCTTTATGCTGATAAACCAGCAGGCGGCGCATGAGCGGATATTGTATGAGCGTTTTTTGCTGCAACTGCAAACACAATCGGG
>NZ_JBDTJZ010000053.1:0-6244 GCF_039935595.1 Mucilaginibacter sp. | reverse complement strand
GGGCGCGTCGACGGCTACGTCGTCCTCTGCGAGAAGAACACCCCCGAGGCGCTCCACTACTCGCTCCACGTCACGGACATGGCGGCCCGGACGCCCGCGGCGCTGCGCCGGATCCTGACCTTCTTCGCGGACCACGGGACGCTGGCCGACTATGGCTCAACAAAAACCGGGTACATCATCTTCTCAAACCGTCCGTCAATATCTTTCGGGTACCGATAAGGACCATACCGTTAACTGGGATTTTTATTGCACCAACGGCCGCAAAAGCGGGCAATGGACAACCATCCCCGTTCCGTCCAATTGGGAGCTTCAGGGTTTTGGCGGGTATAACTACGGGCACGATAAAGCAAAGCATGATGAGCAGGGGCTGTATAAATATCAATTTAAACTGGGCGGCAATGCGCTGCATAAGCGCGTATTTATTGTATTTGAAGGATCAATGACGGATACGGAGGTGAAGATAAACGGACAAATAGTAGGGCCAATTCATCAGGGCGCATTTTACAGGTTTAAATATGATATTACCAATTTGGTTAAGGTTAATAACGATAACCTGCTCGAAGTAAAAGTGAGTAAAATGTCGGCCGATGCCTCGGTAAACCACGCCGAGCGGAATGGCGATTTCTGGGTGTTCGGTGGTATATTCCGCCCGGTATATTTAGAGATAGTTCCGCAAACCTATATTGACCGCATAGCTATTGATGCCAAAGCTAACGGACAATTAAGACTTGATGTATTCAATAAAAACACCACCGCTAACCAGGTTATCCAGGCCGAAGTACAAACCTTAAAAGGTGTACGTGTGGGCCAACCATTTACCATTAAACCAAAGAGCGACAGCACCACATTACAACATAGCTTTAAAAATATAGCTGCCTGGAACCCCGAGCAGCCAAACCTGTATAATCTGGTGGTTGCCATTAAGACCGGCACTCAGGTTATTCATCAAATTACCCAACGCTTTGGCTTCCGGACGGTGGAATTACGCAAGGGCGATGGTATTTACGTGAACGATAAAAGAGTAATATTTAAGGGTGTTTGCCATCACTCCGAATGGCCCGAATCGGGACGCACATTGAGCAAGGCCATTGACTTGCTGGATATCAAACAGATCAAAGAAATGAACATGAACGCGGTACGGATGTCGCACTACCCGCCCGACCAAAGTTTTTTAGATGTATGCGATTCGTTAGGTTTGTTTGTGCTGGATGAACTAACCGGCTGGCAGGCCAACTATGATGATAATATTGGTCATAAATTGGTAAAGGAAATGATGGTGCGCGATGTGAACCATCCCAGCATAGTGCTTTGGGATAATGGTAACGAAGGCGGCTTTAACCGCGACCTGGATAAAGATTATGGAATGTACGATCCACAGAAACGGACGGTTATACACCCGTGGGAACATTTTAATAATACCGACACCAAGCATTACCCTGTTTATAATTACGTTGCCAACAATAATTTGTACGGAACTGATGTATTTTTCCCAACCGAATTTATGCATGGCCTGTATGATGGCGGGCATGGTGCCGGGCTTGATGATTTTTGGAACCTGATGCTAAGCAACCCACGCAATGCCGGCGGTTTTTTATGGGTATATGCCGATGGGGCCATTGTACGTACGGATAAGGACAATATTTTGGATACTGATGGCAATCACGCCCCCGACGGCATTGTAGGTCCGCACCGCGAAAAAGAAGCCAGTTTTTATACCATTAAAGAGATATGGTCGCCGGTTTATATCAGCAACAATACTTTACCCGAAAAATTTGATGGGCGGCTGAATATTGAGAACCGTTATCTGTACACCAACCTAAATAAATGCAGCTTTAGCTGGAAATTAGTGACCTTTGCATCGCCGCAAGGCAAAACTATGGCACCAACAATTAATGCGTCGGGTGTTGTAAAAGCTTATCCGTTAGCCCCGGGTGCAGGCGGTTACCTACAACTGAATATGCCCGCCAACTGGAAAAATAGCGATGCGTTATTACTAACTGTTTACGATGCTGTGGGCAAGGTGGTAGTTAACCGTAGCTGGCCAATTGCCCACGCTCAAGCGATAGCCGCTAAATATACCAACGGCACTCCATCAACGGCTACAAGCACCTTAAAAGAGGAAAATAACCAATTGATAGTTACATGCGACGGCATTACTTATTATTTCAGCACAGCAACGGGGTATTTGCAAAAAGTAAAGGGAGCATCAGGCGATATTTCCTTATCTGACGGCCCGGTATTAGCTGGTGCTACGCCTCTGTTAAAAGAGATAAGGAAGTCTGTATCGGGTCGCAGCCAGGTTATTGAACCGATTTATACCGATGCCAATTTTAAAATAAAATGGACATTTACACCCGGCAAGCCTGCCCAATTACAATATAAGTACCTGCCCAGGGGAGAAGCCGATTTTTATGGCATCACTTTTAACTACCCTGAGCAAAACATAACCGGCATGAAATGGCTGGGCGATGGCCCTTACCGTGTTTGGAAAAACCGCTTAAAAGGCGGCACACTCAACGTTTGGCAAAAGGATTATAACAACACCATAACCGGCGAAAGCTGGGTGTACCCCGAGTTTAAGGGCTATCATGCCAATATGTACTGGGTAACTATACAGAATAAAGAACATCCTTTTACGGTATATACTGAGGATCAGCATATTTTTCTGCAAATGTTAAAAGCCCCCAAACCGGTTGGTGCGTCTAACGATAATACCAGTCCGCCGTTTCCGGATGGTAACCTGGGTTTTATGACGGCCATCCCGGCTATTGGCACCAAATTTCATCCCGCGCGGGATATGGGGCCGCAAAGCCAAAAGAACGTGCAGTTGAATACTACACCGGTATCGGGGACTTTGTGGTTTGATTTTAGATAGGTATTGAGCTGAAAGCGGAAGGCTGAAAGCAAAAAGTTAATCTTAGTTACTTTCTGCTTTGCGCTTTCTGCTTTCAGCTTACTCAACCAAACAACCCCTTACCCTCCTCAATAAAATGAGGGCGTTCTAAATTCAACCCCAGCTTTTCATTGAACTGTGCCGATACATAATCGGCCAGTTTGGGCGAGTACTGCTCGTCATGCTGGTGCATAAAAAACCATACGGATTGCAGGCCCATATCGCGCCATTGTTTTATACGGTCTATCCATTCGTCCACACGCGCATAGTCTGACGGGTGCAGGCCATTACCCACAAAGCGAATAAACGCGTGCGGGGTTGGCAGGTGCATGTGCACGCAATCGCGGCGACCGGTGGCATCGGTTATTACAGCGCCCATATTTAGCTGCTTAAGCATGTTAAATACATTCTCGCGGTTTTTTGGTATGGCAAACCAATCTTTATGGCGCAGCTCTACATAAACCGGTACATCCGTAGGTAATTGCTCCAGGTAGGCTTTTAACTCCGGGAAACTTTTGGGGGTAAAATTATCGCTCAACTGCAAAAACAGCGGTCCCAGTTTATCGCCGAAGGCCATAATACCTTCATAAAACTTGGTGGTGGCTTCCTCCGCGTTTTTAAGCCGGCGTATATGACTGATGCTTTGCGAAAACTTGGGGCAAAATTTAAAATCGGGGCGGATGTCGGCTTTTTGCTTCCATTTGGCTATGGTTGCGGGCGGATAGGCATTGTAAAACGTAGCGTTCAGCTCAATGCAGTCAAAATGCTTTACGTATTCGTCTAAAAAGTTGGCATCTTTTGTTTTAGGCGGATAGATCTGCCCTACCCACTCCTTTCGTCCCCATTTGGCGCAGCCTACATGCACCTGTAGTGGCTTATTATTTTTTGCAGACAGCAATGTCGCTACCGTCATTTCAGGATCAGGCGGAAGCGTAAAATCAACCGCCGCCAGTTCTTCAGGGTTTACCCGACCAAATTCCATAAGTAATAGTTATAGCGGCAAGTTAAAATATTTTGAAATAAATTAAAATATGATTTGGTAATGTCAAATAGTATTTAGACATTTGTCTAAATATATAAATACAAATGAACAAACTGTTTAAAGCGCTTAATGACCCTACCCGGCGGGAAATACTGGAACTTTTAAAAAAAAAGGACCTTACAGCCGGCGAAATAGCGGACCAGTTCAACATTTCTAAACCAAGCATATCGCACCATTTGGACCTGTTAAGGCAGGCCGAACTGGTGGTATCAGTAAAAGAAGGACAATTTATTTATTACTCATTAAACACCACCGTATTTGACGAAATAATGAAGTGGATTTTACAATTTAAAACCGAAAACTAAGATCATGAAAAAATCATTAATCAACGCTGTTTCCATAGCTATATGGCTGCTACCAATTATTTACCTGCTTATAGTTTATAGCGCATTACCCGCTACCGTACCCCTGCATTATGGCCTAAACGGCAAGCCTAACGGCTTTGGAGATAAAAGCAAATTTTTAGCTATACAGGTATTCATTGCCTTTATATTCGGCGGCACGTATTTGCTGGTCAAAAACATCAGTAAATTTGACAAGAACCAGGCAGCAAAATTTAGCCAGGCTACTTTTGAAAAGGCAGCTATGGGCATATTGCTATTTAGTTCGACCCTAAGCATAGGCTTAACATTAAGCACTGTTAACGGAGTTTTTAAAGGCGATAAACTGATATTTCCGGTAGTGGGTTTATTGTTTGCCTTTTTAGGAAACCTGATGTACAATGTTAAACAAAACCACTTTTTTGGCGTTCGTCTGCCCTGGACATTAAAAAGCGAAGACAACTGGCGCGCTACCCACAGGCTTACCGGCAAGCTATGGTTTTTAGGGGGCTTATTAATCACAGCACTGGCATTGTTTTTACCGGCGTCCGCCGCGGGGATCGCTTTTATAGTATGTATGTCTATTTTATGCGCGGTACCTATTATTTATTCGTATGTGTATTATAAAAAGCACCAGGTTTAAATAATCACCACAATGCCGGATTGTAAATAATGATTAACTTGCATTATACACACCCATGAAAGCAAAAATAAAGTTGGCTTATGCAAGCGTGGCGGCTATAATAGTATGGTTTGGCCTGGGGCTACAGTTTTATATATCGGTACCCGCTTATATGATCAAGGGTTATACTTTTTTGGGCGCGGTTATCCAGGTATTAAGCTACTTTACTATTTTAACCAATATACTTGTGGCGTTGGTGTATTCGTATATGGTATTATCGCCATATACGTTAACAGGTATGTATCTGTCGCGCGGCAAAACTATTACGGCTACTGCTGTTTATATCACTATTGTTGGGTTTATATATGCACTGGTGTTACGCAATGTTTGGAACCCACAGGGGTTATTTAAATTAGCTGATGACCTGCTGCATACCGTTACCCCCATATTGTTTGTATTATTCTGGCTGATATTTGCACCCAAAAAAAAGCTAAAATGGAGCCTGATGATAACCTGGCTGATCTACCCTTTTATTTACCTGGTTTATACACTCATCCGCGGGCAAATTGTAGGTACTTATCCGTATAATTTTATGGATATTAATACTTTGGGGGTTGTGCAAACCACCATTAACTGTTTGCTTGTGCTGGTGGCCTTTTTAAGTTTTGGTGCAATATTTATAGCTGTTAGCAGGTTTTTAAACAAGTCGGCATAAACCATACCCCACCGTGTGTAATTAAACCTTCGGTGTTATTAAGTGTTTATTATAGTATAACTTAATAATACTATGAAAAAGCATATAACAAAAATGGCATTACTGCTGGCACTTACCACAGTTACCATTTCAAGCTGCTCGCTTCAATACAGGCAAAGCAGAATGCACCGGCACGACAGAGATCACGACAACAACGAACATCGGCCCGAAATGCACCGGTACCAATCATTTTAATAAAAGAGGATGTCTCAAAAGCTCCCAATTAAAAGGCACTGCAAATAATATTTTGTCTTTGCGACCTTTGTGCGTTCTTTGTGACCTCTGCGGTTTGTTTTTTACCACTGAGACCGCAAAGAATACACAGAGAAGCACGGAGATTTAATATACAAAGCATATTCGTTCAATTTTTTTGAGTTTACATTTGAGACAGCCTCTTTTTATATAGCTATACACTTCATAATTTTTACGGTGTAATTACTGTTCCTTTTTTATATTGCCAACTTTTAACCAATATAAATGCACAGAGGCGGCTTTTTAATCATTTTTTTTATTATCGCGGCAATAACCTTACTGCTGGACTGGTATGTTTTTTCGGGGTTAAAAACTTTTACTAAGGACTGGCAAAAAGCGAGGGCCAGGCAGTCCGTAATTT
>NZ_JBDTJZ010000052.1:0-11969 GCF_039935595.1 Mucilaginibacter sp. | reverse complement strand
CACCTAAGGAAGACGGTACAGGTAAGCGGCTGACCTTCCCCTTCCCTACAATTAAACAGCAGATAAGCATGTAGAAAGCTTACCTTATACCATGTTTGGACGAGGGTTCGAATCCCTCCGGCTCCACATTAAATACAAACGGCTGCCCTGATAAGGGCAGCCGTTTGTATTTAATGTGAACTTGTGGTTTGAGAACCAGGAAAAGAGGGTTCGAACTTTCTCTTGAGCGGAATTGTGTTTGGGCTGCGCAAGCGAAAAAGCCCTCCGGGTCCACAAAATAAAGAAGCCTACCCAATATGCTGATGAAGACTAGTAACTAAAAGTTATTATTATTCTACCCACATTTTGAACACCCGCAATCTTTACACGTTAAACAGCCTTCCTGATACTGTAAATTAGTTGAATTACAATTCTGGCACTGCTGTTTGGTTGTTATAGTGCCATTAGGTATGTATTTTTTTAAGGCCCGGGCAACTCCATTTTTCCACGTGTTTATTGCTTCATCTAACTGTAAACTATTAATAAGCTCAACCACCTTTTCAATTGGCATACCATGACGCAGGGTGCTCGAAATTAATTTGGCATAGTTCCAATACTCTGGATTAAATTTATAAGACAATCCCTCAATAGTTGTCTTATGCCCGTGTTTATTTTGATATTGAAAGTCATAGCGCGATGCTCCATCCACGTCACGGTTTTTTATTATAGCACCGTTATTAACCCATCTTGGAATCAATATACCATCCTCGTCATCAGCAAAACCTGTGAAAATCTCATACGGTTTGCCATCCAGCAATCCGATAAAAGCTATCCACTTATCCCTATTGTTTTGAAATCGTACAACATCTGCTTCAAGTACAGGCGGTCTGTTTGTCTGAAATATTGTGCCCGTAGCTTGTTCGGTGGTGGGGTCGGTATTGGCGATCAGCACACCAGAACGTGATCCATCCCTGTAAACGGTTACTCCCTTACAGCCGGCCTTCCATGCAGCCAAATATAATTCGCCAACCACTTTTTCGGTTACATCGGCAGGCATATTTATCGTGACACTTATTGAATGATCTATCCATTTCTGTATGGCACCCTGCATCTGTACTTTTTTAAGATAATCAACATCATTTGCAGTTGCTTTATAATAGGGTGACAGTTTTACCAGGGTGTCAAGCTCTTTTTGTGAATAATTTTTAGTTAAATCGTGTCCGTTCACTTCCATCCATTGCCTAAAACGATGGTGAAACACAACATATTCTTCCCATGAGTCTCCAACTTCATCAACAAAATCAACCCGTGCGTCTTTGTCATTTGGGTTAACTTTCCTTCGTCGCTTATAAACCGGCATAAAAACAGGTTCTATCCCGGAACTGGTTTGCGACATTAAGCTGGTGGTACCTGTAGGCGCTATGGTTAACAAAGCAATATTGCGCCGTCCATGTTCCACCATTTCATAATATAGCTGTGCATCTGCCTCCCTTAGACGCAGGATAAAGGGATTATTTTTTTCTAAATCAGCGTTATAAATGGCAAAAGGTCCGCGTTCTTTTGCGGTGGTTACCGATGCCCGGTATGCCTCTATTGCAATAGTTTTATGAACTTCTACCGCAAATGCAGACCCTTCGTCACTGCCATAACGTAAGTTCATCGCGGCAAGCATGTCACCTTCTGCAGTTATTCCAATGCCGGTTCTTCTGCCTTCGTTTGCTTTGGTGCGGATATTTAACCACAAGGTAGTTTCGGTAAACTTCAATTCGGCATCTTCCGGGTCAGTTTCTATTTTTTCCAGTATAGCATCTATTTTTTCCAATTCAAGGTCTATAATGTCATCCATAATGCGCTGAGCAGCATGGATATGCTTTTTAAATAATTCCCAATTAAATTCAGCATTTGCCGTGAAAGGGTTTTCAACATAGCTAAATAGGTTGATAGCCAATAGGCGGCAGGAATCGTACGGACAAAGTGGTATCTCGCCACATGGGTTGGTAGATATGGTTTGATAACCAAAACTTGCATAACAATCCGGCAACGATTCGTTAATAATGGTGTCCCAAAATAATATACCTGGTTCGGCAGATTGCCAGGCGTTATGAACAATCTTCTTCCAAAGGACCGAAGGATCCATTTTCTTGGTATAAATCGGCGTTTTGCTGTTGACGGGGAATTGTTGCTGATAAGCTTGCCCGCTTTCTACGGCGTGCATAAACTCATTATCAATTCGAACCGAGATATTGGCGCCGGTTACTTTACCTTGTGCCAGCTTTGCGTCTATAAAATCTTCCGAGTCGGGGTGTTTAATAGCAATAGAAAGCATGAGGGCGCCCCGCCTTCCGTCTTGCGCTACCTCACGCGTTGAGTTTGAGAAACGTTCCATAAAAGGCACCAAACCGGTAGAGGTTAATGCCGAATTTTTTACGGGCGAACCTTTTGGCCGTATATGCGAAAGATCGTGCCCCACTCCACCTCGCCGTTTCATTAACTGAACCTGTTCTTGGTCAATTTTCATGATCCCACCATACGAATCGGAATCACCATTGTTGCCAATTACAAAACAGTTAGAAAGAGAAGCGATTTGATACGGGTTGCCAATTCCGGTCATGGGGCTCCCTTGCGGTATAATATACTTAAAGTCGCGGATCAGTTCAAAGATATCAGCTTCCGACAGCGGATTTGGATAACGTTGTTCAATACGTGCCAATTCAGCCGAGATCCTATGGTGCATATCATCGGGTGTGCTTTCGTAAATATTACCGTACGAGTCTTTAAGCGCATATTTGTTTACCCATACCCTTGCCGCCAAATCATCTCCATTAAAATAAATAAGCGATTTTTCGTAAGCTTCTTCAGAGGAAAAAGTGATTGGCGGGGTTGCTACTTTCATTTAGAGAACAAATTATTATGACAGCTGATTTACTTCATTTACATAGGGTAATTAAAAATTTTCGCTACAACAATTATATCACTAACAAACCATACCAATAAATTCATTTATAGCTTGAATGTAGTGACAGCCACCCTCATTACGGTTATGCATTTTACCTGCAACGCCATTAATTATGGTTTGTATAAGCTGCTTATTAGCTCGTAAAACATTAGACGGGTCATCCGTGGTCGCACGGCCGACTGTATTAAGTAAAGCTATCTCGTTAAGCTTCAATTTTATACTATTTAAAATGGGAGCGTTTTTGCGCATTCTATGCCATTTTATAAAATCATCTATATAATCGTTAATAATAGCTATAGCTTTTGGACTTTCCATTTTGCGTCGCTGAAGTGTAAGATCATTTATTTTGGAAAGTTCATCTACATTTACCACACGGAGACTTGAAAGGTTACTCACTGATTCTTCTACATTGTGTGGGATTGCCAGGTCAATAATCAACTTATTACCACCCCCACCCAATTGCTTACTTAATATTATGGGTTGTTCGGCATTTGTAGCTGTTATGATAATGTCTGCAGAAGACACATAACTATCCAATTCATCTATTGAAGCATAATTTATATTAAGCTCTGAGGCTAGCCTGGCTGCCTTTTCTTCAGTACGGTTAATAACTGTGATTTTATGCGTGCCTAAATAATCCACCAAATTTTTGCAAGTATTGCGCCCTATCTTTCCGGCTCCCAATACAAGAATGTTTTTGCTAACAATTGCCGTTGTGTGGCTTTTAATATACTGTGAGGCAGCAAACGACACCGATACGGTACCGTCACTTAATGTCGTTTCGTTTTTTATTTTTTTTGACGCCTGAAGCACGTCATTAAATAAACGTTCTAAAAACGAGTTGATAAATTTCTGTTCTTTAGCAAATTTAACCGCCTGCTTTAGCTGTCCAACAATTTCATAATCGCCTAATAACTGTGAATCTAAACCTGCTCCCACATGAAATAAATGTTCTATTGCATTTTTGCCTGCTTTGATATACGCCATACGGGCAAATTCTGCGGTGCTACCTTTTGTTTGGGTGCAAAGTAAATTAATAAGCTGTTCTGCAGTTTCGGCAAAACCATAAATTTCAGTACGGTTACATGTAGAAAGAATAAATAACGAGGTGACCCCAAAAGAAGGGGCGATAGTAAGAATGCTTTCATACTGCTCGTTTCCAATGGCAAACATCCCTCTTACTGAGGCATCTGTTTTCTTGTAATTAATACCTACAGCAAAAAAGGAATTTATATTACACGGTATGGTTGAATTGATAAAAGTTGTATTTGCGGCCATATATATTATCCGTAGCGTTATAGGTTTTAATTTGTTAGCAACACCAATTTTAATGCTTAGCAAATATTATATAATTAGCTAAAATTGGGCATGACAGGTGTCAGCTACAATAATGACCTGTATCATATTTACGCTCCAAGACGTTTTATTTTAAATACATTGAACACCAGGTAAGCCAATATTATCCAAACTGCCAACATAATAGAATAAGCAATTAGCTGCAACCAAATGGGCGCTTTATCTCTGGTAGCAAAAAGGGTCCGTTCGTTAAACTTATTAACGGCAGTAAATTTTGCACCCCACGGCACTGTTTTCTCTATGGATAAATTTCCGTATTGATCGTTATCCTCAATTTTTGCTATCAATACAATGTTACCTTTTGCATCGCCGGGAATAGTATCTCTTTTAAAGTCAGCAGCCACGGTTCCGGTCGAATCTGTAGTAAAAGTAGGGGTTTCATTAACTGGCAAGTCGCCGCCTAATCGTTTAACTGCTATCTTTAGCTCTACTCCTTTTACCGGCGTCCAGGTAGTATCTTTCATTTCAAAAACAGATGCAGTTATACTTTTGCCGTCAGTAGTACTGATCAGTATTTTAGCTTTGCCTACTGTCAGGTCACCTTTTGCAGGTTCATATTTTTTATTTCCGTCAAATGAGGCCAGGAAGGTATGTTTAACCGAAGTATTCCATTGCTTTTTTAATGACGGTGGGATAAATGCTGTTGCTTCACCTTGTTCGTTAGTAACCACCTTACCTATAGTGGTTCCGACAGAATCCTTATCTAAAAACAATGTCATTGGTATGCCCGCTACCGTCTGAAACCGGCCATCAACCTTAGTCTTTACCCTAACCATTACATAAGGTACCTGATTGTTGGTGATAAAATAATTAACGCCCAAGCTCAAATCGCCTTTGGCAGGTGCCTGCGCAAACCCGTGGCCACCTGCTAAAAGGTAGGCTGTTGCTATTATTACATAAAATATTTTATTCAACGGTTTCATGTTGCTCGGTTATAGTTTCTTGGATAGGAATTATAGGAAATATTCTGGCAAGGATGGTTATAATAAGTAAGGCACCCGCTAACGATCCCATAGTGATTGCCCATTCTTCCCAACTTGGGAAATAATGGTGATAGCTTTCAGGAACATCGTGCATAGGCAAGAAAGGGTGCAATAAGGTTGGCGTAACAATTAGGTATCGTTTAAACCATGCGCCAACTACTATCATAATACCTGCAATAAAAACAGGCAATGGTTTTCGACCCTTTTTAAACAATAATACAACGGTCGGTATGATCATCCCCGTTAAAATAGCGAACCAGAATAGCAGGGCAAAATCTCCTGAAAAAAGACCATTTAAATAAGCCGACTCCGATTCTTTCATTTTAAAAAACGGTGTTAAAAACTCATTAATATTGAAATAGAGATATAACATAGCCAGTAAAACCAATACCCGTCCCATTTTTTCGAAATGATTTTCGGTAATGTATTTCTCTAAATGATAAGCTTTTCTAAAAACGTACATGGCAACTACAACAGCCCCTGCGCCCACTAAAAAGGCACCTGCAATAAAATATGCACCAAAATTAGTACTGTCCCAACCCGGGCGATAGGTGGTAGCAAACAACCATGAAGTAACCGTGTGAATAGTAAATGCAACCGGTATAATAGCTATACAAAGAATGTTTATTGCTTTTTCACTCAGTTTAATTTGTTCGGGGGTGTTTTTCCAGAAAGAGCCAATAAAATTATAGAAAGCGTAAAGCCTTTTATTAGTACCTGCTTTAAAACGAAGCAGTATTTGTATATCAGGCAATAGTGGATAATAAAGCAACAAAAGACTAATAAAGAAATAAGTAGTAATTACAATTACATCCCATATAATGGGCGATTGGATGCGTCCATGAGTAAATAAATTATAAAAACGCTCGGGGCTACCCATATCAACTATAATAATGAGTGAAGCAAAAATTATTGCTGCAACCGCAATTATCTCGGCTATACGTGTAAGTGGCGATCCCCATTTTACGCCGGCTAACCTAAACACTGCTGTTATTAATGAGCCAACTAAACTTATTGCTACAAAAAACACAAAATTTGATATGTAAATACCCCATGACACATAATCGCGCATGGAGGTGACGATCAATCCATATCTTAACTGGCGATAATATGCGTAAGCCCCCACTAAACAAATTGCCACTAACACCGCCACCCATATTTTGCCTGCTTTTCCAAATTTTTGCGGTAGCAGGTCTTTTATTATCTTTTCATCTAATACTAAATTTTCCATCAATTGCCGATTTATTATTTGTTCTGTAGCTTATCATTTTCAAGGCCCGATTCAAAAGGGAAATTCCTTGCAACCGGTGGCAGGTAATAAACGCTTGGTTTAGTACCTAAATCTTCCATTAAGCGATACCCTGCCTTGTCTCTTATCAGATCGCTGAAGCGAAACGTTTCTGCGCC
Organism: Mucilaginibacter sp.; assembly: GCF_039935595.1. Classification (GTDB taxonomy): domain Bacteria; phylum Bacteroidota; class Bacteroidia; order Sphingobacteriales; family Sphingobacteriaceae; genus Mucilaginibacter. The sequence goes on along the minus strand of NZ_JBDTJZ010000052.1, from coordinate 5,288 downwards.
GTTGGTAACCGTATCCTCATTCATATCGCCAAATGCAAAAACCCCGTTAGGGCATGCTGATACGCAATGTGGTAACATACCTTCCCTGGTCATGTCAGCACAAAAATCACATTTACTAACTGTGCCTTTTTTTTGCGGAATACTTGTTTCGCACGAATATGGCTGAGCGGCAATTGCCGGCGAAATTTCCGGCTCTCCCCAATTAAAAACACGTGCCGAGTACGGACAGGCAGCCATACAAAAACGGCAGCCAATACAACGATCGCTGTCAATCAGTACCAAGCCATCCTGCCGTTTAAAAGTGGCGTCTACCGGGCAAACTTTCACGCATGGCGGTTCATCGCAATGCATACAGGTAGTTGGTTCCCAATACGGCGCGGTATGTTCCGCTTCCTGCATTGGTTCCACTTTTATCCAGTTCTCGCCGGGGTTTAACTCGTGCGCGTGATTACATGCCGATTGGCATTTTTTTAAATTCTTACATCTGGACAGATCAATTACCATTACAAATTTCTTGCCCGGTATGCCTATCCTTGCCTCGGTATTGGTAACCGGGGGTAAATGTGGTACGGGCTTTAAAAAAGCTTCGTCAACTTCTATAATTTCACCATCTACCGATAATAGTTTTACCTTTTTTCCCGAAGCAACAGCCTGTTCTTCAGCTCCTGATTCAAATGGATCTTTAGGTGTGCACGATGTAGCGGCGCCTGCAATGAGTAACCCGGTTAATAGGAAGTCACGTCGCGAATTAGTTTCTTGATTCATAATTGTAGTTATGTTAGTGCGTTGCCCGTTATTTATTTATCCAATTTTGAAGGTCGCTGTTGGTAGCTTTTTTTCGTGCAGAAGTAATTAATGCCGCGTCTACCTCAACCAGTTTGCCGTCCTGCGTAAGCATTTTTACGGTCTTGCCTTTAACTGCTGCTTTTTTATTTAGAAAGGGAAATTTTAAGGCCGAGCCGGCTGCTACTAAAAGTGATAATACACCTACTCCCCACATAAACTTTCTCCTGGACGGTTGATTGTTATTATTTTCCATTTTTTTTATCGATGATCACCTTGTTTTTATAGAGGGGGTGATGCGTAAATGTATAGGTTTATTGAAGGGCGGGGAATGATTTACAGCAGTAAAACAGGTGATAAGTATCACAATTTTTATGATGCCGCTCCAAAAACATCTTTAGTTAAAACAATAAGACCCGTACAATGACGGGCCCTATTGATCTGATTATTTTTTTAATGTGCGAACAAAATTTACCAGGTTCCAAATATCCTCCTGATCAGGAATTTTCTTTTTGAAACTTGGCATATCATCACGCCCTTCAGATATTTTAAAGGCGAGCGAACCATCGGATTGCGATTGTAATGCGGCTTTTGACAGGTCTTGAGGCTGTGTTTTTAATTGTGCAGATTTACTACCATCGCCCAAACCGGTTTTTCCGTGGCATGATGAGCAATGCATATTCCATAAGGCTTTACCCGCTGCAATAGATTCGCCGTTTGATTTTACGGTGTTAGGCATTTTTGCATTTTTATCGGGCACCGGCCATGGCTTTGGCTGCTGATCAATTGTAAATGCAACGCTTGCAACACCCGTTGCTAAAACAGCTGCTGTTAAAATTAAATTGATTTTCATATTATTTCATTTTTAGTTAGATTGAGTGTATAATTAGTTTATTAAAAGTTCCATAATCTTGAAATGTTAAACCCAATTAAGAACTGGCGCTTTTTAAAGTCGTTTTGATTATACACATTATTATTTTGTGGTATTAACGAACTATAGTTGCCGAAAAAGATTTCAAAATCATGCCCGCTTGTTTTCATTTCTATACCAAAACTGATATTTGGATGAGGATTATTTGCCGGATTTTGAGTGATAGGCTGATCGTAATTAGCGATTATCGCCGTTCCGTCAGATATCTTGTATCTGCCTGAAGCTGCAATAGAAACATTGTCGTTTTTTAATATCGGCATTACTTGTCCCGCGTCATTCAAATAGCCTTCCAGATTATTGAAGTGTGAAATACTGGGACTTACCTGTACTGAAAGCTTTTCGCTTATTTTCCTGGCAACTATAAGCTGATAAAAATAGCTGAAACGATCTGACGTTGTTACAAATAAGGTTGTATTGTCCTTTTTTCGGGTGTCGGCCGCCATGTTTCCAAAATAGGTTACACTAACGGGCATGGAACCGTCTTTGGTTTGTTTTAAAATGGCATATTTAATATTAACATCAACCTGCATTCTTTCGTTTGTTGCACCAAACCCTATTTGCAGGTCCTTAATGGGTACGTAACTGGCGCCAAGCATCATATTTGCACTTGCAAAAATGCCGAACAGATCTTGAGTGCCTTTTTCTGTTGACCCAAACCTGTGTTGAATATCAAATTCCAAAGTTCCCTTTATAGGCACCATTACGGTTTGATTGTCTATGATATAATTACCTTCAAACGTATTTTTTGTGTACGATTTCTTTTTTACGCTTCCTACCGCTGTTGTATCCTGTGCCATAACGACGCCATAGTAGCAGAAAAGCAACATTGTTAAAATGACTACCCGTGCACAACGGTTATTTAATGGCGTATGATTGTTTGATTTTTTCATGGGTTATTTTTTAATTGTTTTTTGCCCCTTGTTTTATCCAGGCGAGCACCAACGCGTTGATATTTGACGGATTATTAGCACTGCCTGCCGGCATGGCCACGGCCCGCTTGCCGGTTAGCCACAAATACAATTCGCTGTTTGCCGGGGTTGCAGCATTTACAAGGTTGGTGTTTTGTATCGCATCGTAGGCAGTTGTAACCGAAAGGTTTGGAGCAACCGAGCCACTATGACAACCACTTGTAGCGCAATTTTTTGTGAACAGCGGAACCAGGTCTTTAGAGAAACTTACTGGTGTGGTTATTTCTGGAGTATTATCAATACTCACGGTGGTGTTTTTTGTACAACCGTTCATAACCAGTATTAAGTTACCTATTAACAGCAGTCCTATCGCAATTATTTTTTTTGACATGATCTTAAATTTTATAGGTTGAAAGAACTGTCAAAAATTATTTTTGAAAGGTTAGTAACAAGTTTGGCTGGATCCCGTGTTGATTATTTGATTTGTTCCAGATTGCTACACCAAATACCTGGTCCTGCAAGCTTGAAAAATCAATATCCTGTTTTAAAACATCGGCTGTTTTTAGCAAGCGTTTGTACTCAATTACCCAACCTGAACCGGTATAAACTGCTCCGCCGGCAATATCAGCCCTGCCACCAACTAAAGGCGACCCGATATAACTTGGAAAACATTTCGGACCAATCCCGCCGGTTACCGGGTCGCCTATGCGCTGGTAATCTGTACCAACGGTAGGATCAACGGAGCCGCCATTGTAAGTTAATACACCTGTAGAGTTAACGCCGGTAATTTTAACAGCTTTGCCAGATAATGTATCCGAAGCAAGTATATAATAGCTGTTAGCAGCATTAGGTATTATCCACATGGGCACGCTTACAGAAGCACCTGTTCCATCTAATTTGAGCGTTTGTTTATTGTTTAATGAACCCTGAGCAGGAGTTGCTGTATAAGTTGGTGCGAAGGGGAACGTAGCCGAAGCGCCCGAAACCACAATACCGTCCACATGGCGGCCATTGCCGCTGCCACCTACTAAGCTGGTTACACCCGGGCCGCCTGCCCAATCCTGATAATTATCGTCTATTTGGTTAAAAAGCAAATCTTTACTTAAATGGCCCCACCACATGTCAATTTTTTCGCTGGCTCCGTTTGTGTAGTGGTTGCCGTTGTTAGCATTTGATTTTAATACCGCCGGTGTTACTGAATAATCCAGATACGGCGTAAAAATGTGGCAGCTTGCATAGCAGGTTTGGGTTAAAAACTTTGGGGTCGAGTTATCGATGTTCCAAAGCATGGCAAACTTATCTTCGCCCCAGCCATCACGTGTTAAAACACCATTTGCATCAAAGGTTTTGCTGCTCGGCTCCTGCGCCCAACCAGTTTTTCCGGTAACATTAGCGACTGGGTTAAAGTACCAGGGGCTTATATTTACGCTTTTTGTTGCGTCGGCATATTCCAATAAAAAGTAAATGTATTTATCATCATACATAGATCTTAATGTAGCCGGGTACGACTGTCCGTTATAACCGGTAAACAGTCCATTGCCCGGATCGGGCACTGTTGGGTTGATAGCCATTTTAGTTGCCTTATCCCAAATGCCGTCAATTACCCCGTCAATCGTCGGAGCAACCGTGGTTTTATAGGATACCAATGTAGTTGAGCTTAAAGCAGAACCGCCAATAATTACCTGATCTTTTTTAGTGCAGCTTACAACATAGCCTATTAAGCATATGGCAGTGGCGATCACCCAGAATTTTTTGTCTTGAATTAGTTTCATATTTAAGAGATTTAGAGTAAAATATTATACTTTTCTCGAGGGCTAAATTACCCCTGATAAAACCGCTAAAACATGACTACTGTCACTATTATATGTGATGCTACGGTGGGGTTACACCCATATTGAATATCAAGTCCACTCCCACCGGGGTTAACACAACTTAACACATTTTAGGTTAATTTTACACTTATATTATTGATAATCAATTGTTTAACAAAAAAATGTTGAAAAATGTGTTAACCATCATTTTTATGATATTTCTTTATTAATAAAGATTTTTCTGTATATTTATACAGTTTTTAAAGAAATTTATATAAATATGGAAAAACCTGCACGTGTTAAACCCGGCATTATAACCAAACACGGTAAACAAAAAGTTGAGCAATTGCTTAAACAGGATAAGATAACCTTAAACGATATTGAAGACCTGACCAAGCCCGAAAGAGCGTACCTGGGCGATACCTGTACCGAAATTTTAGAGCAATTAACCGGCAGTCGGCGCGAAGCTTTTTTAGCCCAGATAGAACATATTATGGCGCCCGAAAGCAAAAGCGATGCCTGGGAATATAACCACCTCACCATTAGCGAAGCCATAGCCAATTTTATGCAGCAACACGGCTTTATGCCTACCAAAAGCGCCATTGCCACCCAAACCGGTTTATGCCGGCAAACCGTTGCCAAACATTTTAACGAATACAAAAAACGCCCCGAGTTTGCCGAACAAACCGAGCAGTTTAAATTTATGGCCCCGCAGGTATTGGCCAACGTGTTTAAGTTTGCCCTTAAGGGCGATATGCGGGCCGCCAGGCTATATTTTGAAATGATTGGCGCCAAAACCAGGTACACCCATAACCTATTACCCGGCACCCAAAACAACTACATACAAATTAACAA
>NZ_JBDTJZ010000051.1:0-5931 GCF_039935595.1 Mucilaginibacter sp. | reverse complement strand
AACACCAAAGCTTCAATATAAAGTTCCGGATCTGTTATCATAAATTAATTATTACACCCTTTTACGCGGCAACAATTATAAATAATAAATAGTATTAAAGGAGGCCAAAGCCCATAAAATTAATAGTATTCCTAAAAAGAGTTTATAATCCAATATAAATTAAAACTGAATCGCGTCAATCTCGTACATCTATAAAGAACCATCTATAAATTTTTCAATAACATCTTTAAAACTACTTATGAAAACAGAAACAAAAACAGAACAAAGCCCAAATTTGGCCCGGAGGTCATTTTTGCGCTATGCCGGTGCCGGTATTGCAGGCGTTGGGGTATTGGCTGCTGCATCATGCCACAAGGATAACCGTGTTATGCCAACAACAGGTATTGATATTGGTGCACAAGGCGATCTGGCTATTTTAAATTACGCCTACGCATTAGAACAACTTGAAGCTGCCTTTTATATACAGGTAGCGGCTACACCTTACAGCGGTATTACAGGTGTTGAAACCTCGTTATTGACAGACATACGTGATCATGAAGTTGGTCACCGCGAGTTTTTTAAAACAGCTTTAGGTAGTAACGCCATACAGGCCTTAACACCTGATTTTAGTTCGATTGATTTTTCGAGTCGGGCTAAAGTATTAGCGGCAGCTCAGGCATTTGAAGATACCGGTGTTACTGCTTATAATGGTGCCGGTTATTTAATTAAAGATGCCGGATACCTAACCTTGGCCGGTAAAATTGTATCGGTTGAAGCAAGGCACGCATCTTATATCCGCAATTTGTTAAATCCCGGCAGTTTTGCTGATTCTACAGTATTAGATGCAAATGGTATGGATAAACAACAAACTATACCGCAGGTGCTTGCAATTGCAAATACTTACCTGAAAACAAAAGTAAATGCGTCTAACTATGGTTATGTATCATTTTAAATTTTAAAGACATGGATTTATTAAATATAATAGAAGAAATAAATAACGTTGATCCGGAGTTTCAGGACAGGATCAGCCCGCGCCGTGCTGCCATTAAAAACATCACGAGCTTTGGATCAAAAGTAGCGGTAGCCGCTCTGCCATTTGCATTCAGTACCTTGTTTAAAAGAGCTTATGGTCAAACTCCAACAGTAGCTGTAAATGATGTTTTAAACTATGCCTTGAAGTTAGAATACCTGGAAGCCGCCTTTTATAATGCCGGTGTAGCTTCAAATCTGGGTTTTTCTACCGCCGAGAAAGCTTACCTGGTAACTATACAAGGGCATGAAAATGCGCACGTTAAATTTTTACAGAGTGTATTAGGTTCTGCTGCTGTGGCTCAATCGTCGCAGGGTATGAATGGCGCTTACGATTTTACCGGCGGCTTTAACACCACCACCAATACGGTAACAGGTACAGGTCCGTTCACCACAGTATTATCCAATGTAGATACTTATTTTGCGGTAGCACAAGCTTTTGAAGATACCGGTGTACGTGCCTATAAAGGTCAGGCCCCTAATTTGTTGGGTAACCAGGTGGTATTAACGGCTGCTTTAAATATTCACTCGGTAGAGGCGCGCCATGCGTCAGCTATCCGCCAGATACGCCGTTCGCGCGGTGCTACAACTACCAAACCCTGGATAACCGGCGCAAATGATACCGGCATAGCTGCTGTAAACGGTAATTACGCTGGCGAGGATAATGTTATACAAGGTGGTGTAACTATTACCAATTTAGCAGGCGTAAGTGGTAACGTTTCTGTAAACGCAGCAACAGAGGCATTTGACGAACCTTTAACCATGGCACAGGTTGTGGCATTGGTTAACATTTTTGGTGTTAGATAATCTGCCTATATATAGTGCAAAAGCCTTCCCGATTAATCGGGAAGGCTTTTTTGTATTAGTAATTTATAACCTGTTCCTCCAATTGTGCAGGCATTTGTCGCCATTCATAGCGTTGGGTACGAAGTTGAGGTTCAAAACCGGCTTCAATTATGGAATCCTGTATCCCTTTGGCAGTAAACCTGTGCGGCGCACCGGCGGCAGATACCACATTTTCTTCTATCATGATGGAGCCAAAATCATTGGCACCGGCGTGCAGGCATAACTGTGCCACCTGTTTGCCTACCGTTAGCCACGATGCTTGTATGTTTTTAATATTGGGCAGCATAATACGGCTCAGGGCTATCATGCGTATATATTCATCGCCGGTTACGTTGTTGGTGATGCCGCGCACTTTACGTAACAGCGTACCATCATCCTGGAACGGCCAGGGGATAAATGCCACAAAGCCATAAGCACCTTCGGGTTTTTCGGCCTGTACCTCGCGTATCCATACCAGGTGTTCAAAACGCTCTTCCAAAGTTTCTACGTGACCAAACATCATGGTTGCCGATGTTGGCAGGTTAAGTTGATGCGCTGCGCGCATTACGTCCAGCCATTCCTTACCGCCGCATTTGCCTTTTGATATCAGGCGGCGCACACGGTCGTTCAATATTTCGGCACCGGCACCGGGTAATGAATCTAAACCTGCGGCCTTCATCGCGCTTAAAACATCGATATGGCTCATGCCTTCTAACTTAGCCACATGTGCAATTTCCGGCGGACCTAACGAGTGTAGTTTTAACGATGGATATAATTCTTTTAGTTGTTTAAACAGATCGGTATAAAATTGAAGGCCCAGATCGGGGTGGTGACCGCCTTGCAATAAAAGCTGGTCGCCGCCAAAACGGAAGGTCTCCTCAATTTTGGTTTTGTACGTTTCAATATCGGTTATATAGCTATCCTCATGGCCCGGACGGCGGAAGAAATTGCAAAACTTACAATTGGCTATACAAACGTTGGTGGTGTTTACATTACGGTCTATCTGCCAGGTTACTTTGCCGTGGGGCACTTGTTTTTTGCGCAATTCGTTGGCTACATACATTAAATCAGCAGTAGGAGCATGTTCATACAAAAACATACCTTCTTCAATGCTCAAAAAATCAAACTGCGAAGCGCGCTGTAACAGATCGGCTGTATTCATATACAAATATAACTATGATTTTTAGGATTGTTAAGATTTTAGGATGGTTTGTCTGAATCGCTGATTTTTATGATTTAGGAATTACATAAATTATGAAAATAACAAAATGGATTGTTAAAACAGTTTAACATCGTTTAACACAATTTTGAAATATTTTTTGTTTAACTAATTGATAATCAATTAAATAATATAAAAAAGGTATTAAAATGTGTTAACCATGTTTTTTGCCAAAAAAATATGATTTTGATAATTTATGGGGTTGTTTGATTTTATATTACTAAACAAAAGGATTTACAATTTTTAATTGCTCATCTACAATTAAATGATGTTGCATATCTTCTGAATATAAAATTGTACAATCCAAAATTAAGGCAGATGCGACAATAACAGCATCAAACATTTGAAACTGATATTTTTCAATTAAACGCATCGCATTTGTATAAATAGAAATCTCAGATAAAGAAAGCTCACAATAAGGTAACCACGCCATTAATGAATCCAACGAATTTTGCTTGGTCATTTTTAGTCGCTTATTGCAAACGTTAAGGTATTCGCTTATTACTTGAGATGAAATTACAGGTCCAACTGTTATTAATTCATTAGCTTTTTTCCTTTTGGAAGACTCGCGGTTGTCATGCAGGTATATTAATATATTGGTATCGAGGGCTATCTTACTCATAGTCATTAGCTTCGTCCCTGTCAAATTTAAAATTTGACAGATCTACACGGTGCTTACTAAGTGCCTTATCAATCGCTGCTATTTTTTCAGCCTTTTCAAGGTCGTTAGTGTTTTTAGAGGGGGTAATTTGATCTATTTCAAAAGCAATAACCTCAATCATTTTGCCAACCATGTCATTTGGCAATTGAAGTGTAAGTTGGTTATTATCAGATTTTAATATAGTGCGTATCATATTAACAAATTTACAAAATTAAATTTAGTAAATAATATTTGCCTGAATCGCTGATTTTATGATTTATGGGGTTGTTGGATTAGTTGGTTGTCAAAATCACGAACTTGTTAGATGCCACTATTTAAATTGTACCAATATATCTATAATCAAACTTATTATCTTTTATAACCCAAATAATAGTGTACCAACCTGCACCATCACTGTTTTCCATTTCAATATATATGGTGTTTTTGTTTGAATAAATATTTAATGAACCAAAGTCAGGTTCGTATAAATCATTATAAGCTGTTTTCGGGATAGTAATCTGTGTGCCATTTTTTATAATTTTTACGGACGATATTTCTTTTTTAGGTATACCCCCATCTTGACCCCAGATTGCTTTCCCATCAATTTTCACTAAGTCGGCGCGCTCATTTTTACGCGGCTTGTTATACTGTAAAGTGTGCATTTGCGGATTAAATGCAGAGGATTTAATAACAACTGATAGGCTGTCATTATTTTTTTTATTTTTTTTTAACGCTGTTAGCGGTAATATTTTATTTCTACTGATATAACCTTCAAGATGACCAGTATTTTCATGTTGCTGAAATATATCCACCCATTTTGAGTTATCTGCCGTATCATAATCGTAACCAAATAGCTGATCTGAATATATTTTCCCAACTATCGGAGAGTTAATAGAAGGAGATTTCCTGACGTTTACAAACCCATCTTTATCATTTATAATACCGTAAGATTGTGCTGTACTTATTAAAGTTGAACCAATAAATAATATAAATATGGACAAATGTTTCATAATTAAATATACATAATCAAACAAAAATTGAATAATAATTTCTACCAATGACTATTCCACCACCATACCCTTCTCCAACCTCAAAACCTTACTCACGCTCTCCGGTATCTCATGCTGGTAATGGCTTACGTAAATAAGGGTTACATTGCTTAGGCTGCAAATGGCATCTACCAGGTTTTTAAAGTGCTGCTGCTGGTGGGTATCCATGCCCTGGCAGGGTTCGTCAAATATCAGCAGGTCGGGGTTTTTAATGAGGGCGCGGGCCAGCAGACATAAGCGTTGCGCACTGGCTGGGATGTTTTTTAAAAGAGTGCGGGCATATTTGTCTATTTCTAAAGCTTTCATCCAACGCAGGGCAATCGCCGCCTTGGCGGGGCTGCTTTGCCTAAATAACCCCAGCGTATCATAATAGCCCGATTCTATCACCTGCAAACAACTATTATCAGTAGGGAAGTACTGGTGCAACTCGGGCGACATAAACCCAATTTTCCTTTTAATATCCCATATACTTTCGCCGGTACCGCGCTTTTTATCAAATAAAATAATATCGTTGGCATAGGCCTGCGGGTTGTCGCCATTTATTAAACTTAACAGGGTTGACTTCCCCGCGCCGTTATGGCCAAGCAATGCCCAGCGGTCACCGGGTTTTATCTGCCAGTTTACCTGTTTTAATACTTCAACATCGCCATATTTTATGTTGACGTTTTTCATGGTTACTATTTGCCGGTATGTAGATGGGGTATGCGTACTTAATAAGACGCGCAGTTCTTCCTTATCAATTTTATCATCACCTGTTTTAATAAATAATTCAGGATCATATTGGGCTTTTGGCAATAGTTTATTTATGGTGCCGCTTTTTAAGATAGCGATATCGGTAATAGCATCCGGAATTTCAAAAGGCGATGTAGCCATTACTATCGTAATACCCGATGCTGTTATCTCGTTAATTATTTGGTTAAATTCCTGCCGCGTTTGCACATCCAATCCGGTTAAAGGGCTGTCTAATAGTAATAGTAACGGATTTTTAAGCAATGCCGCCGCTATCATCAATCGTTTGGTTTCGCCGTTGGACAGCTTGATCAATTGTTTTTTTAGCAGGGCGGTTAATTTTAAGGTGGCTATTACCTTATTGTAAGTCCAGTAAATACCCGTAGTAACGTGTGGTATACCTGCCAGGTAGGCTTCAACCGTCAAGGCATCTTCCGAATCGGATGAGTTAAAGCGCTGCT
>NZ_JBDTJZ010000050.1:0-18403 GCF_039935595.1 Mucilaginibacter sp. | reverse complement strand
CCATTTTGATAGCTTGTTGTATATTTATGCCAACTCTATTTTAGAAGCTTTTTTAACATTTACCGGTTGTGGTACTTTTACGTAATAGCCGGTGCCGTCATAAATACGCTTGCGCGGATGTTGTTTGCAGGTATCGCTACAGCAGCCATCCATGGCGGTGCCGCACTCGTCGCATTGGGTAAAATGCTCATTGCACTCGGGGTTGGCGCAGTTTATCATTTTATCGGTGGTTTTACCGCAATTATAACAGGTGGATATGGTTACGGGATTAACGCTGTTTACCTCAACAGATAAGCGGTTATCAAACACATAACATTTGCCTTCAAAATCCTCTCCGCCTGCTTCCTTGCCGTATTTGATGATGCCGCCATGTAGTTGGTACACATCGCTAAAACCCTCGTGCAGTAACAGGGCCGATGCTTTTTCGCATTTAATACCACCGGTGCAATACGTAATAACTTTTTTATCCTTGTATTGCGCCAGCTCATTGATCATATCCGGGAAATCCCTAAAATTCTCAATATCCAGCGTTACCGCGTTTTTAAACTTGCCCAGATTATGCTCGTAGTTGGAGCGTACATCCAGTATCACCACATCTTCGGCGTCCTTCATCGCCAAAAATTCTTTTGGTTCCAGATGCTTGCCTGTTTTTTGCTGCGGATTGATAATGTTAGGGTCGCGCAGGCCGGAGTGTACTATCTCGTCCTTATAACGCACGTGCATTTTTACAAATGATGGCGTATCTACCTCGTCAACCTTAAAATCAATTTGGGCAAAACGCGGGTCGGCATGTAAGGTATCCATATAGGTTTTGCAGTCTTCGGCTGCGCCGGATACTGTACCGTTAAGCCCCTCGGTAGCCACAATAATGCGCCCCGTAAGGTTCAAACTTTTACAAAATTTTAAATGATCGGCAGCAAATTGCTCCGCATCCGCTATTGTTGAGTAACAATAGTAAAGTAAGGTATTGTATTTCATAACTACATTGATACCGCTGCAAACGGTGTTAAATGAAGGGCAAATATAAGTTTTTGAGCTTAAAGCTGAAAGAATAAAGCTAAAAGCAAAAAAGCTTTCAGCATTCGGCTTTTAGCTTTTAGCTTAACGAAGCCCGTAAAATATCCTGAAACCCTGCAAATATTTTTGATTGCCCGCGTAGGATACGCCATAATCAATACGGAATATTAAACGCTGCAGACCCACATAAAATTCAGAGTAATTTTCATTATTACGTTCGGTTAAATAGTTGGCGCCAATTATTTCTTCCAGCTTTAGCTTGCGCAAAAAGGGTACTCGTCTTAATATTGATCCCGAAAAATTATGCTGTATGTGCGCCTCTACGTATTGGTCATTGGCACTGTAAGTATAAAATGGTAAAAAATGGAAACTGCCCACATAGGTAGGGTCAAACGTGGTACCCTGGTTGCCTAAAAAGTGGTTATAATCCATAAAATACAAGGTATTATGATTAAAAAATTTACCTGCCGAAATTTTGAACGAAGTAAAACCGGATAGGCCAATAGGTATTTTATCCTGTGAGATATCAACCGAAGCAAAATCATAATCAACATCCGACCCAAAGACGTTATTTACCCCCTTGCGATAGTTAACTGTAAGCGTAGGATATTTTGAAGGCAGATAAATTTTACCGGTTGGTCGGGTTATATACTGCTGATCAAAGGTGAATTTTACCGAGGTGTTAAAAGTTAATGCATTATGCTTTGGAAATAATAAAGATTGATCATTAGCAGGGGCATCGGGCATTAAAGGGTTATTAGAGGTGTATTCTTTATTTGGTGTATCAAAAATATGGTTATACGATATATTATAAAGTTGTGTACGGGTAGCGTACGATAACGAGGCCGTCCACAAAACGCCGTTGGATAGTTCACGCTGGTATCCAACACTGCCAAATTGCGAGCGGTAATATTTTACGTAGTTGTTTTCGCTCAATAAGGTACTCAGGGTATTAAAGTATAATGACCGTGTACCTACGTTATTTAAATCGAGCACATCGCTGCCAAAATCAGCAAAAAACTTTCCGGAGTGTGCCGGATCATACGTGTACGATGAATGTACGTTGGCACTAAATAGCTTGTTGGCAAAACCATAACGCAGTGCAGGCGTAATACTAAAGTTGCGGTAATCGTCAAAGGTTTTAGAGTAACGTGCCTTGAGGTTAACACCCCATCCCTCAACCGTATTATAATAAATGGTTTGCAAAAACGGATAAACATATAGCGAGTCTTTATTGTCGCGGCTAGTTGCGGTGTAACCAGTAACCAGGTACGGCAAAACATCCAGATCATTTTTTTCTTTCTGTAAAGAGTCAATATACCTTTCTGATTTTTGCACCACCGCTATGCTGTCTTTTTTTCGATAATCAATAGTTTCCTGCGGGGTTAACGGTACCGGGCGAATACCCGCCCAATAGCTTGCCGGTTTAATGTTTGACGCGGTATCAATTCTTAAAACCTCGCCATTAAAATAACCCGGCGGTGCATTAATATCAAATTGATAATTGTTATAAATACCCAGGTAATAGCCCTCAAATTTAAACCCAAATACGTTGCCGCTATAATCATAATGAATAGAGGCGGGCATCCATATATTGTCTTTTACAGGCACATATTGCTGACTTATGCGGATGGTATCAACCAGGTTAAGTGCGTTGGTTGTGCTATTCAGCGTTAAATCCACACTGTATATGCGCCAGTCGCCATCCAATATATAAATATAGCCTTGAAAGGCCGGGTCATGTTTATGACGGGGGGTTAGTTCAATTTTATCTATTGTGTGTCCGTTCTCCGTGGTTTTGCCCACCAAACGGAAACGGTAAAACCTGAATGCGTTATTAGCAATGGGCGATATAAAGCCACGACTGCTTAACCCTTCAATAAAAAACCGGTTTTTATAAAAGTTAGCTTGCAGGTCAGACGCCTTATTATAGCTGAATGTTGGGGTAATACCGGCCACTTTTGAAGCAACAGTAACCTCTTTTACCTTATCTGGCTGCTCAAAACTAAAGTTAGATACCGATTCGGATTGGTATAAAATTCCCTTGCCATTGCTGTCAAGGTCAAGCACTTTAGCTACGCCGCTTTTTAATAACGATTTTGGTGCGCTGGTAAGCCGCTGCACTCCTTTTACATATACAGTTGACGAGTAGTTTTTTACCTCGTGTAAATAATACTTGCGTTTGGCAATAACCTTCCGCATAATATTTGCGGCGGCGGTATCGCGCCCGCGCTTCTCATTTACAGCAACTTCATTAAGCGTGAATATTTCATTCTGCATCTGCACATTGTGCTGTTCATCATGGTCAGTTATGGTGACATGATCAATCTGTTCCGTGTAACCCACAAAGCGGTATACCACCTCATAATTACCGGGGTTTAATTTAAACTGATAAAGCCCGTTTTCGTTACTGGTGGTGCCATAAGTAGAGTTACGTATATATACCGATACAAACCCTATTGGGTTGTTTTTTTGATCGGTTATGCGACCGGATAAAACAAATTGCTGCGCGGTTGCTTTAAAACTTAAAGCATTTAATGTAATTAACAGGGATAGTAAAAATTTATTCATCGCTTCACATTAAATGCTTTTTTAAGCTAAATGTTTTGATTTGGCGTTTATATTATAGTTGAATTATTGTTTACGTAAATTTGCAGCTTAAAATAATTGCCCATGTACAATACGCTACAACCTGTTTTACAACAGGAACTTGCCGAAATAAAAGAAGCCGGCCTATATAAAACCGAGCGTATCATCACTTCGCCCCAGGGTGCCGATATTACCGTGCAGGGCGGCAAACAGGTTATTAACTTTTGCGCCAATAATTACCTGGGATTATCGTCGCATCCCAAAGTAATTGAGGCGGCAAAAAAGGCGATGGATAGTCACGGTTACGGGTTGTCGTCGGTTAGGTTTATTTGTGGTACACAGGATATACATAAAGAGCTGGAAAGAAAGCTATCCGAGTTTTTAGGGACTGAGGACACTATTTTATATGCCGCCGCTTTTGATGCCAACGGCGGGGTATTTGAGCCGCTGTTTAATGAGCAGGATGCCATTATATCTGACGAGTTGAACCATGCCAGTATTATTGATGGTGTGCGCCTGTCAAAAGCGCAAAGACTGCGCTATAAGCACGATGATATGGCCGACCTGGAAGTGCAATTAAAACAAGCCGTAGGCTGTCGCCATCGTATTATTGTAACAGACGGTGCTTTCTCTATGGATGGTACCATCGCGCAGCTGGATAAAATAACAGCCCTTGCCGAAAAATATAGTGCTTTGGTGATGATCGACGAGAGCCATTGCACCGGGTTTATGGGTAAAACCGGTCGTGGTTCGCACGAGTACCATAATGTGATGGATAAAATTGACATCATTACAGGTACGTTGGGTAAGGCACTGGGCGGGGCATCCGGCGGTTTTACCTCCGGCAAGAAAGAGATCATCGACTTATTGCGCCAGCGGTCACGGCCCTATTTATTCAGTAACACCTTAGCCCCTGCCATAACTGGGGCGTCTATTACTGTGCTGGATATGCTGAAAGAATCAACCGTGTTAAAAGAAAAGCTGGAAAGTAATACCAAATACTTCCGCCAAAAAATGACCGAAGCGGGATTTGATATTAAGCCGGGTGTACACCCCATAGTGCCTGTAATGCTGTACGAGGCTGCACTGGCACAGGAGTTTGCCGCCAAAATGCTTGACGAAGGCATATATGTTATCGGGTTCTACTTCCCGGTGGTGGCAAAAGGTAAGGCGCGGATACGGGTACAAATGTCGGCCGCGCACAATGTTGCGCATTTGGATAAAGCGGTTGCCGCGTTTACTAAAGTGGGTAAAGCATTAGGGGTGATTGATTAATACGTATAGAATATTTATATTTGTACGTATAAAAATGCAAATCCTATGGAAAGTACAAAGTTAACTTTGAGTGTTAAGTCGGCGTCATTACCTTCTGTAAAAGAATATGCTAAGCGTCAACACACCAGTGTTTCAAAATTAGTTCAAGAATTCTTTGATAGTATTGTAGAAAAAGAAAAAAAAGAAGATCCTCTGTTAGAGAAATATAAGAATATGGAAATCCCACCTTGGATTAAAGATTTAACAGGTGTTTTAAAAGGAAAATATCCCGACGATATGGATTACAAGGATATGAAATATGAATATTTGAAAGATAAGCATGGCTTATAAGCGCTTATTTTTAGATAGGGATGTGCTCTTGGATGTGCTGTTGCAGAGAGAGCCTTTTTCTTTTTATAGTCAGATATTAGTATCTGAATGTGAAGATAGGAAACTCTCCCTAAATACTTCTGCCCTGGCTATAGCAAATATTCACTACATATTAAGAAAAAAAGTAGGGGCAACAACAGCGAAGAATATTGTAGGTAAACTTATTAAGGAAATAAATATTTTAACCTTTGAGCACGAGAATATTAAACAGGCATTATTAAGTCCTTTTAATGATTTTGAGGACGCTATGCAATATAATATCGCTGAAAGAGATAATTGTGAAGTTATCATTACCAGAAATATAAAAGATTACCAACAAGCAACCATACCGGTTTTAACAGCCGAACAATTTTTAAGAACGTTATAATGCAAAATAAAATAGATCAATATACTGCCGAGATAAACGCTTTTACCCCCGCTAACGCGGATGAACTGGAAGCGTTCCGCATCAAATATTTAGGTACCAAGGGATTAATTAAAGATCTTTTTGAAGATTTTAAGAGCGTTGGTCCCGAAGAAAAACGCGTGTTTGGTAAGGTGCTTAACCAGTTTAAGCAAATGGCCGAAACGAAATATGCAGAGTTAAAAGAAAGCTTTAACTCACAACCCGCAACTCAAAACTCAGAACAAGACCTTACGTTACCAGGCGATGGTTTCGCGGTTGGCTCGCGCCACCCATTATCCCTGGTGCGTAACGAGATCATTGATATATTTAAACGTTTAGGCTTTGTGGTTGCCGAAGGACCTGAGATTGAGGACGACTGGCATAACTTTTCGGCGCTTAACTTCCCCGAGGAGCATCCCGCCCGCGATATGCAGGATACCTTCTTCATCAAAAAAAATGCGGGTAAGGATGATATCGCTTTGCGTACCCATACCTCGTCGGTACAGGTGCGTATGATGGAGAATGGCAAGCCGCCGTTCCGCGCTATTATGCCGGGCAGGGTTTACCGTAACGAGGCTATATCAGCCCGTGCGCATTGCTTTTTTCATCAGGTGGAGGGATTATATATTGACGAAAATGTGTCATTTGCCGATTTAAAACAAACCCTTTACCACTTTGTGCAGGAGTTGTATGGCGAAGGTACTAAAGTGCGTTTCCGCCCGTCTTATTTCCCGTTTACCGAGCCATCTGCCGAGATGGATGTATCATGCACCATATGTAAAGGCGCAGGCTGCAATATGTGTAAATACAGCGGCTGGGTAGAGATTTTGGGCTGCGGCATGGTTGACCCTAATGTGTTGGAGAACTGCGGAATTGACAGTAATAAATACACCGGCTTTGCGTTTGGAATGGGTATTGAAAGGATAACCAACCTTAAATACGTAATTCGCGATCTGCGTTTATTCTCTGAAAACGACGAACGCTTTTTAAAGCAGTTTAAAACCGAAATTATATAAGGTAATGAAACGCATAGGTTTTTTAGCGGTGCTGGCAATGTGTTGTATGGGTTGTGCTAAAACCGGCGATTCGGTACCCAACGTAGGTGTAAATTTTGAAGCGTCGCTGTCTGATCCGCGGCTGGCTGCACTTAAAACCACCGGTGGCGCCGTAGTAATTGATGGTTACGGCGTAGCCGGGCTAATCATTTACCACAGCGTTTACGGCTATGTAGCGTACGACAGGTGCAGCAGCTATATGCCCCAAAACAAGTGCGCCGTTACGCTGGATAATCCTACCCTTACCGCTACCGACCCGTGCAGTGGCTCCAAGTTCTCGTTAACTGACGGCACGCCCGTAAAGGCCCCTGCTACGCGCTCGTTAAAGCCGTATGCGGTAAATACCAATACTTTTGAGATATTTGTATCTAACTGATACATGGAGCCAGATAAAATTAAAGATAGCATTAAGCGTGCGGCACAAGATCTGTTTCGAAAATTTGGTTACCATAAAACCAGCGTAAACGAAATAGCCAAACGCGCCAAAATTGCAAAAGCCACTATTTACAAGTATTTTGACAGTAAAGAGGCCGTTTTGCAAAGCTTGCTGATGGATTATATCCGCGTAAGCGTTGACGACCTGATACACAGTAATATCTCTGAAACGGATGAAGAGGAGCACCTCAGCATGCTGATCATGAAAACCTGCCGCTTATCCTACACCGTGTGTAATGAATTTATAGGCTGGGACTTCATCCGCGAAAGCACCAACTCGCAGGATTTTTTAAAAAAGCTGAGTAACGAGCTGGAAGAAATGCTGGTACTATCATTTACCCGCCTCAACGGCATCCGCAAGCACGAGGCGCACCAGCAGCGTATGCGTTTCCTCATCAAATGCAGCAAAAGCATTGTGTTCAGCTTCGCGTTCACCTCCGTGTCCGATTCTGACGTACGTAAAAACTTTGTATCCTTCCAAAAAGAGATCTTACCTTATTTGGTAAAAGCGGCGATTACTATTTGATTTTTATTTCGGATTTCGGATGTTCGATTTCGGATTTATTTAATTCAGCGAAATTGCGTCCGTCATTATATAATCTGGTTAGGCATTATTTATTAGGTGAATAAAAACAATAGAGAGTACACAAACAACTAATCCACTTACTATAAAAGCCACTGTTAATCTTTTACCCTTCTTATCTGAAATATTAGATTTTAAATATCTTTCCTTAATGTCATTGTATCTTCCTTTGTTGATATAGATATATTGAAACAATTGAATTATAACCAGTGCAATAACCATAAAAACCCAAATAGGTACTTGCGATTTAAAAGATTTAGTTATAAAATATTCTATCAATATGCTTAAACTATAAACATATAGCGATGACGAAATGCCCAAAACATAAGAGGCTTGTTGAGGTGGATTTCTAAATTGGTTTGTAGTAGCCTTTGAATACCACAGTGTTGAATAGTAAAATAAAAAGTCAAATAACTCCATATCCGTTATTTAATAAGCTTGATAGATTATGATTTAAATTTATAAAACTTATCTAATAAACAGCATTTTGTCATTGCCGAAATACTGGCAATGGACTGTCATCCTGAGCTTCGTCGAAGGATGCGTGCGAAGGCCTACCCGCTATGGTTCGACGGAGCTCACCATGACAACGCACTTATTACGCAAGGTGTCAGCAGAAAAGCTTCGGGCGAAATCAGGTAAAACGATGGTGGGTTGTGTGGCTGCAGGGCATCGCAAATATTTGCAGAAGCAAGGGCCCCGTGGGTAAGCGCAAGCGGGGGCAACTGTTTGCCGCCCAGGTTTTCCCTGATTTGCAGCGCAAAGGCCCCGCGCGCAAAGAAGCCTCTCTGCTGACTTGATCTTTTGGTTACTTTTGGATCAAGCCAAAAGTAACAGCCCTTCCCGCGGCGAATGAGCGGGCCGATGTTATACACTGGGCATACACTTGTCTGCGAAGCAAAAACGCGTGCGATTATTGATTCTATAATTTGTTTTTTAATGGTATCAATGAGCTCGTTACGCTCGGTTGTCCACACCCGCTCTTAAGCCGCGCACTTCCCGCTCGCAATGACAAAAGGGTAGTCTTCACAATGACGTGTGGTAAAAATGCCTATCTTTATTTTATGAGAAAAATGTTATTTACGCTATTGCTAACATCGGCTTTTATAAGCAGCAGGGCACAGCATATTGCCAAGCCACACCCGGTTATAATGGTCGACTCGGTACAAATGGATTATAATACCCTGGCGCTGATGGATCCGCAGGAAATTAATTCAATGAATATTCCTCATGATCCAAAATATCCCGATGGTATAATTTATATAACCCTAAAAGACCATAGCACGCTTCAAACTTTATTAATGAGTAAAAGGCTCTCCTTACAAAACCTGGCTGATAAGTATATAGCAAAAGCGGACAAAGGCAAACCTATTATTTATATGCTAAATGGCACCTTGATTACCGATACTGCAAACGTGAGGGTTTTGGCCGAACGTTATTATAATGTACAGGTTACCAAAGCCAGCGAAATGCCTTATTTTAAAAAAGCATTTCCAAATATGTTACTGTTAAAGGTTTCAACTCATCGCAGCATAACCATCAGGGGTGATAATAATTTACCTTTGGTTGATGCTCAATAAAGTTTGGGGTTATCGGTAGTATCAATTTCAACTTGCAGTTAGCTTTACTATTGCCCATATTTGCCCTTCATTCACTCAATCACTAATTCACTCATTCACTAATTAAATGGACGAGAAGATCATATTTTCAATGGCCGGGGTAAGTAAGGTTTATCCGCCGCAAAAAACCGTATTAAAAAACATTTACCTGTCGTTTTTTTATGGCGCCAAAATTGGCGTTATAGGTTTAAATGGTTCGGGTAAATCATCGCTGCTAAAGATTATTGCCGGGATTGATAAAACCAATATTGGCGAGGTGGTGTTTTCGCCGGGCTATACCGTGGGCTACCTGAGCCAGGAGCCCGAGCTTGACCCCAATAAAACCGTACGCGAGGTGGTAGAAGAAGGCGTTGCTGAAACCACCGCCCTGCTCAAAGAATACGAAGAGATAAACGAAAAATTCGGTCTGGAAGAATACTACGGCGATGCCGATAAAATGGATAAGCTGATGACCCGCCAGGGTGAGCTTCAGGACCAGATAGATGCCGTAAACGCCTGGGAGCTGGATACCAAACTGGAGCGCGCCATGGATGCCCTGCGTTGCCCGGAACCTGATACTAAAATAGATGTACTATCAGGCGGTGAGCGCCGCAGGGTGGCTTTATGCCGCTTGTTATTGCAAGAGCCTGATGTATTGTTACTGGATGAGCCTACCAACCACCTGGATGCCGAATCTATTGATTGGCTGGAGCAACATTTAAAACAATATAAAGGCACCGTTATAGCCGTAACGCACGACAGGTATTTCCTGGATAACGTAGCCGGCTGGATATTGGAATTGGACAGGGGTGAGGGTATACCATGGAAGGGCAACTACTCGTCATGGTTGGACCAGAAAGCCAAACGCCTTGCTCAGGAAGAAAAAAGCGAAACCAAACGCCAAAAAACCCTGGAGCGCGAGCTGGAATGGGTACGCATGGGGCCAAAGGGCCGTCACGCCAAATCAAAAGCGCGTTTGGGTAATTATGAAAAACTGGCCTCCGAAGAAACTAAGGAACGCGAAGAAAAGCTGGAGCTGTTTATTCCGCCGGGCCCGCGTTTGGGCAACGTGGTTATTGAGGCCAATGGCGTTAGCAAGAGCTACGGCGATAAATTATTATTTGATAACCTGAGCTTCAGCCTGCCGCCTGCGGGTATAGTAGGCATTATTGGTCCGAATGGCGCGGGCAAAACAACCTTGTTCCGCCTGATAACCGGGCAGGAGCAACCCGATGCCGGAACCTTCCGCGTGGGCGATACCGTAAAACTTGGCTATGTTGACCAAATGCACGACGACCTTGACCCTAACAAATCGGTTTGGGAAAACGTAACCGGCGGGTTAGAAAATATTATGGTGGGCAACCGCCCTATAAACTCGCGGGCCTATGTATCGCGGTTTAACTTTAACGGTGCCGATCAGCAAAAGAAAGTGGGTGTACTATCAGGCGGCGAGCGTAACCGCGTGCACCTGTCTATCACCCTAAAAAAAGGGAGCAATGTGCTGCTGCTGGATGAGCCTACCAACGATATTGACGTAAATACCCTGCGCGCGCTGGAAGAAGCTTTGGACGACTTTGGCGGCTGTGCGGTAGTCATCAGTCACGACCGCTGGTTTTTGGACCGTATTTGTACGCATATCCTGGCGTTTGAAGGCAACTCGCAGGTTTATTTCTTTGAAGGTAACTACTCCGATTACGAAGAGAACCGCAAAAAACGTTTAGGTGATATTGGCCCGAAAAGGATAAAGTACAGGAAGCTGACGGTGTAAGCAGCTTTAGTAAGAGGCTTGAGGTATAAAACTTCAGGCCTTTTTATTTTGGCCATTTAGCGTAATCCATCCTGTTGTCTATCATGCCAATCACTAAAATTTCATTATTGATAATCGTATAAAAAACCGATAGCTGTTTACTTAAAACGGCCCGACGAACCTCTTGGTTTTTTGTACTTAATGGATATATTTCAGGAAAAGTAGAAACAGTTTTTTCAAAGCTTGTAAGCATTTTATAAAATTATCTACTTCTCTTTGCGTAAATTTTATAAGAATAAAGTTTTTAATAGATAAAGAATTTGCGTTTGCCCGATCAGTATAAATTACCGACAACATTTCTTCATTCACTTTTCAATCTTTTCCAAAATTCAGCAGAAGACATAGTTCGGCCTTCTTGCGCGTCCTTCAATCCCTCATTAATGTTTTCTTGTTGAGATTCGGAAAGTTCATCCCACCAATCAGTATTTGTTTTGGAGTTTTTTAGGCTTTCTAAAAAAGCTAGCATATTGGTGTCTGATAGCTGTTCAATCCAGGCTATCAAATTAGTTTTGGTTTGTTTGATTTCTGCTACCGACATATAAAAATTCCTTTAATAAAATTTAAACATTTTACGTCAAATAAACCGAATCCTCTTCGCCATCCTGGTTAAGCACCACTTCAATATGATCTTTGATGATGGTAGATAGCGCGATGCCCGCGTAGTCTGTTTTTATAGGGAAACTTTTATGGTTACGGTCAATCAATACCACGGTGCGCAGCTTTTTTAGCGGCGCGTTCATAAACACCCCGAAGCCATAGGCCAGGGCCTTGCCGCTGTTTAGCACATCATCAACCAAAATAACAACCTTGTTATTGCACTCGTTAATGTCGAAATCATATTTGGCGTTTAGGCTGGTGCTGTTACGGTCTACATCTATGGTTAACAGCTTGCTTTTAAACGGGGCTATCTTATCTAAAATATCCTTTAGTCGGGTGGCTATATGGGTGCCGCGCGGCAGCATACCGGCAATTAAAATTTCCTTCTCATCAAAATTATCTTCCAGTATCTGGTAGGCAATACGGTCAATCTTTTGCTGTATTTGCTGCTGATTTAGTATAAGGAGTTTTTTATGGGACATAACAATCAATTAAAGTTCCCCTCTTGGGAGGGGGCGCGTTGACTGGTGAAGTGGCAGGGGTGGGTTTGATTTTTATAACACACCCCTACACCCCTCTCAAGAGGGGAACCGCACTTGGCCAATGCTTTGTAAATATATTAAATTCCTCACCCCTTACCATACGGCACAAAAACAAAATTTGCACCCTCGGGGGTAACTACAAAAACACAGATAAAGTTATTGGGGTCCCTGTAGGTATCTTCAAAGCGTTGTTTAAGTTCTTTTTTGATGACACCGCGCTCCAAAAATTCTTCCAGAGTGCTGGCGTGTATGCTCCAGGTGCTGTTCAGGTCGTGGCGGTCAAGTATCAGCTCGCCCAGGGCAAGTTCATGCTGATGGGCGATGAATATAGGGTACTCTGATAGTCCCTCCACCCGTATCTCCATGGCCACCTCGCGGATGGATTCCTCAAAAAATTTCAGGTCCTTCTCCAAACTCAACAGCGGACTCTCCTGCTGTGGCTGGCCATCCCGGTTGTTTCCTTCGTTTAATAGTTCTTCAGGTTGCATAAATCTTTATTTGTCTGAACCTTGATTTTTAAGATTAAAGGATTACTTGATTCCGATCTGCAATTATAATCATGGCCATCATCAAATCCTAAAAATCATGGTTCAGACGGCTAACTCCAATAGCACCACATTCTCCACATGCTGTGTATGCGGAAACATATCTACCGGCTGTATCTTAACCGTGTTGTATTTCTCTTTCAGTGCCAGCAAGTCGCGTGCCTGTGTGGCGGCGTTACAGCTTACGTACACAATTTTTTTAGCTTCTATCTCCATCAGCCTTGCCACCACATCAGGGTGCATACCCGCGCGGGGCGGATCGGTTATGATCACATCCGGCTTGCCATGCTCGGTCACAAAATCAGCCGACAGCACATCCTTCATATCCCCGGCAAAGAATTTGGTATTGGTTATATTGTTGATGGCGCTGTTAATTTTGGCATCCTCAATGGCGCTGGGTACATACTCAACCCCAACCACCTGGCGCACGCTGCCCGCAATAAAGTTGGCAATAGTGCCCGCGCCGGTATACAGGTCGTACACCAGTTCGTTGCCGGTAAAGCCGGCAAAGTCGCGGGTAATTTCATACAGGCGCTGGGCCTGCACGCTGTTGGTTTGGTAAAACGATTTTGGGCCTATCCTAAAGCGTATGCCGTCCATCTCCTCGTGTATAAACTCCGGCCCTTTATAGGCCACTACCTCCTGGTCAAATATGGTATCGTTCTTCTTTTCGTTTACAATATACAGCAGCGACGTTATCTCCGGGAAACCGCCGGCAATAAAATCCATCAGCTTCACTATCTCCTCGCGGGTGGGGTAGGCAAACACTACAATCACCATGATCTCGCCGGTGCTGCTGGTACGTATCACCAGGTTACGCAGGGCGCCGGTATGCGCGCGCAGGTCGTAATAGGTGTAGCCGTTTTGTTTGGCAAACTCATTAATGCGGTTGCGCAGCTCGTTGCTGGGGTCGGCTTGCAGGTAGCAGTGGTGTACATCCAGTATCTTATCAAACCTGCCGGGAATGTGGAAGCCCAGCGCGTTCATATTCAGTTCCTCGTTATCTCTGCTCTCGCCATCATATAGCCAGCGTTTGTTGCTAAAGGTAAACTCCAGCTTGTTGCGGTAATATCTGTCGGCGGGCGAGGCTACTATAGTCAGCATACCCTCCACGTCAATTTTAGCTAAACGGCTCAACGCGTCGGCTACGGTTTTTTGTTTAAACTGCAGTTGGGCGGCATACGTCATGTGTTGCCATTTGCAGCCGCCGCAGGTGCCAAAATGCTCGCAGAACGGCTCCGCACGGTGCGCCGACGGTTGTTTCAATTTAATTATTTTGGCTTCGCCGAAGTTTTTCTTGCTGCGGTACACTTGTACGTCGACTACATCGCCGGGCACGGCTTTCTCTACAAATAGCACGTACTCGTCTACTTTGCCCACGCCCTTGCCTTCTTCGGCAATGTCAATTATGGCTACGTCCTCAAAAACCTGGTTATAGGGTATTTTGCTCATTGTAGCAAAGGTAATAGTTTTAGGTTGGAGTAATATCGAATAATGAATGTTGAATATCGAATATCGAACCTTCATTATTCGTCATTCGATATTCGGTGTTCGATATTAAGATAACACACATGATTATTGGATTTCGCTGATTTGACACAAGGCATTAGGCGCAGGGCCGGTACACGCTGCCATCGCTAACGCGGCCAACGCTCAAAACCGCGCGTCATTGCGAACGACAGCGTGGCAATCTCTACACGATAGGTCGCGGTTTACCTGGCGTGTAGAGATTGCCACGTCGTTTCACTCCTCGCAATGACGCTTTATTATTTGTTCGTTTTGTCCGTCCGTTCGGAGATAAGGGTGGGGTGTCCGCTTTGATAGGTCACACGCGATACGCGTGCGCCAGCAGGGGGAAAATCATTTAAATATTTATTAATAGACATTAGTATATTAGTAATCTTAACCAATTACATGAATCAAGTAGAGGATACTAATGAACATAATGGCTATGTGTTGTACTGTAAAAGTAAAAATATGCCAGTTGCGATAGGAGTTGTCTCTTGTGATTTTAGACGGAAAGCTATTTCTGATTCTATACCTAGTTTCTTAAAGGATTGTTTGATTCAAATCGAAGATAAAAGATTTTATAACCATAAGGGCATTGACTTTAAAAGTGTTCTTAGAGCCTTTAACGAAAATTTTAGAGCAAGAAAAATAGTCCAAGGAGGCAGTACAATTACCCAACAACTTGCCAGGAATTTAAAATATAATAACAAACGAAATTTGTATAAAAAATTAGGCGAAGCATATAGTGCTATTAGGTTGGAAATTAACCATTCAAAAGATGAAATATTGGATCTTTATTTTAATAATATTTACTTTGGTAATAACTTATATGGAATTCGTTCAGCAAGCCTTTATTACTTTTTAAAGGAACCATATAAATTAACGCATTCAGAACAACTAGTCCTACTTACGTTATTACGAGGGCCCAATCTATATACAAATCGATTAGATTGTGCCGAAGCACGATTTAAAGTTTTAAATAATTTACTTAGAGAACGAAAAGCTATTTCTATAAAAAATCACAAAAGAAATTCATCTTATAAGATAAAATTAGAAGCCAACTTCTTAGAAGTGTTTGACAACAAATGTATACCATATTTAAGTGAGGATATTAATCATAATAAAAAGATCATTAATACCACTTTAGATGTATCCCTACAAAATGAATTAAATCAATGGGTAAAAAATTCCAAATATCCTGTTTCAATCATTTGCATTGAAAAAGGGAAAGTGGTTGCCGCTTCAAGTACATATGGAAGCTCACATTTATTTTCTTTTAAAACAAATGTCGGTTCAACATTAAAACCTTTTATATATACTTTTTTAAGAAATAACCAATTTACATTTGATCAACTAATAAATACCGATAATAATAATAATATAGGATGGAGTGTGCGTGAAGCAACATTAACTGGCGCACATTTAACCCTAGCTCAAGCATTATTTTTATCTAATAATAATGCTTTTATCAATGCTTGTTTTGATTCGGACTTAGAAAATTTATATTCGTATTTATCACTAATACTACAAAAAGACAAAGAAGAATTTTTACCCTCGAGTATACTTGGAGCAACAAAATCTGGCATTACACTTTATGAATTAGCTAGATGCTATTATAATTTTTTTTGTGCTTCTGAAAAATCCACTATCGTTTTAGAATGTTTAAACATTCTAAATAAAATTGCTGTAGATCGTTTAGATATTGATAATGTATTTTTAAAAACGGGCACTACCAATGATAACAAAGAACGTTTTGCGGTATTTGGTAATTCAGACAAGGTATTTGCAGTTCTAAGAGGGGATAATTTAATTAACGATACTTCTAAGGAAGGGAATTTTATTAGTTCAATTAAAAAAATTTCCCAGAGTTTATTCGGAATAAATAATTCATACAAATGGAATCGATAGAGCAATTTATAAAAGGAATTGATGAAAATATTCTCGGAATATTAATAACGAGCCTAATAGCTTTTATTTCATGGCTGGCAAAGGGCCTTATCGAAACACCCCTTTTGGCTTCAAAAGAGGTGTTTTATAAATTTTTAGAAAGAAGAATAGAACTTTTGTCAGAACTAAAAGTAAGACTATCGTTAATTGCTTACTTTCCTCTTGATGATGGGAACGAATTTAAAGAACAAATACAAAGTATTTTATTAAAAGATGGCAAGGCTGCATATTTAGATAACGATATGCTAAATGCTATATTAAAAATATCAATCGATCCTAATTCCGACGAACAGTTGATATTGGGCACAATAAAACACATTGATGAAGATTTAAAATTACAGATAGGTAAAATTCAAGAATCAAATCAATTTTTTAACAAATATTCTAACACGCAGCCCTCTAAAAGAATAGTGAGCTTTTTATTGTTAACGTTATCCTACCTCTTTACAATTGGAGCCATATTTATATTTATTATATTATTCATCAGATTTATAGTATTTGGAAATGTTTTTATCCAAATTATCTCATCAATTGTTGCTTTATCAATATTATATGCATTGAATAAATGGATTACTAAATAATCATAATTTTATTATGTCTGCACTAACAAAAATTAATAAATTGATTTTAAAAATGCATTTAAAATGCTTTATCATCGTTGTTTTAATGACTTTTCAAAAACAAGGCTTTTGTGAAAGTGATACCATAAAACCTGCGAAATATAAAAAAGCAAGTCCCGTTAAAATTGTTAAGGATTACGAATCAACTTATAATGCAAATTGGAAGGAATTATCAATATCAATTGGTGGTACCGTAATAGGCGGACTAATTTTAGCTATAATAATTTTTTTATATGATGAAAAAATAAATCCTAAAATTAATGTATCTGGTCGCTGGAAAGTGAATATAACAATTAGTAGTTCAGATCATAATCCTCTCATTAATCTCAGTTTAGAATATGAGTTACATTTATTACAAAAAGGCTACGAAATTATCGGCTCAGGGGAAAAAATTCGAGAAACGAGCAATCAGAAGGTATTGAATTATATTGGTGCCAACAGAGTAAGAATCGACGTAGTTGGATATTTAGAAAGAAATGTTTTAAAAAAGTCAAAATTGTTCTTAAGCACAATAGAACATGGAATGCAAAGAGAATCTAGCCTGTCTTATGATTTGATTTTTAATTCAAAAAATGAAATAACTGGGATCTTTTTTTCTACTGCAGGAAACAGTTCCGGAAATGCAAGTTTTTCAAGAATATAATCCTATCTACCCCTCATCTGGCGTGAGTATGCAGCGCCAGCCACAGCAAGGCGTACTCGTGATTTTTATACACTCATGCGTTCTTATCATATCTTTATATCCTCAACCCCATGCGCTACCAGCCACTGCACAAAGGCTTTAATATCCGCGGGGGCATAATGAATAATTTCGCCGTTTTTAAGCAATATGGTAACCAACCCGGCGGAGGCAATAAATTTGGAAAGTTGGCTGGCCTGGTAATTAAAGCCCGGGAAATTAGGTAATGGTTTCATAAACAACACCAAGATAAACATATTATTTATAAATACAACGGATTTGTTGTACAACATGTAAGTTGTTTATTATACTTATGTACTTCCAAATGGAAAAGGAAGTACTACTTAAAAAACTGGGCGAACGCATCCGCGATATACGGAAGGAGAAAGGTATAACCCAGGTACAACTGGCCCACGTCATTGGTAAGGACCAGCAATCCATTCAGCGCCTGGAAGGCGGTAATGTAAACCCGTCGCTTTACTACCTGCACCAAATAGCCACCGGACTTGATGTAAGTTTGGAGGTGATTTGCCGGGACATATAAAAAATCTCAGATGCTGCAGGGCTTTAAAAAACCAATGCGTTGGCGGCTTTGGATACCGCGGTGTTGGCGGGTGCCCACTCTTTGGCCCGTTTGCCCCAAAGCGTATATTGCTCGGTATTTTTAAGTTTATCACGGTAAAGGACAGCTAAGGTGTAGGCCATTTCTGCCTTTTTTTGCTTATCGGCAGGGTTAACTAACTCAAGGCCTTTTATATAAGCTTTGGCTACATTTTCTAAATCTCCGGCTTTGGAATAGATATTGATCAATAAAACATATAATGACATATTGTTGGGCGAGTCGGCCAAAA
>NZ_JBDTJZ010000049.1:0-9496 GCF_039935595.1 Mucilaginibacter sp. | reverse complement strand
GGTGCAAGTAAAAGCCTTATTGATAGTTTCGGCAATCCTTATGCGCCTGGAGTCCCGGTTTTAGAATATTACCGCATGGCTTATACGCCCCAACAGGCTATATTATTAGGCGTAAAACCTTTTCCATATATGGTCAATTGGATCAATCAAACGCCTATGAATGTCACGCCAGATTAAATTGGCAATTAGTTGATTTAATAATAAAGTGTTATTTCAATATTTTTTTTGATAGCATAAGAGCGGGGCGCTCAACTAACCAATAAAACATATACGCTGCTATTAAACATATTAGTATTGTAAGTACAAACAGGATGTATTGATTTAAATTATATCTACTAACATATTCAATAAAAAAATTTAACACTTTATTATGGGTTAGATACAGCGAATAAGATATAGTGGCTAAAAATTTAATCACCGATGGCAACCTGGCAATTTTAAGAAACAAAATAACTAAAGTGGCAAGGCAAATTGTTACGCCTAACCTTAATGATACAAATATTGCTATGTAAACTATAATTGGTGCAATAGCAATTATTGCCAGCTTGATGTCAATATGTTTTATGTATACCTTAAATAGAATTATTCCTATTGAAAAATAGGCGAAATTCATATTGCAAAATAAAATGCCCCTGTCGCCATTAATAAAAAACACACAAAGCATTGAAACACTAAGTAGCGCTAATAGTGTGGCGTAAGGTTTTGCCTTGATCAATAAAGGATATAAAAGGCCCAACAATATATAAAATTCCATTTCAACAGGCAGGGTCCAGTAGGCCCCGTCAAACCAATAAGAACCGGGAATAAATGGCACCAGGTAAAATATATGATAGGACAACTCCTTTAGATTACCGGGCGAGAATATCTCCTTTAAAAAAATATACCATACAATTAACATGCACCAGTACGGTATATCTATCCTCAGGCTTCGCTTAACAAAATACTTCCTAAACCCGCTTAAGGTATAATCTGTTTTGTATAAAGAGTAAGGTAATACAAATCCCGAAACAATAAAAAACATATAAACGCCAACATTTCCAATTCGTATAAAATGATTTACCAATTCAATGCTGTGTAAATTGATAACAAAATTTATATGAAGAATTAAAACCAAAGGCGCCGCAATACTCCTTATCAGGGTGATGCTATTTAAATGACCTTGCTTCGCTATCATTTATAATGATAGCGAATATTTCTTGATTATCCCTGTGTAGGCCGGGTTAAAAACACCAACTGCCCGCGGTGATAATTTTCATGACTGGCGCGGCTTAATAGCACGTTAAGTTTATTACGGTTAGGCTCCAGTGCAAAGTCAGCTTCTGATACGCTCATGTGCCTGTCCAGCCACCAATCTGTTGTTTGTTTGGCAAACTCGGCCTCCAGTTTGGCATTGATCTCGTTCCATTTTGCTTTAAGGTCTGCCACTTCGGGCTGGTCACCTGCATTGGTTTCACTTTCGCGGATAAATTTTTCCAGTTCGGGATAAAGTTTATCGCCCAAACCTAAAATAGTAAACAATCCGTCGGACACGGCCACCAAATGCGCCAGTAAATATATACCGCTATTGCGGCCCGGTGCTACCGCGCCTGCATATACTTCGTCGGCGTGTTTGTTAAAAAAGTCGGTAATGTTTTTATTGTTGTCCCGCCAGAAACTGATAACCTGGCCCACAACCTGTTTAACTTGCTGATTTTCCATAAAGCAATAATAACTACTATCTAACGCATAATACCAACTTACAAATTATTTGATATTGTGGTGACGTTATAGTTTTATACTCATTGCCTTGCCATCGTATTCAACCACTTTGTCAGCTTTGCCCGTAACAGCAATTCCAGCTCCGTGCAGCCCGTTAACTTTCACAATTTTGAATGTGTGCTTTTTAAGCATCCCATTAAATCTGCCGTTTGTAGCCGAAATAGTTAAGGTTGATGTTTTATCGGCCCAATTCAGCGTAAAGGTGGCATATTGGCCCTTTTCATAATCATAGCCATCATTCGCATCCTCATAAATCTTAAACGTGCCGTTTGCGCCCGGGTAAACACGCAATTCAATTGGTGCATTCGGTTTTTCGGTAGCATATTCTATATCAGCTGTACCCATTGGTATAATGGAGCCTGCCTTTATATACAGCGGCATTTTGTCAATTGGCGCGTCTGCATCAATGTGCTTCCCTCCTGCTAAAACCTCGCCGTTCCAAAAGTTGTACCATTTCGTTGCTGCCGGCAGGTAAACGTCGCGGGTAGTTTTGCCTTTAGCCGCGTTTTTACCGGTGTATAATTGCTCGGTAACCGGGTTAACCAAAAAAGCCGGACCAAACATATATTGATCAGGAATATTATACACCTGCGGGTCGTCTTTAAAATCAAAAGCTAATGACCGCATCATGGTATAATTATCCAGCGTGGTTTTACCTGCCAGCGAATAGATGTAAGGCAACAAGCGGTAACGCAGCTTATCATAATCCAACAAAATAGCTTTTGTTTTATCATCCCAGTTGTTGGAGAATAGCGCCCGTTCGCCCTTGCCATGTATCCTGAACATAGTACAAAAAGCGCCAAACTGGAACCAGCGCGTAAACAGCTCGCGATTTTCGGGTCTTGACCAATTGGGGGCATTCCAGTTAAGATGGTAACCGCCAATATCCGATGTCCAATACGGTATGCCCGATGCGCAGGCGTTAATACCCTGCGGTACCTGGCTTTTAAAGGCTTTAAATGTACAGGTAATATCGGACGACCAAAGTGTAGTAGCATTGCGTTGCTGCCCGGCAAAAGCCTGACGTATTAAAAAGAAAGCTCGTTTACCGGGAATATCTTTGCGCCACCCCTGGTATAAGCCTTTAGAATGCTCCAGCGAGTAGGTGTTAAAATAATCTATCCCCTTACCTACCGAAAAATTGCTTTTCCGGCGCTCATCCAGCAGGGTACCATTATCAGGTTCGCATTGATCAACCCACCAGGCATCCCAGCCATAACGGGCAATCAGGCTATCGCGTGCCTGTTCCCAATATAACTTTCGTGCTAAAGGGTTATGTGCATCGTAATAGCTATCAAAGGTATGTGTAACCACATTATCCCAGGTTATATCCGTTAAAAACCCATTGCTTTTCATGGCATCGTAGTTGTTGGTGTTTTTACCAAATAAGGGCCAGATGGATATCATGGCATGGATATTATCCTTATGAAGCTGATCAACCATTTGTTTTGGGTGAGGATATCTCGCAGGTGTCATGATATGCGAGCCGATGGGCAGCGGGTCCCAGTAATACCAGTCTTGCACAATGGCATCAACCGGGATATGGTTTTTGCGGTAGTTATCGGCCACGGTTAGTATTTCGGCCTCGCTTTTATAGCGATCCTGCGATTGAAATAGCCCGAAGCTCCATTTAGGGAACATGGGTGCTTTACCGGTAGCTGTACGGTACAGGTCAATAATATGATCGAAATCGGGACCATAAAAAAAGTAATAATCAACCATTTTACCACTTTCGGATACATATTTAAAGCGGGTGTTTCCGCCTTCGGCCCCGAAAAATTGCGATGCCGAATAATTATCCCATAACAAACCATAGCCTTTGGTTGATAACAAAACAGGGATTGCGCCCGTCATGTACTTAATGGCCATACTTTGGTTACGGCCCTTATAGTTGATGGATAAGGTATCTTCGGGATGACAACCCAGCCCGAATAGCGCTTCATTGCCCGGTGAATTGAACTGGCTTTCGCAGTTATAGGTATTGATGCCGGCGATGCTGGCAGGGGTCATGGCCTTGTTTTGCTGATATTCGGACGTGATAACATGGCCCAGCAAGTCGGTATATGTAATAGCATGGGTGGTTTTGTTAACGATCACTTTTAAGCGCGAAGTACTGATAATAACTTCGCCTTTTAGGTCACTCACCGTAAACGGGGCTTTTTGCTGCCAGCTATTATTTACTACCAGCGAAGCCTGCGAGGGGAACGAATTAAGAATAGTGTATTTTACTTCAATGATATCCGCGCGGCGAATATTGATTTGCATAACGCCTTTATCCAGTTTAAAAATAACTGCGTTGGCCGTTTTAGTGTACGACAATACATTGGCGCTGGCGTTGGAATAGCCCATAACAATCATTGCCAATTGCATTAAAAATAGCGGAAAACTTTTTTTCATTACGGTTTATATAGGTTGTATAAATATATAGGTATTATTTGATTTTACCTCTTGCTATACTGAAGAGCGAAGTATTAACCTTAACTAATTTAAACAATACCAGCCTTTTGCTGTACTTCCTGTATGAAAACAAATGGCGGCTATGGTATTGCTTTTTTGATACTTATTGCGTGTAATGGTCCACAGAGAAATTTTCAATCTATAGGTGCTGATACTTCCGGCGTTACGCCAGGGTATACAATCAGCGGGAGCCCCATAACGCATATTAACACCGGCAAAACCACCCCAGCGGAGTTATTAAACTTTGCCAATTCGTTAACGGGAATCCCCTATTTATACGGCTCAACAGACCCAACAAAAGGGTTCGATTGCTCGGGGTTTATCACTTACGTGTTTAACCATTTCAATATCATTGTGCCCCGGCGATCAGTTGATTTTACGGATATGGACCGGGAAATTAATCTTAACGAAGCCAAAACCGGCGATCTTATCCTATTTACCGGCACCGATAGCCTGCAACGGGTAGTTGGACACATGGGCATCATAATAGCCAACAGCGGGCAGCCGTTGCAGTTTATACATTCCACATCGGGCAAAGCCTATTGTGTTACTACAACGCCTTTAAACAGCTATTATATGGGCAGGTATATGAAGACTATTAGGATATTTAAGCAGAATGAATAACAATAATTATAGGAAAAGACTACAATATTAATTACCTGTCCAATCATCTACCCAAACGCCTGTATTATATAAATGCACCAAACTCCTGATCCTATCAAAGGAGAATTTTTTACTGTCCGCATATTTTGTGTAAACTTCGGGCTTGTCCTTCAACAGTTCACCAAAAACATCCTCTCGCTCTTTCCTCGAGCTAATATCCATTCCCGTTAAAAAACTATTAGTTTTTATTTGCTCAAGCTTGCCGTTATTTTTTGACATAAACCAAATTATTATACTGGAGCCACCATAACTGTAAGCACTATACACATTTTTTAAAAATTTATATATCCTAATCGGACCATCTTCTACAACTTGTAAAAATTGAGACTCATCTTCATCGGGCAACAGTATCGACGTATATAATTCTTTCTTTTTTGCATCGTAATATGCTGCAATCTGATTTGGATCAATTGCAACTGCCGATTTCATTTCAGCCGTTTTATAACGCGCTTTGCTATTATTGAAAAAAGAAAAACTTATTTTACAAAATACGGTATCGCCTGATGCCGTAATTAGATAATCCATGTCCTTCTTATTTGGCAATTTTTGTGCATTTACAACTGATCCACTTGCTACAATCATTATAACAATAAAGATCTTTTTAAATAACATTTTCATAAAAGGTTAGTCGGTATGGTTATATTTATTTGATCAGATCCAGATCGGCAGGTGTATCAATAGCATAGGTTTCCAGTTCGGTTTCGGCAACTTTTATGCGATAGCCGTTCTCTATCCAGCGCAGTTGCTCCAGGCTCTCGGCTTTTTCTAAAGGCGATATGGGCAGCTTGGTTATCTGTTGTAAAATATCAGCCCTGTAACCATAAATACCTATATGTTTAAAAAAAGGATAAAACTCCAGCCAGTTCTGCGGCTCCTCGCCCCTTATATGCGGCAGTGCCGAGCGCGAAAAATACACAGCTTCATCCAGTTTATTAACCACCACTTTAGGCGAGTTGGGGTTATGCAGTTCCTGTTCGGTTTTAATGCGTTTTATTAATGTGGCTATCTGCGCATCAGGCGTATTAAAACAGGCGGCCAGTTTGCTTATCTGTTCGGGGTCAATGTAGGGTTCATCACCCTGTATGTTGATGATAACATCATAGTGAGTATAGGCCAAAGCAACTTCGGCACAGCGGTCGGTTCCGCTTTGGTGTGTATCGGCAGTCATTACTACCTCGCCGCCAAAGCTTTTTACGTGGTCAAATATGCGGTGGTCGTCCGTAGCCACAATAACCTCGGTTAAGTCCTGGCATTTTTTACCCTGCTCATAAACCCGCTGTATCATGCTTTTACCCGCAATATCAACCAACGGCTTGCCCGGAAAACGGGAAGAAGCGTAACGAGCAGGAATGATACCGAGGATGTTCATTTTATGTTATGAGTTGTGAGTTGTGAGTTGTGAGTAATGAAACGTTATAAACTTATAACTCAATACTCGTAACTTACCACTAAAACAGTCCGTTTATTTCTCTTTCAATAGCCTGTATAATGGTACCCAGGTCTTCGGTGCTATTGGCAAAATCAAGGTTATCCTTATCTAATATCAATAACTTGCCCAGTTTATAATCCTTTATCCATTTATCGTACTTCTCATTCAATTTTGAAAGGTAATCAATACGGATACCTGCTTCGTACTCCCTGCCACGGCGCTGTATGTTGTTTACCAGCGTAGGTACTGATGCTTTAAGGTAAACCAACAGATCAGGTGGTTTAATGTACTCGGTTATATTATCAAATATAGATTGGTAATTCTCATAGTCGCGCGTAGTCATCAGCCCCATATCGTGCAGGTTCTCGGCAAATATGTAAGCATCTTCATAAATGGTACGGTCCTGCAAAATGTTGTGCCCGCTTTTTTGTATCTCAATAATCTGGCGGTAGCGGCTGTTTAAAAAGTATATCTGCAGGTTAAAGCTCCAGCGTTTCATATCGCTGTAAAAGTCTTCCAGATATGGGTTGTTATCAACGGCTTCATATAACGGATCCCATCCGTAATTTTTGGCCAGCATCTCTGTAAGGGTGGTTTTACCGGCGCCTATGTTTCCTACTATAGCTATATGCATGCTTATTTAGTTCGTGGTTTATGGATGATGGTTCATGGCCATTATTCCATAAATATTTTAACGACTAATATACACTATGAACTATGAACTATCAACAATGAACTACTAAAAACTCCTGAAACCAATAATCTCCCTAACCTCTCTCAAGGTTTTCGAGGCGCTTTCGCGGGCTTTATGGGCGCCTAATTGGGCCACTTTACGCAGGTAGTCCGTATCGGCTGCAATGGCATTTATACGCTCGCGTATAGGTGCGGTGGCGTTTATCATATCTTCGGCCAGTTGCTTTTTTAGGTCGCCGTAGCGTACCTGGCAGGTATTGTACAAGTTATTAAAATGATCATACGTATCCTGGGTTGATACTACCTTCATCAAATCGAAAAGGTTTTGTATCTCTTCGGGCTTCTGCTGGTTTTCAACAGTCGGGCCACCATCAGTTACCGCACGCATCACCTTTTTACGAATAACTTCGGGCGCATCGGCCAGGTAAACGGCATTGCCTTCGCCTTCTGATTTACCCATTTTACCCTTGCCATCCAGCCCGGGTATTTTTACCAGATTGTGGCTAAAGTTAAAAGCTACAGGTTCTTTAAAATATTCGGTGTTATATAAGCGGTTAAAACGGTTACCAAAAGTGCGCGCCATTTCCAGGTGCTGTTCCTGGTCTTTACCTACAGGTACTTTGGTGGCTTTATGTATCAATATGTCTGCCGCCATTAAAACCGGGTAGGTTAGTAAACCGGCATTAACGTTATCCGGATTTGCACGAACTTTATCTTTAAATGAAGTGCTGCGTTCCAGTTCGCCTAAATAGGCGTTCATGTTCATGTACAGGTATAGCTCGGCTATTTCGGGTACGTCTGATTGCACATAGATGGTAGCCTTTTCGGGGTCAATACCTGCTGCCAGGTATTCTACCAGCACGCTTTTAACGCTGCTGTGTAAATTAGCGGGGGTTGGATGGGTGGTTAACGAGTGCAGATCGGCAATAAAAAAATAGCAGTTATACTCATGCTGCATTTTTACAAAGTTTTGTACCGCACCATAATAATTACCTAAATGTAAATTCCCGGTTGACCTAATACCGCTAACAACAGTTTCCATAGCGACGAAAGTAAGTATTTTTTCTATTTTTGAGGGCGATGAAATTGATATTGAAAAAACTGCACTGCCATTTCTACAGATACAGTGTTGGCTTTTTTTTTATACTGCTATGGCCGTTTTTATATTACTTTTCGCGTAAGCCCGGCAGGTACCGCAACATGAACCGTGTGCGCCAGTTATTGGGATATTTTAGTTCGTACCCTTCGGGTATTTTTTACCGGTACCATATTGAGGAACCTATTGATTGGAGCAAAACCTATATTATATGCCCCAACCATACTTCAAATTTAGATCCTACATCTATAAGTCTGCTCATGAAAAACAACTTTTGCTTTATGGGCAAGGAGGAACTGCTTAACACCTTTGCCATAGGCTTATTTTTCAGGACTATTGATATACCGGTTAACCGCGAAAGTAAAATGTCATCCTTCAGGGCTTTTAAAAAAGCTGCAGAAAGGTTGGCTAACGGCACCAGCGTGGTAATATTCCCCGAAGGGAAAATACCTGATAATTACCCACCCAAATTGCATGAATTTAAAAACGGCCCCTTCCGGCTGGCTATTGAATTGAAGATACCCATAATTCCGGTAACCTCGCCGGATACCTGGAAGGTAATGTGGGATACCGGCAAAGAAAAAGGCAGCAAACCGGGTATTTGTAATATATTTGTACATAAGCCTATTGAAACGGCTCATTTAACTATTGACGATGCTGATGCTTTACACGATAAGGTACATGCCATCATCAAACAAAAATTTGAACAAGGATGAATATTGACAGCGAAACCGTAGATAAGATAGCTCATTTGGCCCGCCTGGAACTTGCTGAAAATGAAAAGCAGGAAATGATAGGCGATATGAATAAGATATTGGACTTTATGGCCAAGCTTAATGAAGTGGATACCACCGGCATTGAGCCGCTGGTGTATATGTCGGAAGATGTGAATGTATTTAGGACGGATGAAGTGAAACAGCAGATAACTACCGAAGAAGCTTTGCTGAATGCGCCTAAGCACGATGATAAGTATATCCTGGTAGCAAAGGTTATTGAAAAATAGACCGAAAGTCGGGAAGACCGAAAGTCCGAAAGATTATTTTTGTTCATGCCCATCTTACGGACTTACCGACTTACGCGGACTTTCGGACAAAAATTTTGTAACATTTCGGTAACCACAACAGTCAAATCGACAAAAATAAATGGAGCCACTAATTACCATTAAAGATATCGGACGTAAATATGTGATAGGCAGCGAAGTTATTCATGCCCTTAAATCGGTATCGTTAACTATCAATAAGGGCGAATTTGTGGCCTTGATGGGGCCTTCTGGCTCAGGGAAATCAACTTTAATGAATATTCTGGGTTGTTTGGATACGCCTACAAAAGGTGAATATATTTTGAACGGCATTAACGTAAGCCACATGACTGATAATGAACTGGCTGAAGTTAGAAATACC
>NZ_JBDTJZ010000048.1:0-3982 GCF_039935595.1 Mucilaginibacter sp. | reverse complement strand
TGGCTACCCATAAACGCAAAAAGCGTTTAAGAAAAAACAGGCATAAAAAGAAATAAGGGACATTGTCCTTTATTTGCTTTGCTTTATAGCGTTGATATACGCTATATTTGTTTTTTACCCTATAATTAATATTCGGCATTTACCGTTTTAAGAAATGGAGTAGCAGTTGATAAAAGAATTAATTATCGATTCATCCCCAAGCGGGGCTACTATTGCATTAGTACAGGATAAACAACTTGTAGAGCTTCATAAAGAGCAGATCACCAATAATTATACCGTTGGTGATATTTATCTGGGTCGTATAAAAAAAATTATGCCCGGTTTAAATGCCGCCTTTGTGGATGTTGGTTATGAGAAGGATGCATTTTTGCATTACCTGGATCTTGGTCCGCAGGTACAAAGCCTGCTTAAACTGACCAAGCAAGTGCGTGGTGGAGGGTACCAGTCAAAGCTGTTAGATAATTTTAAGCTGGAAGAAGATATAAGTAAGGGTGGTAAGATCTCTGAAATATTAAATAAGAACCAGCTTATACCCGTGCAAATAGCAAAGGAACCTATATCAACAAAGGGGCCTCGCTTAAGTTCGGATATGTCTATTGCAGGCAGGTACGTAGTATTAGTACCTTTTTCTGAAGTTATCTCTATCTCAAAAAAGATAAAGAGCAACACGGAGCGTAATCGCTTGCGCAAAATTGTGGAAAGCATAAAGCCTAAACACTTTGGCGTAATTATACGTACCGTATCTGAAGGCAAGGGTGTTGCAGAGATGCAAAAGGACCTGCTTGACCTGGTATCCAGATGGGAAGCATTTATTACCCGCCTGCCATCGGTTGAGCCGGGTAAAAAGGTATTGGGCGAAATTGGTCGTACGTCAACCATATTGCGCGACATATTAAACCCCGATTTTCAGCATATCTATTTAAATGATCCTTCGTTGTATGAGGAAATACGCTCATACGTGCATGAAATATCGCCCGACCTGGAGAGCATTGTTAAGCTGCATAAACACAAGGAGCCTATTTTTGAGCATCACGGTGTTGATAAGCAAATAAAAGGTGCTTTTGGTAAAACAGTAAATCTGGCAGGCGGCGCCTACCTGGTTATTGAGCATACCGAAGCACTGCATGTTATTGACGTTAACAGCGGCAACCGCACCGCCAATAAAGAGAACCAGGAAGAAAACGCCTTTATGGTTAATAAAGAGGCCGCTAAAGAGATTGCCCGCCAGTTGCGCCTGCGCGATATGGGTGGTATTGTAGTGGTTGACTTTATTGATATGCACAAACCAAACAACCGCAAGGACCTGTTTGACTATTTAAAAGCCGAAATGGCGCATGACCGTGCAAAGCATACCATTTTGCCGCCAAGTAAATTTGGGCTGGTACAAATTACCCGCCAACGTGTTAGGCCCGAAATGAACATTGTTACTACCGAAGTTTGCCCGGCTTGCGGCGGCACCGGTACTATACGTCCAACTATTTTATTGCTGGATGATATTGAAAATAACTTTAATTACATATTAACCGAGCAAA
The DNA here is from genome assembly GCF_039935595.1 of Mucilaginibacter sp. Classification (GTDB taxonomy): domain Bacteria; phylum Bacteroidota; class Bacteroidia; order Sphingobacteriales; family Sphingobacteriaceae; genus Mucilaginibacter. The sequence continues at coordinate 2,450 of NZ_JBDTJZ010000048.1, read as the reverse complement.
ACGAAAAAGGTATTAATCTTTGCGTGCACCCTTACATTGAGGCCTACATTAAAAAAGGATTAATTACCCGCCAAATGAAATGGTTGGTTAAGTATAACCAATGGATAAAAGTTAAAAGCAACCCGGCTTACCAGATAACGGAGTTTCATTTCTTTAACGCTAAGGACGAAGAGATTAAATTATAGATGTGCAGATACAAAGATGTGCAGATGCTTAGCGTTTGCACATTTTTTGTTTTAGGGATTTTTTAGTTGAATAAAGGCCGGTGCTTTTTACAATTTGAGCGACTTTTCCTGATACTGCTTTCCCTTTATTTTTGGCAACGGCAATCTTATCCGTTGCGTATGCGGCGGGTACCCATTCTAAAACCAATTTCTTATCCATAACCTAAGCTATTAAAAATGCTATATTAGTACAAACCTAAATTGAGATGCGGAATATAAAATATTTCCTTTTGCTTGTACTATTTGCCGCTTGTAATAAGCCGGTTCCTAGGAATAATGAGATAACTAAAATTGAGTTTGCAAAGATAGGAACATGGCTTGACAGGGGAGCCGCTATTAGAATTGATAGTTCGTTAGAATATAATTATTATCGTGGCGCATCTACTGCTAAAGATGGCAAATACTACAAAGGAAAAATAACTCAAGCCTATTGGGATACTATAAATAAAAAGCTTGAAGAATTAAAGTATAAAACATTAGATACAACGGAGCATTTTGGTATGGTTGATGGCTCCGCTTATGAAATAATTATTACCTGGAAAAATGGAAAGAGGCGCATTACACGGGAGCGGGATAATAAGCAGGATTCAATTTTGATGACATTTGATTGGATAAACAATACCTATAAAAATGTAAAACTGCATCCAAGTAATGACTCGCTAAAATTCGAAACTACTTACCAACTTCCACCACCAACCCCTAAAACTGATCAAGTAAAATTCCCACCACCGAACGTTAAATACTAATTTTTTTAGTAATTTTATTTGCCAATCCCAAATTAATCTGCACATTTGCTTAATCGTAAATCGTAATTCTGAAATCGTAAATCAAATTGGCTAAAACTAAGATCGCATATTTTTGCCAAAGCTGTGGCTTTGAATCGGCTAAGTGGCTGGGCAAATGCCCGTCATGCCAGCAATGGAACACTTTTGTAGAGGAGATACTGGAAAAACCCAATACCTCAGTACCTATGTGGAAAGTTTCGGCCAATACTACACAGCAGCGTGCCAATAAACCGGTTGAGGTATCAGAGATCACCTTTAGCGAAGAACAACGCCTACTAACCCCCGATAAAGAATTTAACCGCGTATTAGGTGGCGGCATTGTGGCCGGCTCATTGGTATTAATTGGCGGCGAGCCGGGTATAGGTAAATCAACCCTGATGCTGCAACTGGCGTTGAACATGCCCAATCAAAAGGTATTATATATATCAGGCGAGGAAAGTGATAAGCAGATAAAAATGCGGGCGGAAAGATTAGCCCCCCTACCCCCTGAAGGGGGAGTAATATCAGGTGGCGCAAATCAAGCACCCCCTTTAGGGGGCGGGGGGGGCAAAGGCTGCTTTATACTCACTGAAACTTCTACCCAAAACATATTTAAACAAATAGAAGAACTGCAGCCGGATATTGTGATCGTAGATTCGATACAAACCCTGCACTCCGCGCATATCGAATCTACCCCGGGCAGTGTATCGCAGGTGCGGGAGTGTACAGCGGAGCTGCTTCGCTTTGCTAAAGAGAGCGCTACCCCGGTGTTTTTAATTGGCCATATCACCAAGGATGGTATGATAGCCGGCCCTAAAATACTGGAGCACATGGTTGATACCGTTTTACAGTTTGAGGGCGACAGGCACCATGTTTACCGCATATTGCGCACCATTAAAAACAGGTTTGGATCGGCGTCCGAACTGGGTATTTATGAAATGCTGGGCGAGGGTCTGCGCGAGGTATCAAACCCATCCGAAATATTGTTATCGCAGCGCGATGAACCGCTGAGTGGTATCACCATATCAGCTACTTTAGAGGGCATGAGACCCATGCTGATTGAAACCCAGGCTTTGGTAAGCATATCGCCTTATGGCACGCCACAGCGTACCGCTACCGGCTTTGATACCAAACGCATGAGCATGCTGTTGGCCGTGTTAGAAAAACGTTGTGGTTTTAAACTGGGCATTAAAGATGTATTTTTAAATATAACCGGCGGCATAAGGGTTGAGGACCCGGCTATTGATCTTGGGCTGGCCGCTGCCATCATATCCTCGCATGAGGATATACCTATCCCTTTTAAAACCTGCTTTGCCGGCGAGATAGGCCTATCCGGCGAGATACGTGCCGTAAACCGCATTGAACAACGTATTGCCGAAGCGCAGAAACTGGGTTTTGAGCAGATATTTATTTCTAAATATAACCTGCCTTCGTCCGCGCAGGATAAAAAGCGAATGGACCT
>NZ_JBDTJZ010000047.1:0-20255 GCF_039935595.1 Mucilaginibacter sp. | reverse complement strand
GGTTATGGCGACAAAAAAAGCTTTTCGCCAAAAAACAAACCTTATTCAGGCAGGCCAACCAACGATGACCGTCCGCCAAGATCTTTCAGCAAAGGCGAACCATCAGGCGAAAAAAGAAACTTCGAACCTAAAGCCAAACCTTACTCAGGCAGGGCAGGCAATGATGACCGCCCGCCTAAAAGTTTTAGTAAAGAATCTTCGGGCGATAAAAGGCCGTTTACAAAAGATAAATTCAGTTCAAACAGGCCAACCTCATCAGGTAGGCCCTACTCAAAAGATAAATTCGGTTCTGATAAGCCTTCATCCGACAGGCCAAAAAGAAACTTCGACAGTAAGCCACCACGCGAAGGCGGCTTTAAAAAACGTGAGTTTACTGAAGCAGACCTACCTTATGTACGCAAGGTTACACCAAGGCACAATCCTTTGGAACGGGATATACCGGCAAAAACACTGCGCCCCAAAAAGCCAAGCGTAAACGATAACCTGATAAGGCTTAACCGCTACATTGCCAACGCGGGTATATGTTCGCGCCGTAAGGCTGATGAGCTGATACTGGCAGGTGTAGTATCTGTTAACGGTGAGGTTGTGGCCGAATTAGGCGCAAAAATTGACCCTATAAAGGACGAGATACGCTATAACGGCGAAACGCTGAAACGCGAAAAAATGGTTTATGTATTATTAAATAAACCTAAAGACTATATCACTACCACCGAAGACCCGCAGGAGCGACGTACGGTTATGCACCTGGTGGAAAAAGCCAGCCGCGAACGTATTTACCCTATTGGCCGTTTAGATAGAAATACCACGGGTTTATTATTAATGACCAATGACGGCGACCTGGCCGATAAACTATCGCACCCACGCAGCCAGATCACCAAATTATATCAGGTTGAATTAAGTAAAAGCTTATCACAGGGCGACCTAAACAAAATTCAGTTTGGGTTGGAACTTGAGGATGGTTTGATTAAGCCCGATGTAGTATCGTACGTAGCAGGCGCATCCAAACGCGAAATCGGTATACAGATACATAGCGGTAAAAACCGCATCGTTCGGCGCATATTTGAGCACCTGGGTTATGAAGTGGTAAAACTGGACCGCGTAGTATACGCCGGCCTAACCAAAAAAGATCTACCGCGTGGCCGCTGGCGCTTTTTAGATGAGAAAGAGATCATACAGCTAAAACATTTGATAAAATAAAACTAAACGCTCCGCAAACCGGGGCGTTTTTTGTTAATTTGTATTACTGACATATAACCTGTCATGAAAAAAATACTCATAACCTTACTATTAGCTTTGCCACTATTTGGCTTCGCGCAGAAAAAAGCACCAAAAACTTTCGACCTGCTGATAGGCAACTCCGCAAAAGATGGCAATAAAGCTATTTTCGTATATCGGCTTTATGCAGAAACCGGCAACCTTGCTTATTTGAGCCAGATAGACGTTGCAGGTATCACCCCCTTTTTATGCATCAGCAATGATGGGAAGTTTGTTTATGCGTTAAGCGAAACTGATAAAGGCGCTACCCTAAACGCGTTTAAGTTTGATAAAGTAAATGGCAAATTGGTAGCATTAAACAGCCAGCCAACCGGCAACCACCCCACACACCTAATTATTGATAAGGCACAGAAAAACATTTTAGTATCCAACTACGGTTCGGGTAGTTTAATGGTATTGCCTGTTAATAAGGATGGCTCATTAGGTGCTGTTACGCAAACCATACAAGATGAAGGCAGCAGCATTGATAAAGAACGCCAGGCAGGGCCGCATGTACGTTCGGCTATCTTATCGCCCGATGAGAAACGTTTATTTTACGCCGACCAAGGCACAGATAAATTAAACATATATCGTTATAAGGCATCAAAAATCCCGCCGCTTACACCCGAAGATCCGAGTTTTGTAAGTGTTACTCCCGGCAGCGGGCCAGGCTGTATTGATTTTTCGGCAGATGGTAAATATTTATACCTGTTACAGGCAATGGCAGCTCAAGTAACCGTTTATAGCGTTGATGGCGCTAAATTAAAACCTATACAAACCGTAGTCATGCAGGCAGAACCTGGTTTTAAGGATAAGTTGGAAGCCGCTGATATGCACATTGCGCCTAACGGTCAATACCTTTATACCTCTACCCTTGGAAAGGCTGATGTATTTAATGTTTATATGATTAGCCCCGTTGACGGTAAATTAACGCTTTTAGAATATCCACGCACCATGGGTAAGTTGCCTCGTAATTTTACAATTGATGCCGCAGGGAAATTTGTAGTGGTGGCTAACGAAGAAAGTAATAGCATAAATGTACTATCCATTGATCAAAAAACAGGGCGGTTATATCCCAACCGAAGCCGTATAACTGATATCAGCAAGCCGGTAAGCTTAGCGTTGGTACTCGTGGAGTAGGTTTTTAGAGCTGAAAGCGGAAGGCTTAAAGCAAAAAGCTAATTTTTCTGTCATCTCGAAACGTAGTGAGAGATCTTATACAACTTTGCTATTGAACATTTAAATTGCAATTATGAAAACACGTGTTAAAGCTTTCCTATTTCTATCAGCTTTGCTTATCATATCATGCACGTTTAACACAAAATTTAATAACCAGCAATGGCAAGATCATAGTGATGACGGTTTTCCTCCTCAACATCGCGCTGCAATGCTAAAAGACCTTATAGAAAACTATAACAGTAAGTGAGTTAGAAAACCTTTTAGGACAATCCGACGGAATTGAGAACCACCATCTATACTATAAAATCATTATTGATTATGGTAGGGATATAGACCCCGTTTATGGGAAAGACTTAATATTTAATTTTTCTAAAGATTCAATTATCACATCATACAAGATTACCGAGTAGGGCGAAAAATAACTCGCTTGAAAAGATTTCTCCTCGTACCTCGTTCGAAATGACAATTATAGATTAAACGCAAATACTTAATCTATAAGCAAAAATCATGGTTAACACTTTTTTGCTCTATTTTTTATCAACTATTTGATTATCAATTATATATAAAAATAATCTGTCAAAAAGTGTTAAACGATGTTAAACGGTTCTTGACACTTTAAGTTAAATTGAATTAATAAAAAGGCTCAAAGCGTTATCCACCTTGAGCCTTTTACCTTTATCCTTTCGACCTTAACCTCTACTTATTCTTACTAAAGCTATAAACCACATACCCCGTTTTACCATTATAGTCAACCGGCGATCTCAGCGTCATGGTATTACCATCGTTATTATCAATAATTAAACGGTAACCATCAGTTACATTTTTAGGGGCATCGCCCTGGTATATTTTTTTAAACTGGAATTGATTGGTACCTGATACCTTGTCGTTATAAACAGACCAGAAAATGGTTTGTGATGTACCGCCATTAAGTGTATAAATACCGTTTCCGCTGTTGGTTAACTGCCAGGTACTGCCTATAAACGCGTCGGGCTGAGCCTGATCAAATACGGTTTGCACCGAGCCGCGCAGCAAGCCATCATAAGCTACATTATTTAATGTCCAGGTGCCTACAAAATGGCCCCTTGTTGCGCCGGTTGCAGCGGCAGGTAAGTTTTTAATGCCTGAGCAGGCCGAAAAAATGGAGATAACTGCTAAAACGGGTAACAGAAGCTTAAATATGTTTTTCATGATATGTATGTATTATTTAATAATGATAATACATAAACCTTGCCAAATAGTTTGGATTATAAAGCACCTGCCTTACTTTTTTCAATTACTTCAATATAATAGTTTTCATATAGTGGCAATATGCGGGCAAGGTCAAACTCGCGGGCGCGTGCCAGCGCATTTTCTTTAAAAGTTGCCAGGCGGGCCTCGTCCTCTAATATAAATATGGCTTTTTCAGCCATTCCTTCAACATCTCCTATATCTTTTAAAAAACCGGTAACCCCATCAATATTTAATTCGGGTAAGCCACCCGCGTTCGAGCTGACAACAGGCACCTTGCAAGCCATAGCCTCCAGGGCGGCCAAACCAAAGCTTTCTGACTGAGATGGCATCAGGAACAAGTCTGAAACTGATAATATTTCTTCAATGGCATCTTGCTTACCTAAAAAGCGGGTATCATCTCCCACACCCAGATCGCGGCAAAGCTGCTCACAGTCTGACCGTTCGCCGCCATCGCCCACCATTAATAATTTTGAGGGTATTTTTTCGCGCACTTTGGCGAATATTTTTACCACATCTTCGGTACGTTTAACCTTACGGAAGTTGGAAGTATGCACCAAAATCTTCTCATCGTTAGGCGCTATAGCTTTCTTAAAATGATCTTTGGCTTTTAGGCTAAAACGGTTAAGATCTATAAAATTGGGAATCACCCTGATATCATTCTCTATTTCAAAAAACTCGTAGGTCTCTTGCTTTAAATTTTCAGATACCGCGGTTACCCCATCAGATTTGTTGATGGAAAAAGTAACTACCGGCTTGTATGTCCTGTCTTTACCCACCAATGTAATATCGGTACCATGCAGCGTTGTAACCACGGGGATGTAAATGCCATAGGTCATCAATATTTGTTTAGCCATAAACGCTGCCGAGGCATGTGGTATAGCATAATGCACGTGCAAAATATCGAGTTTTTCAAACCGCACCACATCAACCAGGCGGCTGGCCAATGCCAGCTCATACGGCGGATAATCAAACAACGGATATTTAGATACCGATACCTCGTGGTAAAAAAGGTTTTCCGAAAAAAAATCCAACCGGGCAGGTTGGTTATAGGTAATAAAATGAACCTGGTGCCCATTGTCGGCAAGGGCTTTACCTAACTCGGTGGCAACAACCCCGCTTCCGCCAAAGGTTGGATAACAAACTATTCCAATTTTCATTTATATAACTTGTTGCGTTGCAGATGATATAAGCACCTGTTGTTTTTTGTGATACAAGTTTAACAGCAATTTATGGCATTAGTGTTAACGTGGTGTAATAATTGACTAAGATTTTTATGATCTATTGGATGATAGGATATTATCCTATAAATCTATAATCATTTAAAGCCCTTAAAAGAATCCTAAAATTCTGCTAATCCTACAAATCTTAGTCAATATTGGCCTATAGATAACAGCACCAACGTACAAGCCTCCTCTGTTTCAATACCTTGCTCGGTTGCCATACGTTTAAGCTCCTCGTTTTCGGCACCCGGGTTAAATATGATGCGTTTGGGGTTGGTAGCTAAAATATAATTATATAACTGCGGCTGGTTTTGCGGACCAACATATAAAGTAATAGTGTCAATATCGTTATGTATCACCTCGGGTTTCTCAATGGGTACGCCGGCAACCTCACCGGTTTTTATACCCACGTTAACAATGCTATGGCCGTGACTAACCAAGCGGTTAGCGGCCAAATACGCATAACGTGCCGAATTAGGTGTTGCGCCTAAAACCAATGTTTTTTTATTAGTCATAATACCCTTAGTTCAAATATTAAGCCAAGCCGGTAAAGCAGGGGCTCGTGGCAGTCAGTGATTCGTCAAAAAAAAAATTAAAAATAATTTAAAATGTTTTAAAGGCACAATCGTCTATACCTTTAAACAGCAATACATTGGTTACCACCTTAATGACATCGGACGATAAGCAAAGCAACATTCTGCAAGCCATAAAGCTATATGGTAAAAACCTGCTGGGCTTTATCCGCAAGCGTGTAAAAAGTGACGCCGATGCCGAAGACATTCTGCAGGATGTTTGGTACCAGTTTAGCGCGTTGGTAAACGCCGAGCCTGTTGAACAAACCGGAGCCTGGTTATATAAGGTGGCCAAAAACAAGATCATTGATAAGCATAAAAAAAAATCAGAGACTTTGCTGGATGATATGCTGATAGGCGAAAATACCGACGAAGACGACCCCTTTGATTTTAAAGACATACTGCTTACCGAAGAAAGCACACCCGAAACTGAATACCTGCGCAACCTTTTTTGGGAACAATTATTTAAAGCGCTGGATGAATTGCCCGAAGAGCAAAAGCAGGTGTTTATTTGGCAGGAACTGGACGATATGACCTTTGCCGAAATAGCCGAACTAACCGGTGTAAATGTTAATACCCTGGTATCGCGCAAGCGGTATGCGGTGGTGCATTTGCGCGACAGGCTACAACAATTGTATGATGAAATAACAAAATATTAAATTTTAAAAACATGAAAAAATTCTTTTTTAAGGGCCGTTTTATTTTTATCCCTTTGGGGATAGCGGCTTTCGTTTCGCTGGCCGGATTAGCCGTTATGGGACTATGGAACGCGCTACTACCCGATATTTTACACGTAACCACCATTACTTTTGCGCAGGCCGTGGGCATATTTGTTTTATGCAAGCTTTTATTTGGCTTTGGCCGCGGCGGTGGCCGTGGATGGGGAGGCGGCCGTGGATGGATGCGCCATAAAATGGAAGAACGTTTTAAAAACATGACCCCCGAAGAGCGCGAAAAATTTAAACAAAAAATGCGCGAACATGGCTGTGGGCCATTCGGTCATCGCGGCAGTCACCCGTTTGCAAATCATAATTGGGATGATGTGGTTGATGAACCTTTGAAGCCTACTGAATAATTATCAAAATATATTTGTCATTTCGAACGAGGAACGAGGAGAAATCTTAAACAGCATGCACTTAATGAAAAGCATCTAAGATTTCTCACTGCGTTTCGAAATGACAGAAAAATAAAAACAAAACTTACACCAATGGAAATATTAGTATTTACCACCAGCGTTTCGGAACCTGAGCAGATCAAAAAAGTGAAACCCCTGCTTAAAGCCGTACGCTCAATTAAAGAATGGAACTTTGACCTCGAGGACCGCGACAATATTTTAAGGGTAGTAACCAACGGCCTATCGCCGCGTTATATTGAAACCTTACTGCAAAATGCGGGTTTTAATTGCCTGGAGTTGGATTAATGATAAAAGTTCCCCTCTCAAGAGGCGAATCGCACTTAGCCTGGCTTAAATCAGGTCATCCTAAAATCCTACAAATCATGGTTCAGACAAGCCACCGCGCAATTTATACCGTCAATTGCCGCGGATATAATGCCACCGGCATAACCAGCGCCCTCTCCGCAGGGAAATAAACCTTTAACCTGCGGATGCTGCAAGGTTTCCTTGTCCCTTGGTACTTTTATGGGCGATGAGGTGCGCGACTCTACCCCTACCAAAATAGCTTCGTTGGTATAGTATCCTTTCATTTTTTTACCGAAGGCAGGTAATGCTTTGCGTAACCTTTCGGTTATCCAACCTGGAAGAATATCTTTTAGTTGTACACTTTTTACACCCGGCAGGTACGAGTTTTTTGGGAGGTCTGTTGACAGGCGGCCCTCTACAAAATCAATCATCCGCTGCGCCGGAGCAACCAGGTTACCGCCTCCTGCTTTATAAGCCAGCTGCTCAATATGGTGCTGAAAATTCAGCATTTTAAACGGATCATTATTATCGCCCTCCACATCCTCCAAATTAACCTGCACCACTGTGCCCGAATTGGCATAAGGGTTATTGCGTTTGGATGGGCTCCAGCCATTTACTACTATTTCTTCAGGTTCGGTAGCGCAGGGGGCAATAATGCCGCCGGGGCACATACAAAATGAAAATACCCCGCGCCCATCCACCTGCTCCACCAAATTATAGTAAGACGGCGGCAGGTCCTCGCCCCTGTATTCGCAATGGTACTGTGCCTGATCAATTATTTGCTGCGAGTGCTCAATGCGCACACCCAGTGCAAAAGGCTTGGCCTCTATCAAAATATGTTGACGGTGCAGCATCTCAAACACATCGCGCGCCGAATGGCCCGTTGCCAGTATAACCGCGTTAGCATATAGCTTTTCTCCACCTGCTAGTTGCACACCTTTTATAGTATCGTTTTCAATTAATAGTTCGGTTACCTTCGCGTCAAACCTAACCTCACCGCCGGCATTTAAAATGGTTTCGCGCATGGCGGTTATTATCTGCGGCAGTTTGTTGGTGCCTATATGCGGGCGGGCATCAATCAAAATATCTTCGGTTGCGCCGTGCGCCACAAAGGTTTTCAATACCTGGTTTACATCACCCCGCTTAGTGGAGCGCGTATACAGTTTCCCGTCCGAGTAGGTACCTGCCCCACCCTCGCCAAAGCAATAGTTAGATTCGGGATTTACCAACCCTTGTTTATTAATATTAGCTAAATCCCGGCGACGGTCCTTAACCGCTTTCCCACGCTCAAGCACAATAGGTTTTTGCCCCTGTGCTATACATTGCAGGGCGGCAAATAAGCCGGCTGGCCCGGCGCCAACAATTATTACCGGCTGGCCATTTTTGACATTAGGATAAGTGACGTTATAAGTTTCGGGCTGATGAACTTCATCTACAAAAACCTTAACCTGCATACGGTATACCACACGGCGGCCCCTTGCATCTATTGACCGTTTAAGTACCTGTATTGCCGTAATTTTTTGAGGGGTGATATGTAGCGCGTTGGCGGCTATTTTTTTTAATGCGCCCTCGTCTTCTTGCTGCCCCGGTGGGCAAACTATTTCAAGTTCTTTGGTCATACTAAGTTGCCGGGTTTTTATCCCGGATGCTGCAAAAGTAAAAATATTTTAACGTGTAAAGCTCGTAACTATCCTGTTGATTTTCAAAATAATAGTTGTAAGTTTGATTTCTTTGTGCTTTGCCCAATAAGAATTTTTTTATAATTCTAACTCCGCTCTTTAAAATCCTGACCTGTTGAATGTTATCCCACACCATATTATTGCTATAGGTGCCTCTGCAGGCGGCATGGAAGAGATCAATTCTTTTTTTGACCATACCCCTTTAGATGGTGTTTCTTATATTATTGTGCAGCATTTGTCGCCCGATTTTAAAAGCAGGATGGTTGAGCTATTAGCCCGGCACAGTAAATTGGTTGTTGAACAGGCCCAAGATGGCATGACGGTTCAATGCAACCAGGTTTACCTTATCCCAAGTGATAAGTTCATGACCATACAGGACAATAAGTTATACTTAACAGATAAAGAAAAGGTAAAAAACCCCCATTTAACTATTAATACTTTCTTTAATTCGCTTGCAGAAGATTACGGCAAAAAGGCCATTGGTGTTATTTTGTCCGGCTTAGGTTCTGATGGTACCGAAGGTGTTAAAGCTATTAAAAAGGCGGGCGGCATGGTAATTGCCCGCAATCCTGAAACTTCGGAGTTTGGCAGTATGCCATCACATGCTATTGCTACCGGCCTGGTAGATTTTGTGTTGGAACCGGCGGCAATGCCGGATGCGATTGAAGATTATATAAAAAACGAAGGCATTTTACCCGCTGATCAAGCAGATGATGAAAAGAACCTGGCAGCAATCATCGAGTTGATCAAAGAAAGATCGCCACTTGATTTTACAGACTATAAGTTACCTACCATATTAAGAAGAACTAAAAGAAGGGCTGCCAATGGTAATTTTAAAACGCTCGTAAATTATCTTAACTTTTTAAAGGTTACCCCTATGGAAGTAGAGGCCCTTACTAAAGAATTTCTGATCAGTGTTACCTCATTTTTCAGGGACAAAGAAGCGTTTGACTTTATAAAAAGCAAGGTATTACCCCAAATCATCGAAGATTTAGCACCGGGCGAGGAATTGAAAATATGGGTAGCCGGGCGTGCTACAGGCGAAGAGGCTTATTCTATAGCCATATTGATAGCCGAACTATTAACAGACCAAACAGCAGATACAGTTGTGAAGATTTTTTCTACTGATATTGATAGTGCTGCCTTAGTACATGCAGGTAAGGGAATTTATAATAAAAACATTTCAAAAAATGTTTCGGCCGGGCGGCTTGAAAAGTATTTCTTAAAAGAAGGGGATAATTACCGGGTTAAGCCAATCATCCGCAAGATGCTGATTTTTGCACAGCATGACCTGGTGAAAAACCCACCCTATTGCAATATGCATTTGATAAGTTGCCGCAACTTGTTGATATATATGGCCCCGGTTTTGCAAAAGAAAATATTTGCCATGATGCTTTTTGGGCTTAAAAAGCATGGTTATTTATTTCTGGGTAGCAGCGAAAACCCTATACCTATCATCAAAAACCTGGAAGTGGTTAATAAAAAATGGAAGATATATAAAAACCTGGAAACAAAACGGGCGGTAAATTTCGATGCGTTTTCAATGCCTGATTTTTTGGATACTAAACCCAAAACGTCGCGGATTTTGCAGAATGAAGGCTCTAAAGATACTAACCATACCATGGCCGAAGTCATGCAGGAAGGCTTGGCTAAAGAGTTGGATTATGTTGCAGTTTGCATAGATGAAAATAACCAGGTAATAAAATTTTATGGTGATACAACCAGGTATTTGCTCAATAAGCATTTTAGCTCAAACCTGCCCGAACTTTTACCCAAACCGCTTGCCGTAGCTTTTAATACCTTAAGCAAAAAGGCATTAAAAACAAATGAGAGCGTTGTACTTAATGGGATAAAAATTAAACAGGGCCAACTTATTATTAAAGTAAGCTTGTCGGTAAGTCCATTAATAGTAAAAGGTGAAGGGAAATTATTACTGGTAACCTTTAGTGAAGAGAAATCAATTACCTCCGCGCTTAAAGAAACCGTATTTGATGAAAAAATATACCTTGATCAATACGTTGTTAATTTGGAAGAGGAATTGAAGGAATTAAAAGATAAGCTTCATGCCGCTAACGAAAAGTTGGATGCATCCAACGAAAACTTACAATCCTTTAATGAGGAACTGATATCCGCCAATGAAGAAATGCAAAGTACCAACGAGGAAATGCAATCGGTTAATGAGGAGCTACATACTATTAATTCAGATTATCAGCTAAAAAACAAAGAACTGCTGGAAATTAATGACGACCTGAATAACTATTTTAGGAGTAACATAAACGGGCAATTATTTATTGATAATGAGCTGCGATTAATGAAATTCTCGCCGGGTACTGTAAAGCAGATCAATTTGCTGGAAACAGATATCGGCAGGCCGCTCAGCAATATTTCTACCAATATCAAGTTTGAAACCATTTTAGACGATATTAAAAAAGTACTGGCAGAAGGATCTGTGATAACCAAAGAAATTGAAACTAATAATGGTAAATGGTACCAGATCATGACCATGCCTTATGTACAGCAGGCAGATCATAAAAATTCAGGAGCTATTATTACTTTTAATGATATTACAGAATTAAAAAAAATACAGCAGGAGTTAAATGTAAGTAATAAAATGCTGGGTATAGCCATAGATTCTGCAGCGATGGGAATGTGGTCTATCAACCTCCAAACTCAAGAATTTATTCCATCCCCGCGCCTTAAAGAGATATTTGGCTTTAATAGGGATGAACAAATGACCTATGAAGGGGCGATTGCCCAAATTGATAAAAATTACCAAACTTTAGTTACTGACGCAGCCGAAGCCAATATTAACAAGGGGATAAAATTTGATGTAGAATATCCGCTGCGGGGATTTCATGATGGAAAGCTTCGCTGGGTGAGGGGCAATGGCGACCTATCTAATGATACAGATAATAAGCCGGCCTATTTTACGGGCGTATTGCACGATATTACGATTAACAAGCTGGATGATATCCGGAAGAATGACTTTATAGCGATGGTGAGCCATGAACTTAAAACCCCGCTTACCTCACTCCAGGGATATATTCAACTATTAGCTGCCAGGGCAAAAAAAGACGAAGATGTTTTTAGAATTGATAAGCTGGATAAAGCACATAATCAGGTTAAGAAAATGACTGCCATGATCAACGGCTTTTTAAATGTTTCCAGTTTTGAAGCCGGTAAAATTTATTTGAACGAGCAAACTTTCGAAATAGATGTCCTGGTTAATGAAACAGTGGAAGAGGTTATGCTGACGACAGTAAATCATAACATCGTCTTTCTGCCGTGCTCATCATTAGTTGTAAAAGCCGACAGGGATAAAATTGGCCAGGTGATCAACAACTTTTTAAGCAATTCAATAAAGTACTCGCCAAAAGGCAAAAATATTGAAATTGCCTGCAAAGAAGTGAATGGCACCATTCAGGTTAGTGTAAAAGATGAGGGGATGGGTATAAAACCCGAAGATCAGGAAAAGTTATTTGACCGGTATTACCGGATAGAAAATACAGCTACCCAAGCTATTCCCGGTTTTGGTTTGGGCCTTTATTTGTCAGCCGAAATTATATATCGGCACAATGGCAAGGTATGGGTAGAAAGTGAGATAGGCAAAGGGTCAACATTTTACTTTAGTTTGCCCAAAGCTTAATTTATTTCCATACTAAATAAGCCACCAAAAGTAAGTGATATAACAAGCCTTTGATAGAAACCGCTACGAGTTGATAAAAACAAGAAAGCCACTCTGTAGAGTGGCTTTTAAAAAAGTAGCGGGAACCCGCGAAATGTCTACCTTTTGGATGATTTGAAGGCAATGCACAACACCATGAATTTAAGGTATGGAGTGAGGTAATTGTAGGTCAAGAGGATCGAATTTACTTTCTTTTATAAAAAGAAACGGTAGCCAGCTTACCCGTATAACCTCTTATTTCGGTTGTAGTGTAGTAACCTGAACCATCTGCCGCAAAACCAATACCTTCGCCTTGCGATTCATTATTAGCGTACGGTGCAACTTGTGGTTGGGTGGACAATCCTGTAAATATAGAAGTACCTACGGGGAATTTCCAATACCATATTAACTGATTACTTCTTAGCAATATTTCTGTCCCATCCGGCGAAATATCCCCACCTGTGGCTTTGTTAAAAAACAATTGTACCACCGGGCTTAATGTAGTTGCCGATGTAATATTTTGCGGATAACGCGCAACATAAATTTTAGATAGATTACTTTCTTTACTGGCAATATAAATATCCTTTGTCAATGGGTCAACCATCAATGTTTCTGCGTTATGCGGACCATCGGGATATTTTAGTTCAATAACATCAACCGATGTGATATTGGTGACATACGGCACTGTTTTCCCGGTTAAATTAGGCTCGGGGAAGCGGTAAATAAATATCGAGCCATACTTGGAATCATTATCGCCAATATCAGCAACGTAAATATAGCTGGTGCCTGATATAGGGCCCGGGCCAACAGCAATATCCTCCCAATCGCGGTTGCCAACTGTGGTTAATGAAAGTGTTCCTTTGTCGGCACCTGTTGCATCAGTTAAATAAACCTGGGCCGAGTTACCGCTATCATTATGAATATATAATATACCTGCATTTATCCGACTGGCAGCTACGCCCGAAATTTCGAACAGGCCGGTATTAGCCAAATTATTCACTACAGGTGTGCTATTAAACAGCTTCGTAGTATCTAATGAAGATGGATTGTAATTTGTAGATTGAAATGTTACCACCACAGGCGGTCGCACAACTGTAGTGGTGTCATTTTTTGCCGGTGTCGTATCGGCCGATTTGTTGCAGGATAATACACTAAGTATCAAAAAACTAAATAACCCTATTTTAATATGTTTCATTAAATATATGTTGTAATTAACGAAGCGTTATTGCCGCTCAATCGCTGGCAATAACGCTTCGTTATAGTTTTTTTTTAAAGATTGTATTTTTAATATTAATGGTGGTTTCCGGTACCGTTAAGTTGGAAAGCCCCCATATCGGCTCCCGGTAGGGTTATTTCGCTTGAACCGAAAGTTGGATCAACCGGTATGCCGGTAGTAATTGGTTTAATTAAATTGCCATTGGTAGTGCCTTTACCAGCAGCCGGCGAACCTGCTTGCAGGTGGAAGTTATAACTATCCACAGATGCCTGTGTGGTCCAGAAATTTGCAGCAGCTGGTAGCGAATAGTTAACAAACATAGGGTTGTTTTTGCCCACTAATGTTGTACCATCATAAACGGCGCCGAAAGTGTAATTAGTACCCAATAAAGCGGCCATATTTGGAATATCAGTAGCTTGCGGATGGGTAACAACTGGTTGTGCCACGCTGGTAGGTACAATTTGGTTAGCCATAGCTACATTATCTGCATAATAATAATTGTAACCATAGGCTGTTTTAGGGAACAGGGCTGTAGTACTTGAAGTAGTATCAGCTAAATAAACTTTAGCACCGCCCGGGCCACCGGCAATACGCACCCCAAAATTACAATCCACAATAAGATTGTTGTATACCAATGCTCTGGAGTTGTTTTCAATTTCAACCGAACCGCTTCTGGCACCATAAACCCCGGTATTTCTAAAACCGTCATTAACATAGGTGTTATTGTACATTGTAAACTGGCACTGGCCTGCTGTAGTACCATCACTTGCGGTTTTGGTACCGTTTGTAGCACTACCTATTATTAAGTTATAAGCCATGTTACCAACCGAGCTGCCTTTGGCATTGAAGCCGTCGCCACCAGTACTACCACATTTTTCCATTGTGTTCCTCATGATATTATAGTAACCGCCATAAAAACGGGTAGCATCATCAGGCGATCCGTATAACCATGAATCTTCTAAAATAAACACTCCTTTAGGGTTCTCAAAAAATAATACATATTGGTCACCTGCTGATAAACCTGCGCTTGCCGGGAAAGGCAAAGTTTTTAAAGCCGCGCCGCCAAAGTCAAGGTGTGTCCATTTAATAACAACCAGGTTGCTGGTGTTGCTGCAATAAATGCCACCCCAGCCGCCGGTGTACGCATTGTCACTTGCTACGGTTGAAGCACCTGTTTGTTTGGTTTTACTTGGGTCGGTAATTGTAATTGGCGCATCGCTTGTACCCAAGCTTATTAAATCGCCGTTAACAATAAAGTTTGCACCGTTGGTCATATTAATTTTAACACCTTTTTGAATCAATAAGGTATCGCCGGCATTTACCGTTATATCACCGCTAACGGTATAAGTTTGACCTGCCAGGAAAGTTCCTTTATAACTTCCTGCGGTTAATGTACTTGCGTTGCTAATAGCTTTACCGATTTGAACTAGCGGTTTAGACACAACAACGCTATCTGTTTTTTTGCTGCACGAAGCAAGCGCCAAAAGCGAAAGGCCTAACGAAATGATTTTTAAATTTTTCATGATGATTTACTTTTTTTATTTATTTTTTAATTAGAATTTGAACCTCATGCCCAGATTGTATCGGGCGTAATACTGATCATATTGAACAGTAGTGTAATTAGGGCTATTCTGATGCGCATATTTCAGAATACCAACATAGTTATTGGTGTTATTTTGCTTAATGAATAACTGGTAAGGTGTGTTTAACAGGTTGTTGGCCTTTGCAAATAAAATGAAGTGTCTGCCTAACTCCTTTTGCGCAGATAAATCAAGATAAGTTGCGGGCTTTTCCCAGGTATCCAACCCATAGTATTTTGATACGGCCTGTATTCTTTCGCCGGTATAAGCCAATGATAACTGGGCATCTATACCCTTTTTGGTGTCTTTATATAATAACGATACGTTTGCTATGTGTGCCGCCTGGCCCTGTAGCGGCCGTGTTTGATCGCGGGTGGTTACACCTACATTAATAATATCAATACTTTTAGGTGTAGTAATTTGCGATTGGGTATAGGTATAGTTAACAGATACCCCAATGTTGCCGAAGAATTTTTTTGCCACCAGCTCCGCACCGTAGTTGTGCGCATTACCCAGGTTTTGAGGTTCTAAAAATAAAGCAGCGCCTTTGGTACCGGCCGAAAGCACTGTTTCTATAGGGTTGGTTAATGACTTGTAAAAAGCACCGGCCATAAACTCATCAAAAACACCCGGGAAAAATTCGTATCTTATATCATAATTGTTGATAACGGTGTGTTGCAGATAGGGGTTACCTATGGTTTCATAAGGATCGTCAGCTGTAGCGTTTGGATAAGGAATAAAATCGGCAAAAGCGGGACGTAAAACGGATTGGAAGTAGGACGCCCTTATAGCCTGGTTAGTAGTTAGTGCATATTTAAGGTTGACACTTGGTAAGTAATCAGAATAGTTTATAGCCGCTGATTTTCCGGGGAATGTAGCCGGTAAATTGGACATATAGCTTTGGTCAGTATGTTCAACCCTTTCACCAACCAGGAAATCCAGACGGCTATTAACAAAATACTGTAACATTGCATATCCGCCTTGTATATTTTCATTAAAACTGTAAACACCCGGGTCGCTGTATGATGAGCCCAACGCATTGCCCGGGTTATTGGCAAATGTAAAAGTGGCATCCTGTACTGTTGTATACGGCTCGGCATTGTTAGTACCCGCAACTAGGGTATTTGGCAGGCTGTAACTATCAACAAAATTGTCCCTGGTTTTACGTCTTGCCATACCCCCCACCGTAAACAAGGCTTTGCGACCAAAAATAGTAGCATCATAATGGAGGTTCAAATAGCCCGAAAAATCCTTATCCGTATTATGCGCCCATACTCTCGACTCGTTGCCCACTAATACCGGCCCATTAATAATGCCAGGCGCAACGTAGGTAGAACTACCCGGGTTACCGGGTGTTGGCTGGTTTGTACCACCCGGAGCAGGACTGGTGCTATACGTTGTTTTAAACGTGGCAATATCCGGTTGCTTATGGCCGGCTTCGGAGTTTGCTAAGGTCCAATCCAGCTTAAAATTATCATTTATTTGATGCTTGCCTTTTAAGGTTACATTATAAATGCTTTGCAGATCGGTACGGGTTTCTGTTAAATTATCTATGCCATTGGTAGCCACATAGCCTTGATAAGAGTAACCGCTATAAGTTGATGTTTGGGTTTCACGTACGCGGTACTCGTTCAACTGTAAATAGGTGCCAAACAAGTTGATACTATTATTAGCATTAAACTTATAATCAATACCTGCAATGGCACCCAAACGACTAAGCCTGGAAGAATACTGGCGGTTATATGAGCTTTGAAAAGCAGTTTCCTGGTTAGGGGTATTAATATTAGGCGACGGGCCAACGGTGTTTTCTTGTACAACCACAAAACTGTTATCGCCCTGATAGGCATTTTGGTATGAACCTGAAAATATAACCCCTAACTTGTTATTTAAAAAACGGTTGCCAACAGTTAAACTGGCATTGGCATTTGGCGCGGCATTACCTGTTTTGGTAACCAGGTTTTGATATGGAAAATCGGTAATAAGTGCAGCGCCAAGCGGCGGCAACAACTCGCCCGGGGCTTTACTGCGTACGGAACTTCTGTCAAAACTTACAAATGGCCGGTTAAAAAATAACTGGCTGTAGCCGGTACCAAAATTTCCTTCAACACGTAAATGATCAGGAGCAGTTTTCATGACCAGGTTAACTACACCTCCTGAGGCATCGCCTTCCATTGCTGGGGTTAATGATTTGGAAACCTCAATTTTCTCTACCAGGTCAGCAGGAAAAATATCCAGTGGTACATACCTGTTTTTATTATCAGGGCTTGGAATTTTAACCCCATTAATTAAAGTGGTATTGTATTGCTTTTCCATACCACGGATAATTACATGTTGTGCATCGCCGCTGTTGTTTCTGTCAATAGAGATACCCGATACCCTGCTTAACACATTAGATACCAAAACATCCGGAGATAGGGCTATTGAGTTTGCCGAAATAACATTCATGGTGTTATTGGCATTTTTCTCAACGTTACGGGCCGAGTTGTCCGTTTCTTTACTCACATACTCAATAACGGCCACTTCGTTTAACGCTGTCGAGTTATCAAGCATAGCTACATTTAAAACAGTGGTCTTATCTTTTATCGCCTCAACTTCATATTCTTTGGTGGTTTTATACCCTATAAAACTAACCTGTAGTTTATAGCTGCCGGCTGGTATATTTTTAAACTGGTAAGTGCCGTCCAGTTTAACGGCGGTATTAAATACGGTTGTTCCTTTTTCAATACGTACGTTGGCGCCAATTAATGTTTCGCCGGTTTTTGAATCAGATACTGTTCCTTGCACGGTTTGGGCAAAAGAGGCAAGGCTAGAGATTACAAGAAAAAATAAAAGAAAAAATAAGCGTTTGGATGGTAATAATGAAATCATTGAGCCAGATATTTTGCAGTGGGCATGCGTTAAAAAACACAAGACACGAGCGCAAATCTGTATTAATTCTGAATTTTTACGGTGCGGATAATTTGTTAACGTAACCTTTTTTCAGGTTTAATATTAGGCCCTGATTTGTAACATTACCAACCATTTAATTGACCATTTATTAACAAAAAAAACACAATTTAATGTTCGGTTTTTTACCGATATAAATTTTATTAAAAGCAGGGGAATAGAGTACATATACAGTAAACATATCCGAATATAAACAAGAAAAGCCATCCACCAAGGGTGGACAGTTTTCTGCCAAAAGTAGCAGAAAGCGGCAAAGTGTCGAACTTTTTGGAGGATTTGCAAGCAATTATCAATATAAAGGATTTATGAATACGTATACACGTTTGATACACTACCCATTTTTAGTACATTACCGGCCCAAAGCAAAGGGGATGATACTTTCATACCATCCCCTTTATCAAATTTTCAGATTTAAATTTATATATTATTCCTGATTTTCAATTGATTAGGTTTTTACCCACACATTTGATACACTACCGTTATTACAAAGCGTTATGATTTGAGAATATATTCATTTTTTTTGCTTTATTCAACAAAAGGGCGAAGAGCGGAGTTTACTAAAGACAGCCAAATTCTTTCGCCATTACGATTCCAATGGGTGTCTGAATAGCAATATACCTGTTCATTCGTCTGTTTGAAAACCCTGTTTAAGTCAATTACCTTACACTTAAGCGTTCGGTCGTTTTGCACCAACGATATTAAGTTGTTATATATCAGACCGTGATAGTTTGGGTACAAGATGCTGACAGGGTTAGGGATAATTGCAATGTACACCTCATCAAAACCCTTTGATCTATACTGGTCATAAACTTTATTTAAAACTTTTATTATTCCCCGCAATTCATTTTTGTCTACTGGCTTGAATGAGCTTTGTTTGTACACGGTATCTATGGTCAGGTCATACAACAAATATTTTTTATCGTCTGACAGGTAAGCACCTTTGCTAAGCCGATTAAACATGGAATAATACAAATCGGCTTTAAACTCCTTAAAAGGAGTTAAGAAGCTGTAATCCCAGAGGTTGAACTCAATATTTGCATCAATATCATTAAGTTTATATTTCAATTTAAACGCGTCGTTTTTTTTGAAAGCAGGAGACACATTGTTTTCCGTATCTTTTATGTTAAAAAAGTGCTGCATATATGTTGTATCCTCATATACCAACCTTACATTTCGTTCGCTGGTTTCCAACAATAGAACATTCTTTTTCGTCTTATCCAATGTCACATCTGTGGTTTGACGGTCGTTCAGTCTCGTATAAACTATTTTGTTAACATTTTTAAACAGGGACGGGTGTTCAAACAACCCCCATCCGTAGCTATCGCTCAAAGCATATAGGTCGATTTTCTTTGTATGGGGCGCTACCGTATCAAACCGGAGAAGGTTATCGCTTCCTTGCGGGTTTTGTATGCGAAATTTAGATAGGTAGGTAAACCCGTACAAGTCTCCGTATCTGTGCCTGTCGGTACCCCACCAACCCGTTTTCTCATTTCTGGCCCTTGCTATCCAGTTGGTCAGGTCGTCCATCGACGAGACGATAAAAACAACAAATGTCATAAGCAATACTCCTTTGGCCAAACCCCTTTTCATATTCTAGAATTGAAAGTAAATAAATTGCTTGTTGTTAAACACCCCGAACAGGTAGCAACACAAAGCCAGACCGATGAAGGCAAAGGCAAAAAGAGCGTTGTTTTTTGTTGATAAAATGGGAAAGAAGTATTCTTTAACAAGCAATGCAACGATCATAATCGTAACAAACAGGAGCTCGGGTTTACCAAGCACCAAATTGACTGGTTCTTTTAAATCAAACGACATGATCTTTTTGATTATATAAAGTGCCTCGTCCATACCGGCCGACCGGAAAAATATCCAGGCAAATGATACCAATAAATAAGTTATCAGGATCTGAAAAATGCTTTTTAAAAAATTTGGCCTAAACGAATACCCAGCTTTTTTCAACAGCAAATTTTTGCAAATTTCTGCGATTAGAAAAAAACCGTGCAGGGCGCCCCAGGCAATAAATGTCCAATTGGCCCCGTGCCAAAAACCGCTAATTAAAAAAACAATAAAAAGATTTGCAAACCATCGTGGTGTAGTCACCCTATTACCCCCTAATGGGATGTAAACATAATCCCTAAACCATGTAGACAAAGAAATATGCCATCGCGTCCAAAACTCGTTTATAGAGCGCGATAGATATGGTGACCTGAAATTGGCCATCAAGTCTATTCCCATTGTTTTAGCCGCTCCTATTCCGATATCGGAATATCCTGAAAAGTCGCAGTATATTTGGAA
>NZ_JBDTJZ010000046.1:0-8919 GCF_039935595.1 Mucilaginibacter sp. | reverse complement strand
GTGAGGATATTAAGGCCGGGGCCAAAACTTATTTCCAGGTCATCAATTAACGCGTAATTACTAATACTGAGCTTTTGGAGCATAAAAAAAGTATCGTTTGGGTTGAGGATACTAAATTACAAATTCCGTTGAGTTAAGACTTACGAAGTTTTTAAAACTTCGTAAGTCTTCTAATACATATAACAGGCAAAGAGGAGCTCGCCTCCTCTTTACTCAATCAACTAATAGTTATTATGGAAAAACTATTGTTTTGGGAAATTAACGGCGATCAATATATTGACGGTTTACCCCCAAGCCATGGATCTTTTGGTTTTTCCGTGCTCTCTGTCTTTTCTTTTTTTTCAGGACGCTCTGCTTTTTCGGGTTTCTCAGCTTTTTCAGGACGCTCTGCTTTTTCGGGTTTCTCTGCTTTTTCAGGGCGCTCAGTTCTTCCAGAACTATCCGCTTTCCACACCATATTGAAACGCGGTCTTACAGTACGACTCTCTTCGCGTATTTTATCAACCATTTGCCTTATTTTTTCCTTTTGCTCTGCTGATCCTTGCTGCATTTTAGCAACTTCCAATGCTTGTTTTACAATCTCGTCCTGGTATTTTTTCCATTCGGGGCTGTTTATAAAATCCTGGCTAAACTTAGTGCTTTGTTTCGTAAGCTCTTGTATCGATTTTGCCCAATCCTCGCTACTGATTTTAGATTTATCTGCAAAATCTGTTGATGCTTTGGTTATGTCCTCTATTCTTTTTTTCCATTCAGGACTATCATACATTTTATTTAAATCAGCTGAACTTTTTTCTAAACTTTTGACTCTTTTTTTGAATTCAGGGCCGGTGTAATATTTGCGTTGTTCATCGGCAAGCTTTTTCATTTCTTTATTCAACTTTTTCATGCCGTCTTTGTTGTTCTTATCTATCATCACCCGCATACGCTCCATTTTAGGCCCCATATTTTTCAAATTTTCCATTGCAGCCATGGGCATTTCATACTTAAAGTTTTTGGCAAACTCGCCAAAGCGCATGGAATCGGCGTTAAATTTTAAAGTTTTAGTAAGACCACCAAAACGCATCGAGTCTGTATTGAAGTTAAATTTGTAACCAAAATTGCTCTTAACGTTCTCTTTCAAAAATTCTTTACGCGCATCGGCAGGCATGTCATTTACAGAGGAATATTCTTTTTTGTTGCCGTCTGCATCTTCCAATACAATTTTAAAGGTGCTTTTCTTAACTTTTTTAGGGGTGTCAATTAATTGGCTAATAGGTGTGGTGTCAGCCGCTACAATGGTAAAATGGTTTTTAGGTTTAACGGTGCCGGGTATTTTGGCTGCATTCGCTTCAAATGCTGGCGTTGTTATATTAACGGGTAATATTTTGGCAGCAGTACGTTTAAGCACTATTTTGCCGTCTTTAATTTCGGGGTTAAGCCATGATATGCTCCCCAGGCTTCCGGCTAATATAACCATAGCCAGTATGAGGTGTTTAAAGTTACCTACAGGTTTTTTTGATTTCATGATACGTTCAATTCTGGTTAATAAATGATACTTTTTGCCGGTTGCTGCCAGCGCAAGCGTTAGGGTGGTTTGGCGGGTTTCTTCCAGTTTTAATAATGCCTGGGCATATATTAAAGGGTCGCCGGTGGTTTGCACAACTATGTCGTCGCAACGGTTCTCACGTTCAGAACTGATGATGCGGCTGATCAGTATGGCAAAGGGGTTAAAAAACAGTAATACGGTAATTAGCTGTTGTAAAAGATTTAAAAGGTAATCGTTGCTTTGTATGTGCGATAGCTCATGCATCAGTATAGCCTCTACCTCGTCAGCCGATAGCTGGGTAGTAATAGTTACCGGCAGCAGCAGTATAGGTTTAACAAAACTGATAACACAGGGGCCGTCAATACGGGTGGTAAAGCTTAGCTGCACGGGTTTGCGCACACCCAGTTTACGGGCAAGCTCATTAACCCTTTTTTGCAGAGCAAGGTTACCGGTAAGGTCCTTTTTAATAGCGCGGATGCGGTTCCAGGCCAAACCCAGCCTGCCCAGGTTTATAACCAGACCAACGGCATATAAAAAGGCTATGTAAGGCAAGTAAGCTTTAATGGCATTAAAAAACTCGGCTTTATAGGCTGCCAATGTAGCAGGGTGTACAGGTTTGGCTGCTATAATGGTATTGTATAATGATAACGAGATATTGTCGCTTAACCGGTAGTTGCTTACCGCGGGGGTCCAGTTATAGGCGTTAAACTCGGTATAAAACGTATAGCCAAACCAGCCCAGCATGGCAAACAGTGCCAGCATACCCAGGTTATGCTTTTTTTGTGCCGATAGCCCCAGCACCGCTAAAAATACCAGTTGTAACGCGGTATAAATAAGCAACCCCTGCCACAACGAGTGGATGATGGTGGTGCCCAATATCTGACTTACATTATACAATAGCTTTTCCATAGCTTTTTACTTTTTAGGGTCAAATTGTTGCAGGTAGTTTTTAATAGCGTCAATCTCATCTTTTGATGCGCGGTGCTGACCAAGGGCCTGTATCACCAAATCAGCGGTGGAGCCTTTAAACACGGTATCTAAAATTTTATCCAGCGCGGTGTTTTGCGCCTGCTCACGACTTATTATTGCTTTATACAAATGCGTTTTTGAGGTAGTATCGCGCTCAACCAAACCCTTGTCGTGCATTATCTGCATAAGTTTTAGGGTAGTGGTATAGCCGGCATCCTTGGTTTTGGTTAGTTCTTCATGCACATCGCGAACGGTGCATTGGCCCATTTTCCAAATCACCTGTAAAATTTCCAGCTCGCTTTCTGTTGGTTTTAGTTCCATAATACTTGTTAATACGAATTCGTTCGTACAAACATATACGATTGTTTTCGTATATGCAAATAATTAGGAAATATTTTTTTAATTTTTTTGGGATGAGCTATATATTCTATGGCAAAGCTTTGCGGAAATGCGGATTGCAAATCCGCGTGTAACTTGGTCCGGGATTATAAATCCGGACCAACGGGAGATAGGCTTAGTTTCAATTAAGATTTATATCTTAGATAATGTTATTATAATCCTACTTTAAACATAATTTATGAACAAGAAAAAAAACTTTCAACTCATCGCCTTAGCGATAGGACTCTTTTTCAACAGTGCAGTACTCATGGCCCAGACGCCCCAGCCGGCCCAGACTTCGTCCCCGGCCCAGTCTTCGCCCCAGGCTGCCCAGACTTATCCCGAGCCGTATGACCGCGAAGGCGCAACCAAAGTGTTTGAGAACGATCGTGTTAAAGTTTGGGACGTTTCCTGGCTGCCACGCGCCTATCCCACACACCGCCATCTTTACGACTATGCCGGCGTTTATTACACCAGCGGCGACCGGGTAATTGTGTCTCCGCAAGGCATGCGTTCGCCAACCCACACCAACGCCTGGGATACTTTCTTCTACCGCAGGGGCGTTACGCACAGTGAAGAAGGGGTAGGCACGGATGTGCTGCGGGCAGTGTTCCTTGAGCTTAAGGAACCAGCGGCGCAGGGCGGTGCAACTACCGCTTCCACAGGGCTTGGCAAGGAGGTAGGCCGCCCAAACAACCGCCTGATCACTTGGCAGGACATTGCCGAGCCGGGTACCCAGCTACAGGCACAGCCGCGCAAGTATGAAAACGATGCTGTGGTTGTCACCTTCAAAGGCCTGAAACCAACGATCACGTTTGTTAAGCGTGGCACCGAGGACAAAGGGAAGGAAGCCGCCGGTGCTGACCGGGTGTATACTTTCGAGTTGAAGTAAAGAAAAGACCTCACAATCCGTAGAGTTCCGCAGGGCTCTACGGATTCCCAGATAAAAAAGAGTCTCCGACTCCCAGTTGCTGGCGCAAGTATGCAGCGTTGGACTGGCGGGTTAGGGTACCTGTGACTGAATAATTAAAATGACTTGGATAGTTTAAAAGACCTAGGTAGTTTAATAAGGCACAAGAACTCCTTGCACTTTCCCTTGCTGCATTCTTGCGCCAGCTTGGGAGTGTGGGGATCTCTACACGATAGGTGAGTTTTAGGCACGAGTACGCCATGCTGTTGCTTGCGCTGCATACTCGCGCCAGCAGGGGAGAAAATTCGCAGGAGCAAAAAGGCCGGTATACGCTACCATCGCTAACGCAGATAGGGCTTTGTTTAGAAATGTATTATATTGCATATATTAAATATATATTTAAAAAAAATCTAGTCATGTTTAATAATATTGCCTTCGTAGGAGGCATACATGGAGTAGGTAAAAGCACAATTTGCCATAAAATATGTGCAGACCTAAATATTAACTATCTTTCAGCAAGCGATGTATTACAATGGAAAGTAATTAAACCCAATTATAGAGACAAAAAAGTAAATGACATTCCTTTTACTCAGAATAAATTGATTACTGGACTAGCAAATATTATCAAGGACGACCAGTTTTATTTGTTAGATGGACATTATTGCTTACTCGATAAAAACAATAAAATTTATAATATCGATATTGAAACATTTCAACAAATAAACCCGACATCATTCAATGTTATAATCGGAGATATTGCTGAAATAAAATTGAGATTAGAAGGTCGGGATGAATTAAAATACGATTTTTCTTTGTTGGATGAAATGCAAAAAAATGAGTTGAAATATGCTATTCACCTTTCAGAAACATTAAATAGGCCGATAAAATTCGGAAGTCAAAATGATTATAATGAAATATTGAATAGCATAAAAATGAATCTAACAAATAACTCTAAATGACAAATACATTTTTCATCTCCAGTTACGAAAAAATAATAATTGAAAGATTTCATATATGTTCATGGGAGTTTAATACTAATGTAACCTTATTGGAATTTGGATGTGAGATAAATAAGACTTCCATTGAAAAAAAAGATAAACTAAATTTAAGCTTATATATACCTTGGCTTACAAAAGATACAATTGTAATTGATTTATATAAGCAGCTTAGCAGTACGGAGAATAGTAGATTCATTTTTAACGACTCTGTAAATGGTACTGACATGTTAGATGGGGGCGTAAATAAAGCAGGTATTATCCATCGTTTTAAAGATAGAGCAGCACTATGTATATTGCCAGTTAATTTTAATGTTCAATCGAATCAACTAGATATTGATGTAGACCTAAAACCTTACAATACATCTGAAAAGCCAAATATTTATTTTAGATTCTGTATAAAACTTAAGGGGAAACATATTTCGACTAGAAAACTTGGCATTAATAAATCCACTATAATCTATGACGTTAAAGTAAATGAAAAAAGGAATATACCAGTCAGTCAATCGGAGGCTTTTCGGGATAAAGAAATTTGCCATATAGAGACCTGTTTTTGCTTTAATATCCTCCCGAATAGATACGACATCGTATTTCCTGACTCTTCTTTAAAGAATGTAAGGACACTCGAACATTCTTCATTTAATCAATACTTAGGTGAGATTATAGATATTCCAAAAGATGAGTTAATGGTTGTATTTAACAAAAAATCTGAAAATTTTAATTTTTTTTCGATTTACACTCAAGAACGAATCGGGCCCGCGCAATTTGCTGCTGCAATTTTGATAAATGTAATTTGTGGCATT
Organism: Mucilaginibacter sp.; assembly: GCF_039935595.1. Lineage (GTDB taxonomy): Bacteria > Bacteroidota > Bacteroidia > Sphingobacteriales > Sphingobacteriaceae > Mucilaginibacter. The sequence continues at coordinate 3,339 of NZ_JBDTJZ010000046.1, read as the reverse complement.
TTACTATTTATTCCTTCTTATCGTAAGTCTTATAGCCCTGAAATGAAGCTAAGCGAAGTATGGTATAATTTCCCTTTAGAGATTTACATCTCATTTACAATAGCTATATTATCTGTAGCCTATTTTTTATGGCCTAAAATTATATTTTACTTGAAAAAAATTTCTTTTGGTAAAAAGTAATGAAAGCACTTTTAGATACAAATATTGTAATACATCGAGAAGCTGGTCGAGTCTCTAATCAAGACATTGGTATTTTATTTAAGTGGCTTGACAAAGCTAAGTACCAAAAATGTATTCATCCTGCAACGGTTCATGAAATAAACAAAAACCCTAACAAATCAACCGTAGATGCTTTCAATATCAAAATGGATAGTTATGAATTGATGCAGACTGTAGCACCAATGGCTCCTGTTGTCGACATAATTTCAAAAAAATATGATGTTAATGATAATGATAAAATTGATTCTGTTCTATTAAATGAAGTCTATAATGACAGGGTAGACTTGCTAATTTCAGAAGACAAGAAAATACATATAAAAGCTTTAGAATTAAAAATATCTGATCGGGTTTATACAATAAATTCCTTTTTAGAAAAAATATATGCTGAAAATCCGGATTTAGTTGAGTACAAAATATTAAGTGTTGAACAAAAGCACTTTGGCGATCTAGATTTAACGGACCCGTTTTTTGATACCCTCAGAGAGGATTATTTCGGTTTTGATAAATGGTTTAATAAAAAAGCTAACGAAAAAGCCTATGTAACTTTTAACAAGGAAAACAATAAAATACTTTCTCTACTTTATATTAAAAGAGAAGACGAAGCTGAACTATATTCCGATATAACTCCAATGTTCACGCCTAAAAAAAGGCTAAAAATTGGAACCTTTAAGGTTGTCAGTAATGGTGTTAGACTTGGTGAAAGATTTTTAAAAATTATTTTTGACAATGCGATTATCCAAAAAGTCGATGAAATATATGTTACAATTTTCGATAAAAGAGATGAACAAAAACGCTTGATTTCTTTATTAGAAGAGTGGGGATTCAAACATTTTGGCAACAAAAAAAACAGCGATGAAAAGGTTTACGTTAGAGATTTTACGCCACATTTTAATTCAAAAAAATTAAAAGAGACATACCCATTTATTGGCTTAGAAAAAAATATTTTTTTGGTCCCAATTTACCCGGAATATCATACAGAACTTATGCCAGACTCTATACTACATAATGAATCAAAGGCGGATTTTATTGACAATGAGCCGCATCGAAATTCAATTGGTAAAGTTTATATTTCAAGATCTTGGGAAAAAAACATTGGCGCAGGAGATATTTTGGTTTTTTACAGAACAGGAGGATTTTATAAAAGCGTAGTTACAACAATAGCTGTAGTGGATAACGTTTATTTTACTTTTGATAATGAAGCCGATTTTATAAAAAAATGCAGGAAAAGAAGTGTTTTCACTGATGAGAAACTAAAAGAACATTGGAATTACAATAAAATCACCCGTCCATTTTTGGTGAATTTTCTGTACGTATACTCATTCCCTAACAGAATAAATTTAAAGCGACTAATAGAATTAGAGGTAATTAAAGACCTTGAAAGCGTTCCTAGAGGTTTTCAAAAAATAACGAAAGAAATGTTTATTAATATAATAAAAGACACGAAAAGTGATGAGAGTATTATTATCGATTAAACCAGAATACGCCTTCAAAATATTTGAAGGAACTAAAAAATTTGAATTTCGTAAAGTGCGTTTCAAAAATCCAAATATTAAGACTGTTGTAGTGTATGCATCTTCACCTATCCAGCAAGTTATTGGGGAGTTTGAAATAGAAGACATTTTGAGTTTTGATCCAAAAAGTATTTGGGCTTTAACAGAGCAACATTCAGGGATTTCCGAAGACTTTTTTTATCAATATTTTGCTGATAGAGAAATTGCACACGCAATTAAAATTAAGAATACAACAAAATATCCTAAACCATTATCAATCCGTGATGATTTTAATGCGTTCCCACCCCAATCTTATATGTATTTAAAATCCGCTGTTTAATTTGTGCTGGCAAAAATCATATCCCGCGTTAAGGATTGCAGCGTATACCGGCCTTGCGCCTAAGGCCTCGCAGGCGTATGAGCGGAAAGCCTGGGCCGCAGGCAACGCCTTTATAGCCATTTGTCATTGTATATCGTTTGGTTAACACACCCCTGCCACCACACGGGCAACGCGCCCCCTCTGGAGGGTGCTAATATATTTATTTACACCAAAAAAAAAATTATAGCCCCTTTAAAATATCGTTTATATCGATATCGTCTACGTCACCATACAATAACTTTAACTTCGCAACAACTTCATGTTGAAATAAAGCGTTCTGTGCATTTAAAATCACGATAGCCTCATCGACCTGTTCGCTTGTTTCTGGAATTATTTCTAATAGGGTTGTAGTCAATGCCCTTATTTGAATGTTATTTTGAATTGTCAATAACAATATTGCATTCAGTATTTGGTCATTTTTGAGTTTTAAATCATCCATCCCCTAATCTACACTTTATTGGTGTAAATTCTGGCTTAAAATTGATATATTTGGATATGGATTTTAAAATAAGAGATGGCATTGATTACGCAAGTGCCATAACAGCATTTTGCATATTTAACGGAATAGTTGCACCAACTGTATATTATACAAATGGAAATATCCTTAGAATAAGCGATGATTATTTGAATAATCTAAAAGAAAGCAATATTGAACCCTATAATAAACTTATAGACTTAATAATGGGGTTCTCCTCTTAGTAATTTATAAAGGGCTTCTTTACTAAGCAGTATTTCATTTTTATTTTCATTTGGAATGTTTATCTTAAAATGAACACCCCCATAAAACGGATGAGATAAATCAAATTCATTAGCTGATATTGATATTTTTGAAATATCGATAGTGTTGGATGGCGGTAAAAAAGATTGATTTTGTTTCTCCTGTTTATCTTTCATTTCGGTGTAAATTTGTATGTTAGTGCCCTCTGGAGAGGGGAAAATCAATAGTTCCCCTCTTGAGAGGGGTTAGGGGTGTGTTAATGAAGCGACCTATCGGCGAAACCCACCCCTGCCTTTGCGCTCAACCCAACGCACCCCCTCCCGAGAGGGGAACTGTATTTTCGTTGCTAGTAATCCAACTCCATACACTTAAACCCTGCGTTTTGCAGTAAGCCTTCAATATATCGGGGCGATAGTCCGTTGGTTACCACGCGCAGAATATTATCCCGGTCATCCAGGTCAAAGTTCCATTCTTTAATTGAGCGTACGGCTTTTAGCAAAGGCTTAACCTCTTTTATCTGTGCCGGTGCGGAT
>NZ_JBDTJZ010000045.1:0-10859 GCF_039935595.1 Mucilaginibacter sp. | reverse complement strand
ACTAAACGATTTTCAACTCCTTATTCCTTCTAAAAATAGACAGCAAAATACCTATAACCATAATAATAGTACCCGACCAAAGGAAATTAATATACGGGAACTGTATGGCCCGCATAACTATCCACTTGCGTGCGCTTTCGGGTTTTTGGTAAACTGTTATCTCTATTTTGGTTTTTGACGGATCATTTTTATCAGGGATGATCTTTGAGAAGCGAAACTTTAAACCGGCATCATCAACGGTATTTGAAAAATCAAACACGTTTTTATTTCTAATTAAATAATAAGGCTCGGATGCATAAGTTTTGCCATTAGAAACTACTTGTAATTTAGCGCCAATGGCTACATCCTTATCAGTAATAGGGATTTTGGGTAAGGTGTCCACCTTAGTTACCGCGGTCAACACAGCATAACCGGCTCTAAACGGAATAGAGTCGCCAACTGCTACTGTATAGGCAACCGGGGCCTCATAATTTTTATCGTCGTCAGCCTCATCATGACTACCTGATGCTGCCTGCTGACCTTCATTATAAGTTATAGCGTTTGACATATTTACGTGTGTATATAGGTCACTAAACAAGTAATGCTTGGTATCTGGCGATGATACCAGGCCCATTTTAGGGTTGGCCTGCGCATTAGGCTTTAGTATAAAATGTTCAGTTATTTTACCGTCCTTATCAACAACTTTATAATCAACTTTAAAATAATGGTTTGGAGATGATATAGAATCGCCAATATAAGTTACTGTATATTTACCCATTTGCACGGGTGTATTTTTATACATCATAATGTTTTCGCGAGGATTATTCTTAGCCGCAACAAAATCAGTGCTGAACTGCTCGCCGGTGGTATTCTCTGAAATAACCTTACTTGTACCTGCTGATACCAATGCCCCTGCCATAATTAATCCAAAGCCTATATGCGCCACTGCCGACCCAACTAATTTTGATTTGCCTTTTATAGCATCGGCAAATACTTTTCCGTTGGCCAGAATGGAATAAACCGCTCCAAGCATTATCAATATAAATATAAATTGCAGCTTGTAAATTCCTGTTACGTAAACTATCACCGCGGTTATTACAGCAGCAAGTACCAGGTATATTAATGAGGTAATAAAAAACCGGGAAACATCGGTTTTTTTGTACTTCATAAACTGGGTAACCCCGGTTAAAAGTGTAACTACCACCGCAAACGATGCTTGTATAGTATTGTAATGCTTAATAGGATCAGCAGGTGGTGCTAATTTTGTACCAAACATGGCGTTCCAAACAGGTATAGAAGTTACCACCACCAGATGAAAGCATGATAAGGCTAAAAATATTGCCCCAACAAACATCCAAAACTCGCGCGAGTAGGTCTCTTCGTCTTTTTTGCTGGTAGGCAGTTCTTTCCATCGTATAGCCATTACGGTAATGGCCAAAACCAGGAATAGTACAACATCAGCCACCAGGTGCCAAAACATACCGGCATCAGTAAAAGCGTGAACAGATGTTTCTCCCAAAATACCGCTACGTGTAAGGAAAGATGCATATAGTACCAATACAAAGCTTACCAGTACCAAAATTGTAGCTGTTATGTAAGAGTGCCCCGTGTTTTTAAAAATGATCATCACGTGTAACGCTCCAACTAATACCAACCACGGAATAATAGAAGCATTTTCTACAGGATCCCAGGCCCAGAAACCACCAAAGGTCAACGACTCGTACGCCCAAAACGAACCCATTATAATACCGGTACCTAATACCATCACCGCAAACAATGCGTATGATATGGCAGGCTGCACCCATTCTTTATAACGCTTTTGCCATAAACCGGCAATAGCATAAGCAAAAGGCACTACCATTGATGCAAAGCCTAAAAATAAGGTGGGCGGATGTATCACCATCCAATAGTTTTGCAGCAAGGGGTTCATGCCATTACCGTCCGTAATATAGGTAAGGTAGTTATGGTAAGTTTCGGCGTTGGCGGCAAAAATGGGTACGGTTTCTTTCAAGTTGATAGCCTCGCGCAGCAAAATAAATGGTGATGTCCCTATACGTTCGCCAAATATATTTACGCCTATAAGCATACTTGCCAATAGTGTTTGCGATAAAGAGATTACCGTCATAACCGGGTTTTCCCATGATTTAGCGCGCCAAATTAATATACTGCCTAAAACACCCTGCCAAAAGGCCCAAAGCCAAAAGCTTCCTTCCTGGCCATCCCAAAAGCTGGATATGATATAGTACACCGGCAAATCAACTGATGAGTGCTGCCAGGCATAATAGTATTCAAAAAGGTGATTTAAAATAATGTAGAATAGGCACGCACCAATACCAATAACCGAGAATGTATTGGTTAAATAGCCAATGCGCCCCAGCCGTTTCCACGAAGTATCAAACTTATTGGTGGTAGCAAAATAATAGCTAATGGTTGCCAGCAAAGCCGAGCCAAATGCCAAAACTATAAAGAACTGGCCTAACTGACCCGGTAAAAGGTGTTCGCCTTTAAAAGCTGTATCCATTAAAATATATTATATGCTGGCCTGTTTAGCCTTAAACTCTGTAATTTCTACTTGATCTTTGGTGTATTTTGATGGGCATTTCATCAAAATTGATGAGGCATGAAATTCATCCCCTTTCATTTGGCCGGTTAATACAATTTGTTCTGACCGTTCAAAATCCTGTGGTTTAGTGCCGGTAAATACCACTTTGCACTCCTGACCCTTATTATCCTTCATAAAAAAAGAAAAATAGTTAGCATCTTTTGTTGCATCGTAAAACCGTTCCTTTTGTAGATCCAGGTGGCCAACTACGTGCAATTCGCTGTTGGTACTTTTGGCATCAGTAAATGAGCCATAGGTGCTTGAGTTGGCATATACACTTATTATGACCGCTATTGCTATCGCAATAACTACAAGGCCAAAAATTGAACTTTTCTTCATTGGTGGTTTATTTCCTTATTTATCGGATTACAAAAATACAAAACGTATAGTTAATAATGTTTATTACTAACGATATATATTATTTAGAATTATTATTGATTATTTACCTGATTATAGTAATAGACGAAGCCTTGGTAACCTTAGTATGGTAATAGTCGTCAGTCCCTTCAAATATCCAGTAATAAGTACCTGATGGTAATTGCTGCGACCCCATATTACCGTTCCAATAATTTGTTGCCGATCTGGTGGTAAATACTCTTTGCCCATACCTGTTAAATATATTTAAACTACTTAAAGTTATATATCCGTCCAGTTTAATTGAAAAATTATCATTTATGCCATCTCCATTAGGTGTAAATGCGTTTGGTGCAGTAATAGTATAAGGTGGCGGCGGATCAACCACAACTTTAACCGGCACTACAACAGAGCACGGTGTACCGCTGGTTGCTTTTATATAATAGGTGCCGGTAACGTTTATATTTTGATCCATGGCTACAGTAGCAGCCGCATCTTTAAAATAAGAATAAGTGTTACCTGTAACATGAGTGAATGTGGTTGAGAGGTCGACCATTGTAGGATATTGAACTCTTGAGGGGTCGACAACTGTTATATCGGGGCTACTTATTACAACCTCAACAGGTTGTATATCAGTACAACCACCTGCATTTGTGCCCCTTATATAATAGGTTCCTGACTTTAAAACCGCATCAGGGTTGGGCAAATAAACTAACCCGGCTGGATCTGTATAATAAGTGTATTGCATGTTACTACTACTGCCGGCAGTAACGCTTGAAGCTTTTAAATTAACGCCGGTACCCGGGCACCCAAGCACCTGTTTAGCAACCACTAAATTAAAAGGCTCTGCAAGTTTTTCAAGGGTGATGTATAAATAATCAATACAACCCAACTCGGGGTAAGGAATAACCTCCAGGGTGTATTTTTGCTGATCTACCGCCGGTATTGTTATACTTTGTCCATGAACACCGGGTTGATTTAAGTCGCCATTCTTGTACCATATATAATCAGCAAATCCTGTAGGGCCGTTAAGTGTGGTTTGTGTTTGGTTTGAACAAAATATATTGCCGCTTATTGGCTTTAAGCTTAATTGTTCATCAATATCTAAATAAGCATAGCCCGAGTGCACCGTCTGTTGACAATCTTCGGCAGTAAATTCCAGTCTGATTTTTTTTCCTGCATAACTTTTAAGATCAATCATTGCAGTTGACCAATCTTTATAATAAATAGGGCCAGGAACGGTAAAACCACCATTAGGAGTAGGCATAGGTGGTTTTCTAATATCAGATAATTTAAAGCCGGGTAAAGTTGATGAAGCAGAGAAATCAAATGAGGGACATGACACCTCTGTATTATCAGTCACATCAAACACCTTAGCGGTAAATAGTGGCTGTATGCTTTTTGGATGTCCGCCGTCTTCTAACACAACGGCATAATTAAAAACTATACTATAAGTGTCAACATTCGCGGGAACTATAAAAGTATAGCTAACTCGTTGCATTTGTCCACCGGCAAGGTCATTACCTAGTTTTATAGAATAATTACTCCCATTAGGGCAAAGCACCGGAAAATGTCCGTACTTATCTAATTGATTTCTTGAATTGGTATCGATCAAGGTGTGTCTGTTGTATGTGGGGCCACCACCAGGATACATAACATCGCCAGCTGGACTTCGTTTACCAACAGAACATTCCCATCCATCGAAATTGCCTTTTTCAAAACCAATATTCGGCGGTAACTGCGCAAAAGATGCGGTAGCTATAAAAAGTAAAAAGCCAAATCCTATTTTAAAAATCAATTTCATTTTTGAATTTTTAAAGATATAGGTTTGGCTTTATATATAGATTTTTTAATTTTTTATGGCCAGATACCCAAATTTTGGTAGGACACAGCTATTTTGTTTATTACAGCAACCAAAGCGGCTGTACGTAAGCTATCTATAGCGGGGTTACTTTTGTATATCTCTCTTATCTCGTGGTACGAGCGTATCATGGTATCTTCCAAGCCAGAGTTTACTAACTCCAGCTCTGATGCGCCCTTAACAATTACCGAACGCTGCATTGGCGATAACGCTATACCTGTAATACCTTCAACCATATTTACCAGGTTAAGGTTATTGTTTTCTTCAAAGCGCCTGCTTATGCGTCCAAATGCAACGTGCGATAAATTTTTAAGCCACTCAAAATAAGATACAGTTACACCACCGGCATTAGCGTATAAATCAGGGATAATTAAGCCGCCATTTTTATAAAATATAGCTTCGGCTTCCGGACTTGTTGGCCCGTTGGCGCCTTCGGCAATAATTTTAGCCTTGATGTTTTTAACATTGTTTAGTGTTATCTGATTCTCTAAAGCTGCAGGTACCAGTATATCGCATGGCTGCTCAATACCTTCAGCCGAAGTGAGATCTGTAGCACCGGCAAATCCTAAAATTGAACCTGTAGCTTTTCGGTGCTGAAATACCGCCTCAATGTCAAGACCATCAGTATTATAAATAGCACCTTCCATTTCGCTTATTCCTACTATTATACCGCCAAACTCCGAAAGAAATTTTGCGGAATAGTAGCCCACATTACCTAAACCCTGTACAATTATTTTCTTATTTAGTATACCGGTTGTAAGCCCCAGCTTTTGCATATCCTCAACAACACTTACGCATTCGCGCACGGCAATGGCTACACCGCGGCCGGTGGCCTCTCTCCTGCCCGCAATTCCGTGTAGTGCAATGGGCTTACCTGTTACAGCACCCATAGCATCCAATTGGCCCGGATTCATGGTAGCATAAGTATCGGCAATCCAACCCATTTCACGCTCGCCCGACCCATAATCTGGCGCGGGTACGTCAATACTTGGGCCAATAAAGTTTTTCTTAATTAATTCGACCGTATACCTGCGGGTAATATTTTCAAGTTCCTGAACGGTATAGTTTTTAGGATTTATCTTTATACCGCCTTTTGCACCTCCAAATGGCACATTAACTATAGCGCATTTATAGGTCATTAAAGCAGCAAGCGCCATAACCTCGTCTTCATTAACCATCTCGCTATATCGTATACCGCCTTTAGTGGGCGACTGGTGGTGCGAGTGTTCAACGCGCCAGGCATCTATCACCTCAAAGCCATTACCTCTGCGTATAGGGAAACGGAAACGATAAACGCTATTGCATGATTTTATTTGGTCTAATAACCCCGCATCGTGTTTGGTGAATTTAGCCGCGTGGTCAAAGTTTTTGCATACATCACTAAAAAAATGTGTGGGTTGTTCGGCAGCGAAAATATTTGTAGACATAGCGTTGTGTTAAAATGTAATATCCTTAATAAACGGCGCAAATTTGATGTAAATTTTATCAACATCATAATTTATGTCGCCCGTATACCAGATACCATTAGTAACAACAGTATTAATACTATGTTTAATCAACATAGCATTAAATTATCGGTTATTTTTCCTTTTCAATTTTTTTTAGTCGCCTATCTATTGAAAAGAGATAAAAAGCCAAACCAATAAAAATAATAGCTATTACTACTACTACAACATATATTTTTCCTGAACTGCGCAATGCGTCATCCATTTCTGGAGATTGTGCATATATATTGGTAGTATAACCTAATAATAACGATAGTAATATTGATAGATGTTTCATTTAGTTTATGTCGTTGCTTTTATATTCAATTAACCGGATACGGTACCGCAATGTAGCTATCCATAAGGCTATAAAGCTCCAACCCAACATGGCCGGATAAAATGAGATGCGCATGGTATTATCTAAATCGCTGCCGCCAAATCCAGGATTTCCGCCATTACCCGGATGTAAAGAGTCTGTTAAACGTGGCAATACAAATATTACTACCACCATAATGGGGAAAGCAAAAATGTTATAGATGGCCGAAATTTTGGCTCTTTTCTGTTCTTCATCAATAGCATTACGCATAACCAAGTATGCAGCATATAATAAAAACCCTATAGCAGCACTGTTTTGCTTTGGGTCTCCGCTCCAATACTCGCCCCAGGTATATTTGGCCCAAAACATGCCTGTTACTAAACCCAATGTATAAAAAAGCAGGCCGCTATTCACACATTCAACAGCAGCCAGGTCATCTTCTTGCCTATTAAATCGTAAATACCTGACACTAAAGTACACCGAAATTACGAATACCGTAAGCATCCCCATCCACATAGGCACATGGAAATACAGGTTACGTATGGTTTCGTTAACGATATATTTTTTGGGTACAGCAACTAACAAGCCGGTAATAAGCGATGAAAGAACCAGCAAAACTGCTATTACTTTCCACCAGGTTTGATAAATGAATTTCATAATTTATATATGGCAAATGTACTAATTTACTTGATTTATGATAGGTATAACTTTATTGAATTGCTGCAGGCAATGCCGCCTGTTTGGCCCCACCCTGCTCTGCAGCCGGCACATAATCAACCGGTAATAATGTTGACAGGCGCGATTTTGACCAGGTGCCTTCATATAACGGCCCATCGGCTACAATAATTCCGTTCATATCAAAAAAAGCTACCGGCTCCTTACTTAAAAAAGATAGTATCGTTGTTTCGTAATTAGGCATCGTTAATGGGCGGTAAACATCTTTAAAATAAGTTTCTTCGCGCTTTTTAGTATAAATAACATATAGGCAATTAGGAAATGTTATGGCGTATATACCCGGTGTTTCAGTCTTCCTGAGTATTTCCTCCGGCAAATATTTAACAGTACTTATATCCTGCATATAGAAACGGGAAAGGTTTTGCATATCTGTCCAATATCGCACCGTGTCGATAATTAAATTATAGGATCGTGAGTTGGATTCGGCCCTTAATTTATCCAGGTGTTTTTGAATTACCTCTTCGGGTGGGCGGTTGGGATTTAAAGTGCGCCTTAACTGATATATTTCAAAACCATCTTCGTCCAGTTTGTTTTTGTACAATGACCTGTAAAAATGCATTGCCGAGCCATAATAAGCTTCGTCGCGCTTTATTTGCCATTTTTTCTTTTGAGATGCTTTGCCTGGTAGCTCTTCAAAAAGCCGTTGGCCTGAGTATGATATAATACCGGATATATGGTCGCTTTTAAAATCCTTAACCAAAAACTTAACCCGGTAGCCCAGTGCACGGTTTTCAACTACTAAAAATTCATCGGCATAGGCCTCCAGCACTTTTTTACTTTTATGGGTAGTAAAATTTAAAACATCCGGGTTAATAACCTCGCAATCTTTAGCATTTTTATCGGTGCCGATAAACTCCTCTTTAAACTGTTCATAGTTTCGCCGCCAGTCGGCCTTGGTAGCTGTGGAGATAACCACCTCTCTTAGCTGAATGGATTGTTGTTTTAACTCAATATCTAACGTTAAAGGTTCATGACCTACCAATAACGTTTTTGTATAGTCTTCATATCCAATAGCGGTAACAACAAGGGTATACTGCCCTGGTCGTACATTATTTAAGGTATAAATACCATTATCTGACGAAACGGTACCAAAGGATGAATTACTTAAAAATACACTCGCGCGCGCTACCGGTGTTTTTGAACCTGATTGTGATACCTTACCGCTAATACTACCAAATTGCGCCCATGATAACAACGGCAACAACAGGTATAGGCAAATTAACTGGAAACGCATGAATAAAATTAAAGGATTTTGTTTGATTGAAAACGAATAATATTAGGTATTAAATTTATTTGGGCAATAATACAGTACATTGTTACATATCAATAAATAATATAAAACTTTTTATAAGCAACGTGTTTAATTAATATAACGTATTGATAAAGTATATTTACTGTATACAATTTTATGCATAGCTTAGTCGTTATAGCAAAAAGTATAATTTTTACTAATTTATTGATAACAAAACCTACTAAAATGAAAAAGTATTTTTCTTTCATGAATCTAAAAACTCTGGGCCTGTTTGTCGGATATTGTTTTTTAATTATATGCTTTTCGGCTTGCACTAAAACCAATGATAGTTCACCCCAAATTACCTATAGTAATATTGCAGGTATTAACGCTACCGAAAGTGGCTTATTCGATTTTTATATTAATAATAGCAGGGCTGGCAATGGCTTAAATCCAGGAGATGTTGTAGGCTATTTTTCAGTACTACCTACAACAAATACTGTTACTTTCAATGTAGCATCAACATCATCATACGTTGCAACTAGCAATTTAGATTGTACTGCGGGTAGTTTTTATAGTGCTTTTTTAGGAGATGGCGGCTCCATTGTAACGGCAGAGGATGACAGAACAGCACCACAAACCGGCAAAGCCCGGATACGTTTTGTTAATATGAGCACTTACTTAACCGGACCTATTGATTTTGGCGCTACAGGCGGAAGTAAAATAATAACCGGCATCCCCCCCAAAAGTCCTACTATCTATTTTGAAGTAGATCCTGCTATGACTTCCATATCGGGTTATAATGCAGGCACATCAACGCCTTTGTTTAGTATTCCTGTATCTATGCAAGCTGGCAACGTTTATGTTTTTTATGTAGCGGGTACTACAAATGGTACACTTACGGGTAAATTATTAAAACAATTGTAATACACCAAACTACCCGTCAATATTGCTCTGTAAATTAAAAATTATCTTATAAGTAGTTTTTAAAAACTTTTACAACATAATAGTTGTTTACCTATCTATAAACATCTATTAAAAAAAGTCATGAAAACACTATTTAATTTAAGGAACACTAAGCCTTTATTGGTTATATTGTCAGTATCGGCTCTATTTGCAGTTTGCTTGTCATCATGTAAAAAAGACAACAATAGTGCGGTTGGGGTAACAGCCTATGTTATGGCTGTCAATTCGGCCCAGGCATCATCGCCTCAGGATTTTTATGTTGATAATAATAAACTCAATGAATCAGCCATTGCATACACGCAAAATACAGAATACTTAGCTGTAAACGGTGGTTCGCATAATGTGCAGTTTAAAACTTCAGGTACTACCACTGTAAATGGTACTTCAAGTGCTTCGTTTATGCCAGGCACATACAATTCTATTTATTTCACTGACGATGGCTCGGCCACTACCACACAAGATGACCGCACACAGCCACAATCAGGCAAAGCACGTGTGCGCTTTATTAATGTAAGTTCGGCTGTAACAGGTAATGTTGACTTTGGCCTATCAACCGGTAATAAAATAGTAACTGGTCTTGCCAACAAAGCGGCTTCTACTTATTATGAGGTTGATGCAGCTACATCGTTCTCTCTATATGCATCAGGATCGGCTACTGCAATGCTAAGTATACCTACTACCATACAGGCAGGCCATATTTACACTATTTATATATCTGGTGCTACAACAGCCACACTTACTTATCATATAATAGCTCAAAGCTAATTGCTTAAATAATAAAACCCGCTAAATAATAAATAGCGGGTTTTATTATGCCCATTTCTTTGCATATTTGCTTTACATCATGAAACTTGTAGCAATAGCGGTTTTATTTATTTTGGTTATTATGTATATCAGAACCTTAAAATCTTAATTATTATTTTAAAGGACTATGAAAACAGATTATTCGCAATTAGCAACAAACGACGAGATACGCAATCGCTTTGATAATGATGTGGAACGATTTTCGAATCTTGATACCGGGCAGTTAACTACTATTGATGCTCCCCTTACAATGGAACTTTGCACGGAGGCTGCAAAATATGTAAATCCTAATGCTTCCCAACTGCTGGATATTGGTTGTGGTGCGGGCAATTATACGCTAAAGATGTTAAGCAAGATAAAAAACCTTAACTGCACTTTAAATGATTTGAGTTTACCTATGCTACAAAGAGCAAAGCAGCGCGTATCGGCACAAACTACCGGTACCGTAACTTTATTGCAGAATGATATGCGCAATCTGGATTTACCGTCTGATCATTTTGATATAATTTTGGCCGCGGCCACACTGC
>NZ_JBDTJZ010000044.1:0-23800 GCF_039935595.1 Mucilaginibacter sp. | reverse complement strand
CTACCATAATACCCACGTCATATAATAACAATAGGGGTGCTGCAACAACACTCATGGTAATAGCATCGGGCGTTGGTGTTATAATGGCCGCAATTATTAATATAATAACAATAGCATACCTGCGTGTGCGGCGCATAAAGGGGGCATTCAAAATACCAAAACTGGATAGTATATATATTAAAATGGGTAGTTCAAAAACTATACCGCTACCTAAAGTTAAAGTAGCTACTGATGACAGATATGAATCTATTGTAAACGTATTTTGAATAGTTGAGCTCACTGTAAAACCGGCCAAAAAACGTATGGATAATGGGGTTATAATAAAATAGCCAAACAAAATGCCCGCTATAAATAACAACGATGCGTAAAATACAAAGCCTGATGCTGCTTTCTTTTCCTTATCATGAAGGGCGGGTTTTATAAAACGCCACAATTCATACAGCAGGTAGGGTATACCCAGTGTTACTCCCGTCATTATACAGGCATTCATTAATAAATTAAATTGCCCTGCTACCTCGGTACTAATTAAACTGGCGTTTATTTTATTAACACACCACCCCTCCATATGTAAGGCGTTGCCCGCCTTACATAACATCCTGTAGGTCCAGAAATCTGCATGAAAGGGTCCCAATACAACTGTATCAGTTATGAAATCATGAAAATAAAACGCCACTGAGGTAAACACTAATATAGCAATAGCCGCACGTATAAGGTGCCACCTTAAAGCCTCCAAATGTTCAAAAAACGACATTTCGGCTTCAATGGTCTTGCCCTTATCTTTAATTGCCTTTACTAGTTTGTTATCGCTCATATCTTAGTTCCCTTTAACCGGGAATTCTAATTACGTTTTATAGTAGTGTAATAGTTTTATTTATTCCGAATATTCAAAGGTTTCCATAAACTTGGTCGTAAAATTACCCGCCCTAAAGTTGGCATCCTTTAATAGTTTTAAATGAAACGGAATAGTGGTTTTTACACCTTCTATCACAAATTCACTTAACGCACGCTCCATGGTGCTTAAAGCTTCGTCGCGTGTTTGGGCGCAACAAATTACCTTGGCTATCATTGAATCATAGTTAGGGGGTATGGTATAACCGGCATATACGTGTGTATCAATACGTACACCATGGCCACCCGGCGAATGAAAGTTTGTTATTTTACCCGGCGACGGGCGGAAGTTGTTAAACGGATCTTCGGCATTTATACGGCACTCAATGGCGTGCATGGTTGGCTCATAGTTTTTTCCGGAGATGGGTATGCCCGCGGCAACTTTTATTTGTTCTTTTATAAGGTCAAAGTTTATCACCTCTTCAGTAACCGGATGCTCCACCTGTATACGGGTGTTCATTTCCATAAAGTAGAAGTTGCGGTCTTTGTCAACCAAAAACTCTACGGTACCTGCACCTTCATATTTTACTGCTTTGGCACCTTTTATAGCAGCCTCGCCCATTTTTTTACGCAGTTTTTCTGTCATAAAAGGCGATGGTGCTTCTTCCACCAGCTTTTGGTGACGGCGCTGTATAGAGCAATCGCGCTCAGATAAATGGCATACTTTACCATACTGGTCGCCTACTACCTGTATTTCAATGTGGCGGGGGTCCTGTACATATTTTTCCAGGTACATGCCATCGTTACCAAATGCAGCACCAGATTCGGCACGGGCCGAGTCCCAGGCAGCTTCAAATTCTTCATCTTTCCAAACCACACGCATACCGCGGCCACCGCCACCGGCAGTTGCTTTTAGTATAACCGGGTAACCTATTTTTTTAGATATAGCGATGCCTTGTTTAACATCGGTAAGTAAGCCTTCCGATCCCGGAATGGTAGGCACACCGGCCTTTTTCATGGTTTCTTTGGCCGATGCCTTATCGCCCATGGCATTTATCTGCGCGGCTGTTGCACCAATAAATTTGATACCGTACTCGGCACAAATGGCCGAAAACTTAGCATTTTCTGACAGGAAACCATAGCCCGGATGTATTGCATCGGCATTGGTTAACTCGGCTGCTGATATGATATTGGGGATATTTAAATAAGAATCTTTACTTGGAGGGGGGCCAATACAAACAGCCTCGTCTGCAAAACGCACATGCAGGCTATCCCTATCAGCGGTTGAATATACAGCTATTGTTTTAATACCCATTTCCTTACAGGTGCGAATAATTCGCAGGGCAATCTCTCCACGGTTAGCTATTAATATTTTTTTAAACATGATTAGTCAATTAGTTGATTAGTTATTAGTGATTAGTTGTCTTTAATCAAAATCATGGCTGATTACCGACGGCTTAACCAATCACTAATCAACCAATCACTAATCACTTATACTGGTTCTACTAAAAATAAAGGTTGATCGTACTCAACCGGCGAAGCATTTTGAACTAATATTTTTACAATACGGCCCGATACTTCTGATTCAATTTCGTTGAAAAGTTTCATGGCTTCAATTATACAAACTACGGTACCGGCTTGTATTTCATCGCCAACGTTTACAAACACCGGCTTATCGGGTGTTGGCGAGTGATAGAAAGTACCTATCATTGGCGATTTGATAGTAACATAATGTGATGTATCAGCTATAGCAGGCGTTGGTGCATCCACAGAAACAGGTGCTGCAGCAACCGGGGCGGCAGCAGGCTGTATAGCCGGTATAGTTGCATTAACTATTGTTGGCGCCTGGTTCGTTTTTATAGTGATCTTAAAATCCTTTTGCTCTAACGAAACCTCGTTCACCCCTGATTTGGAGACAAAGCGTATAAGGTCCTGTATTTGTTTAATATCCATGTTTTAGGTTTATTGATTTTTTGGATAATGTTTGTCTAATTTATGTGCAGATAAGCATATGTGCAAATGTGCAGATATTTTTCCTTTAGATTATCAGTTATTTAGGTAACAAATTGCGTTTTATAATGTTCAAATTTAATTTGCAGGAATTTGCATATCTGCACATCCACTCATCTGCCCATTAACTATTTACTATCGTAGGCCCATTTTAAATAAAGAGATCCCCAGGTAAACCCGCCGCCAAAAGCCGCCAATATAAGGTTATCGCCTTTTTTAAATTTATTTTCCCACTCCCATATACATAATGGTATGGTTGCATTGGTGGTATTGCCATACCGTTCAATGTTTATAGTTACTTTATCAGCACTTACTCCGGTACGTGCCGCAGTTGCATCAATTATACGTTTATTGGCCTGATGAGGTACCAGCCAGGCAATATCATCCGCCTGCAGGCTATTACGTTCCATAACCTCGGCGGCAACCTCGGCCATATTGGTTACAGCAAACTTAAATACGGCTTTACCTTCCTGGTAGGCATAATGCTCGCGCGCGTCAATAGTTTCGTGGCTTGCAGGTTTTAATGAGCCTCCGGCTTTCATGTGTAAAAATGGTATACCCGAGCCATCGCTTTTTAAAACCGAATCAATAATACCATACCCTTCGGTATTGGGTTCTAACAATGCCGCGCCGGCACCATCGCCAAAAATAATACAGGTTGAGCGGTCCTCATAATCAACTATAGACGACATTTTATCGGCACCAACTACCAGCACTTTTTTATGTTTGCCGTTTTCAATAAACTGCGCTCCAGTTGCCAGGCCAAATACAAAGCCCGAGCATGCCGCCTGCATATCAAAACCCCAGGCGTTAATGGCACCAATTTTATGCGCAAAAATATTAGCCGTAGCCGGGAAAGGCATATCAGGTGTAGTGGTACAAAAAATAATAAGGTCAATTTCTTCGGCGCCTATGCCGCGTTTGCGTAGCAATTCGTTAACTGCGGGTACAGCCAGATCTGACGTTCCCAGCCCCTCGCCTTTTAATATTCGGCGCTCTTTTATACCGGTACGGGTGGTTATCCACTCGTCGTTGGTATCTACCATGCGGGATAACTCCTCATTAGTGAGTACGTACTCGGGGACATAACCACCTACTGCAGTAATAGCAGCATGAATTTTACTCATAGTTTATTTTTTTATTGAAAAGCCTGTCGCATTTTATCAACCAGGTTGCTCTCAATCATATTTTTTGATAAAAGCACCATGTTCTTTATAGCTTCAGGATTTGAAATTCCATGGCCCACAACAACCGGCGCATTTATACCCAATATGGGGCTGCCTCCGTATTGCTCGTAATTAAACTTGTCAAAAAACTCGTCTTTAAACCCTTTTTTTAATGAAATTACATAGAATGACTCTGCCAGTTTTAAAATAACATTGCCGGTAAATCCATCGCATACAAACACATCGGCCGTGTCTGCAAACAGGTCGCGGCCTTCAGCATTTCCTATAAAATTTATAAGCTTTGATTCTTTTAGCAGCGGATAGGCGGCCAAGCTAAGCATATTGCCCTTTTCTTCTTCTTCGCCAATATTTATGAGACCCACCCTGGGGGTTTTTACGCCATAAATAAGTTCAGAAAATAAGCTGCCCAAAATGGCAAACTGCAATAAATTATCGGCTTTGCAATCTGCATTGGCACCTACATCCAACAAAATACCCAAACCTCCTTTAAGTTTGGGTACAATGGTTGTTATAGCAGGGCGCGAAACACCAGGTATGGCTTTTACGCTAAACATAGCGCCAACTAACATAGCGCCGGTATTACCTGCTGACGAGAATGCCTGTATAGCGCCTTCTTTAAGCAGATTATAACCCACAGCTATGCTCGAGTCGGGCTTTTGAACAATGGCTTTGGTTGGGTGTTCGCCCATACCAATAACTTCGGTAGTATGCACAAACTCAAAAACCGCAGGGTCAAATTTATTGTCCTGCAATATTTTCAGGGCCGCGTTTTTATCGCCAATGAGTACCAGCTTTGAATCGGATATTTCTTTATAAGCCAAAATTGCCCCTAAAACTGCTGCTTCGGGAGCAAAATCACCGCCCATAATATCTAAGCCAATTTTCATTTCAGAAAATCAGGGGTTAGGCTACTGCTGCTTTCTCAATAAGTAATTTACCGTTGTAGTAAACATTACCGTCAACAGTATAAGCTCTGTGTGGTAAATGCACAGCACCTGTTGTTTTGCAGGTAGTTAAGGTTGGCGCTTCTGCCTTGTAGTGGGTTCTGCGTTTATCTCTTCTTGATTTGGATATTTTACGTTTTGGATGTGGCATAACTTTTAGTTATTAGTTCATTTAAATTTTTTAAGAGCATCCCAACGCGGGTCAATGCTCTCGTCTTGTTCATTATTTTCGGTCAGCTTGTTTATTTTGACAAGCATTTCTTTATCACAATACGGGGTGTTCCCCTCGTTGTCGCAGCGGTTTGTAAATGGCACTGCAACGTTTATATATTCATATATTAATCCGGCCAGCATAATTTCATGCTCGCTTTTACCCAGATTGATGATCTCATCGTCCCCGGTAATTTTTTCATCGCTAAATTTAGCGATCTGCTGCTCCTGTATATCCAGCGCCTGTGGATACTGCGCTAAACATTTATCACAGGCCGCATTAACAGTACCGGTAATATAGAAATCAAGGATAAGCATAGTTTCCTGTTTTTCTAACTCAACCCGGCATTTCAGATCGGCCTGCTTAACCAACGAATATTCAAATTCGTCAAAAAAAGCATCCGTAATCTCAAACTCAAAAACATGATCCCCCAGCGAAAGGCCGGTAAAAGGAATCGAATAATTTCTCAGCGATTTCAATGAGCAACAATTAGCCTGCAAATGTAGAGAAAATTCCTATAATTGAAAAAGGTTTTTTTACCTGTTTATTTAACTGCTTTATACCAGGTATTTATGCTTGATACCGGATTTATTTGGTAAAACTATTAACCGCGTAGCCAACCATCTCTTTAATGTATATGTTCCATGAAGATATAACACCGGCATCCGGGATAAAATCACTTATCATAACCCTTTTGCCACGTGCAATATAGTTACAAGCGTAAGGCACTACATCAACCCCCATTTTTTTAAATAGCATTAATGACCGTGGCATATGGTATGCCGAGGTCACTAATAAGTATGGGGGCGGCAAATGGGTTTGCTCCAGTAATTTTTTTGAAAATTTAGCATTCTCCAGCGTGTTCCTTGAATTACTTTCAATTAAAACCACGCTATCCGGAAAGTTAAATTCTTTTAATTCCTTTTTTACCCATAAGGCTTCCCTAAAGCCTCCGGGAACCAGGTTGCCATTGCCCCCGGTAATCAATATATGCGATGCTTTTTTTGTTAACAACAGTTTTACACCCTGCAAAAACCTATCTGCCGAAAAATTAAAATATCCGCCGCCTGCACGGTCGCTTGATGAAAAACCGCCAAGTATAACAGCACAGCTATAATGCGTGGTGTCGGCACGGTTATAAGGCGGCGTATCCCATTTTTGCGCAACGCGGTTAAATAAAAAAGGATTGCTGAATATAACCAGCAATGCTAAAGCGGCAATGAAACTGCTGTGCTTATATTTTTTGTTTTTTACCAAAAAGGCAACAGCTAATAAAACTAATATCCAGGTAAAAGGATAGATTAAAATAACCAGGAGTTTTGACAATATAAAATACATATGCAGCTATAATGCAACTAATATAGGTAATTTATAAATGTATGATTTTCTTTAATGAGCGTTATAACCAATTATGCCTTTTCCCATATTTAGTTTTAAGTATATTTGTTTACTAAAGTTTAACCTATTAATGGATATACAGGCGTACATACAAAGCGGGATATTAGAACAGTACTGCCTGGATCTGCTTAATGCTGATGAACGGGCCGATGTACTTAAAAACGGTGCCTTGTATCCAGAAATTAAACAGGAGCTTATACATATTGAAACCACTATGGAGAAAATGGCGGCGGCCCGGGCTATTGATCCGGATGAGCGGCTAAAGCAACAAATATTAAGCACCCTGGGATTTGGCGACGATATAGATTTGAACAACCCGCCCAATGTTGATGCCTATTCCGATTATGAGGCCTGGCTTAAAGCGGTGGAACATTTGATACCTGCCCAACCGTTTGAAGACTTTTTTATGGAAGTGCTGCGACAGGATGACCGAGGCACTCAAATGCTGGTTGTTACCAAAACGGATGTACCCGAAGAAACGCACGATAACTGGATAGAAAGCTTTTTTATATTAAAGGGCCAATGTGTTTGTACCGTAGGCACCGAAACCATTACATTAAATGTCGGCAATTTTTTAGAAGTACCTTTATATACAGAACACGATATTAAAATAACGTCGCCGTATTTGGTGGCTATTTTACAGCGATTAATTGTTTTTTAAGCCGATGCGGTGGTTTTGGTAATCCATGAGGTACTCGTTACTCAGGAAAAAGTCAATACTGAAAATGCTCCGCGGGTCGCCGCTGTAGGATGGGCGCAGTACCTGTGTTAAGTTATAATTTGAGGTAGTGGTGTATTGGTAAGTGAACCCGCTGCTGGTGGTTAAAGAAACAATTGTATTAGCCGGCAGTGTTAATGTATTAGCGCTGGCGGCCTCATTCTCCACAAAGGTAACCGATGGATTGCCGGTATCAAACAATAAAAGTGCCGATACATCTGTACCGTTATAATTTATAGTAGCCGGAATATTAGGCGAGTATCCGCCCTGCGAATAGTAGTTTAAGTTATGCATAATAAACCCCGACGAGTTCAAATCATCAGGCGTTAAGCCAATTACCAACAGCCCGGGTACATAAGTCCCGCCGGTAGTAAAGGAAGCCGTTTGAAACATCCCCAGCCTGAAACCGCTGGTTACACTTGTAGGTAGTGTAAAATAGCTTAAAGGGCTGCCAATTGCGCTGCTTGCAAAACTTGTGCCGGGCCCCACACCAAATACATCATTGGAGTGTGCAATTAAAGTTTTATTATTGGTTACATCCTGTGCTTTATAATATAAAAATATGGGTATACGGCCGGTAGTTATGTTGCCGTTGGCATCGCCTATGGTTACGGGCGCATAGGCCAGGTTACCATATTCGGTTGTTATGCTGCCGCCGGCACCGCCGTAGCTTATGGTGCTTTGCTGAGAGGTAACCGTAATACCGTTATATACAACCGAATCGCCGGGAACAATTATACCGCTGCTGGTTATCATGCTGGCAGGCAATATATTGGTAGCATCAATGGTCATACCGGTGGAGCCGGTATCAAAAATACTGGCGTAATTTATACTTACTGTTCCTATTTTAGTGATGGGGATAAATACCCGCCTGTTGGTAGTACTAATTAGCTCATACAAACCCAATTTTGCATAGTTGGTTATAGGAGGAGGCTGCGGAGCTGTTTTGTCTTTTTTACAGGCAGCAACAAATAATAGCAGGTATAATATTATAAGTGATAAAGGAAGACAGCGGGGGTAACTTTTCCTCATATAAATTATTTTAATCAATAACTTCAAAAATACTAAAAAATTATATGTGCAATAAAACAATAATTTTGAGTGCCAATAATCATGTTATAATTTAAGACCATTAGTTATCATTGCCGTATATTTAAAGATCATGCAGCCTACCCTTCGCGAAATATTTTCTGATAAATATACGCTGCCACAAAAAGTGGGGTCGCTGTATCGTTTTATAAAGTGGCAGGTTATTAGCAAAGTTTTTAAAAAAAAGCTGGTATTTAAATATACCTCCAATAGTAAGCTTTTATTGATCAATGGCTTTCAGGCCTTAACAGGCAATTATTATTTTGGCATCAGCGACCCTGATGTTATGCCCTTTTTATTACATCTGCTTACTCCCGATGATCTGTTTGTGGATATTGGCGCAAATGGCGGCGCTTACACCGTTTTGGCATCAGCCGAAAAAAAAGGGCATACTGTTGCCATTGAAGCCGCCGCCGATACCTTTAAGGGCCTGCAGCAAAATATAGCCATTAACGGTATAGCTAACAGGGTCGAAGCGCTAAACGTAGCGGTTTCTGATATAAATGGCATATTACCTTTTACCTCTGCCGACCATGCTACTAACCGGGTTTGTTATGACACCCGTGATGATATTGTATACGTAGAGGCCAAAACACTTGATACTATTTTACAGGGCCGAATCCCTTTGTTAATGAAACTGGATATTGAGGGCCATGAACATAACGCGCTGCTGGGTGCGCACCATACTATTTCCTCGCCGGGATGTAAGGCGCTGATCATTGAATTTTCAAATACGGGCGAGTATTATGGCTATGGCAATATTAAAACCCACCAGCTTTTAACCGGGTACGGATTTAAACCTTATAAGTACCATTACAAAAACAGGCAGCTAACCGCGTTTGACCCCTTACAAACCGGGTTTGAATTTAATATGATATATGTAAAAGATGAAGCTTTTGTGCAAGACCGTTTAAAAAGTGCAAGTTCTGTTGTAATGAACGGGCGAGTAATTTGATAATGCCGCCTGATAAGCTTAATCGCCTTAACTATTAAACTGCCTTAAATGATGATCGGTATGTTTGTAAACCAGTTGTCCTATTTGCTCGCGAGTCATTTTACCAAAAAACCAATGCGTAAACTCGGCAATGTTAAAATCCTCGTATGCGCTTAAAAGCTTTATAAGTTTCTGCTTCTCGGCTTCAATATCGCCGCTAACCTGGCTTATTTTAAAATGATCGCTGGTCGGCGCGTTTCTGCGCATGGGGGCATCATCCTTTAGCATACCCTTTAGCGCCCACTGGCCTATTATGCGCCCTAAAAACATTCGTTTATGGGGCACCTGCCCCTGGTAAAACTCTTCGGCAACGGTACAATGCTTTAACATTTGGTAAACATTCATACTGCCCCATTGGGCCTTGCTGTCGGCATTAAGTGTATTAATACGGTTTATTATTTCGTCCCTGGTGGTTTTATCAAATATGGTTTTCATGATCGCGGATCTGGAATAATGTTTACAAACCTATATTATATGCTGCAATTTGCACACGTCAGCAACGGACAACTTACAGGGTCAAATAAGCCACACTTAGTCCGTAAGCATTGACGTCACATCGGCCTCCGTACCGCAAAACGGGCCGACCCTTTCTATTTTAAGTGCGGCCATAGCGGCTGCAAACTTGCCCGCCATGTATATGTCATCACCTTTTATACGGCGGTATAAATACCCTGCCATATAGGTATCGCCGCAACCCGTGGCATCAACCGTTTTTTTAGGCGGATGTGCGGGAATATTATAAAACTTGCCCGCCGCATAAATTACCGAGCCTTTACTACCATTGGTGACTATAACCTCCTTTACGCCATAGCCCGCCACTTGTGCGGCACCATCAATAATAGTTTGACAACCTGTAAGCGATTGCAGTTCGACAACGTCAGCTTTTAATATGGAAATATGGGGTAGTACCAAATCTTTATCCGCCCATGGTGCTGCATACACTTTACCATTTACCACTCTACGCAAATAGCCCTGCACATCTAAGGCTATTTTAGCTTTACCGGCCAACGCCTGTACCATATCCGCAGGTATGTCATCGGCAAGCAATGGGCCTAAATGAAATAATTTGGTGTTTATATCCGCCACTTTATCTACTGTAAACGCATCCGCTTTATGCAAAACATTTTGGTTACGGTCATCCGGGTTATTACCATAAATATTTTCAAAATACACCGTGTGTGTGCTGGGCTGCACAAGTACTTTTATGCCTTTATCATTTAACTCACTTACATAATGCTTCTCTGTTTGGGCAAGGGCCGTAACCAGCAGGTAGTTTACCGGCAAATGCTGCATGGCGCTACTAAAATACCAAGCCGTGCCACCGGGTTGGTAGCTAATGGCCTGCCCATTAATCACCTTGTCAGATGTAATGTGCCCTATGCAGCAAATGTCATACATAAAGCAAGTTAACAATAAACATCATTAACAATAAATTTGCTTTGCTAATATTGGTATATTTAACCACATCAGGTGCAGAACATTCCGTGCGCCCTGTTGTTTAAGTAAGTACAACCAATATCCGAAATACAATTGCACGGCAAACGTTTTTATTTTTTGAAATTTTATAGGTAGATTATGAGTTATTAATGAATAAAAATCATTTTTAACACTTTTTAGCATTAAATTATTGCGCAAATTGTATTAATTTATATAATTTGTAAGAAAAATGGTAAAATTTTCGATAAAAAAGTATAAATATTTCAACAAAAGCTTGCTTTTATATAAAAAAGTTTTATAAATTACGTTTTTAACAAATAACCGGCCAAAAAAAGCCAATTTTTTACAAATAATTCATGCAGGAATCAGCTTATTTTGATAAATATAGTCCGATTGGCGGAGTTTGGGATGAGATGTATGGTGCCGATAGCAATGTGCGTGAGCATTATCGCAAGGTGATTGAATATATTTCTAAAGAATCAGCCGACGATCTGAACAAAAAGGAAGAACTGGCCAAGCGCCTGTTTATGAGCCAGGGTATTACCTTTACTGTTTATAACAGCGGCGAGGGTATTGAAAAAATATTTCCGTTTGATATCATCCCCCGTATAATTACCGCGGCTGAGTGGGCCTTTGTTGAGAAAGGCATTAAGCAACGCCTAACCGCCCTTAATCATTTTTTGAAGGATATCTACCATAACCAGTTTATCATTAAAGATGGTATTGTACCTATAGATATTATTTACTCGTGCCCGCATTTTTTACGCGAGATGTATCAGTTGCAGGTGCCATATGATATTTATATCCACATATCGGGCATTGACCTGATACGCGACCACGATGGTACCTTTTACGTGCTGGAAGATAACCTGCGCACACCATCAGGGGTGAGCTATATGCTGGAGAACCGGGAAATAACCAAACGCTTATTCCCCGATCTGTTGCCGCAATGCGGCGTGCGCAGCGTTACCGAATACCCAACTATTTTATATAAAAACTTACTGGCCATATCGCCAAGGCAAATTGCCAACCCTACTATTGTATTGCTTAGTCCGGGTATTTATAATTCGGCCTATTTTGAGCATACCACACTGGCCCGTTTAATGGGTGTTGAATTAGTTGAAGGGCGCGACCTGGTAGTTAAGGATCATAAAGTTTATATGAAAACCACCACCGGCCTGCAACAGGTAGATGTTATTTACCGCCGGGTTGATGATGAGTATTTAGATCCGCTGGTATTTAACCCAACCAGCATGTTAGGCGTTGCAGGTATTATGGGCGCTTACCGTAAAGGCAACGTAGCCATAGTAAATGCCATAGGCAACGGCGTAGCTGATGATAAGGCCGTATATGTTTATGTGCCCGATATGATACGCTATTATTTAAATGAAGAACCTATACTTAAAAATGTACCCACCCACCAATTAGGTAACCCCGACGAACGGGAGCATGTATTTAAAAACCTGAATAATATGGTGGTAAAACGCACCAACGGCAGCGGCGGGTACGGTATGCTAATGGGCCATGCCGCCAGTGATAAAGAAATAAGCGATTATAAAAAAGAAATATTAAAGGATCCGCGTAATTTCATCGCACAGCCAACCATCAGTCTTTCGGCAGCGCCATGTTATATGCAGGGCGAATTACAGCCCCGCCGTATTGATTTAAGGCCATACGCCCTTTGCGGTCCCGACGGCATTGAGATAGTGCCGGGAGGCTTAACGCGTGTGGCGCTAAAAGAAGGGTCGCTGGTAGTAAACAGCTCGCAAGGTGGCGGCAGCAAGGATACTTGGGTGCTAACGTAGCCCCCTAACCCCCTAAAGGGGGAGTTTTTTAAAGATGATATGAAGAAAATTATAAAAGTTAAACAAATTAGTTCCCCCTTCAGGGGGTTGGGGGGCGAGGCTATATGCTAAGTCGTGTTGCCGCAAGTTTTTATTGGTTAAGCCGCTATATTGAGCGTAGCGATGGTATGTTGCGCATGCTTAAAATTAATTATGCCTCATCGCAGGATACCATACAGGAGTTTACCTGGGAGCCGGTGATACGCATTTTCTCCGACTCGGAAGAGGACGAGACTGAAAACCTGGCTAATGATAGCCGTGCTGTTTTGAAGTATATGGTAACGGGTAAAGGCAATTCAAACTCGGTATTGAACATTATTACGCTTGCGCGAGAGAATGCCCGTGGCGTGCAGGAGCATATCACCAAGGACCTTTGGCAATGCCTTAATGAGTATTACCATACCATAAAAGATCCAAAACTGGAAAAAGCCCTGCTGCGCGAAGACCCTATAGGCGTATTGGATGTACTGATAAAACAGGTTATGCTGTATTACGGCACGGTTGAAATAACGATGGAACGCGGTGAGGGCCGCAGTTTTATGAACATCGGCAAGTATTTGGAACGTGCCATACAATCGGTAGATATTTTAGATACCAAGTTTGGCTCGATAAGCGATAACCCCGACCTACTGACAGACACCACTTACTGGAAACACCTGCTATTATCATTAGGCGGTTATGAACTGTACCTGAAAACTTACCGCGAAGGCTTTGAGGCCGAAAATGTATTAGAACAGGTAGTGCTGAACAATGATTTTCCGCGGTCGGTTATCCATTCGGTAAACAATATACAGCGTTACTTTGATCGCCTTAAAAACAACAGTAACATGGAAGATTTCCGGGAGATGTCGTTCCAGATAGGGCGTTTACAAAGTCGCATTAAATACAGCTCGGTACGTAGTATTAAGCAAGAGGGGCTACATACCTTTTTAACACAGATACGCAGTGAGCTTTATGGCGTGGCAAACGCATTGAATGAGCATTATTTTGCTAATAGTTAGTGATTAGTTAATTGGTGATTAGAGATTAGGTGCTAAAGATTAGTTATTGAAGATTAAAGATTAGTGAAAACCCTTTTTTTGCCGCTTGCGGAAGAGAGGGTCGATAAGCAAAGCGATGTCGGGGTGAGGTTAATAGCCCGGCGATTAAATAGACAGAAATATTATGCCAGAATTTGAGATACAGCACATTACCCGTTACCTATATGAGGGCCCTGTGCGCGACAGCGCCAACCAGATCATTTTGTTCCCGATAAAGGATGAATTTCAGGACCTGGTAAAACAGGAGTTGCATATAACCGGCAACCCGGTAGTTGATACCTACATTGATTATTACGGCAACGAGGTGGGTAGCTTTACTTATAGCGAACCCCATACTATGCTGGTTATAAATTCGAGAGTAACTGTTATTACCAAACACCGGCCATACCCGGTAAATGATATTTTTCCGTCGCAGCAATGGCAGTATTTGGCCAGCCTGAAACATATGGTGCCTTATATTGACTTTTTAAAGCAGGAATATTTTGAAGGTTTAGACGAATTAACAAAAGTTGTAGAAACCTTGCGCTCGCCCGAGGATACTCCATACCAGGTTGCCCTTCGGTTTTGCGAATACGTATATAAAAACTTTGAATACATAAAAGGCGTTACAACAGTTGAAACTACGTTGGATGAAATATGGAAATTAAAGGCCGGTGTTTGTCAGGATTTTGCCCATATTTTAAT
This sequence comes from Mucilaginibacter sp., assembly GCF_039935595.1. Taxonomy (GTDB): domain Bacteria; phylum Bacteroidota; class Bacteroidia; order Sphingobacteriales; family Sphingobacteriaceae; genus Mucilaginibacter. Next base: position 9,416 of record NZ_JBDTJZ010000044.1, on the reverse strand, counting down.
GGAAATGCTGCGCCTGGTACAAATACCTGCCCGTTATGTAAGCGGCTATATATGCACTACAAAAAATGGCCTTCGCGGCGAGGGTGCTACCCATGCCTGGGCCGAGGCTTATATACCTGATTATGGCTGGCTGGGCATTGATCCTACCAATAATTATATAGCTAACGAAACCCACATACGCCTGGCTGTTGGGCGTAATTTTTCAGACTGCTCTCCTGTTAAAGGGGTTTATAAAGGCGCATCGGGACACACGTTGGAAGTTTCAGTTTCCGTTGATGATGAGACTACGATGGCCGCCGAATACATACCGGTTACCGATGCGCAGCCCGAAACAAGAACGCCGGTACCTGCTTTCTCAAAAAACAGCTACCAGCGCTATATGGAAATGGTGCAACAACAGCAGCAGCAATAAACCGCAGGTAAACCATTTACCTAATTGCTGTTAATTAATTAACGCTGCACAGGGGCTGGTCTGCCACCACCAACACCGCCCGCACCGGGACCACCAGGACCACCGCCCGCACCGCCAACACCGGTGCCTATGCCGCCGCCGTTTATATCGCCACCAAAATCGTCTTCCTGATCAGGCGATTGCAAACTGTTATCTTTGGTATCTTTACTATCCACTTTACCCTTGCCTCCTTTACGTCCTTTACCTGGTGCGCTGTTACTGTTTCCACCTATGCGGTATGATAAGGTGAATAATATGGTTCGGGTTGAGAACCTACGCTCCGAATATTGATCAGATACAATCGTAGCGGTGGCAAGATGTGTATCCGATACAAACTTGCGTGTATTAAATATATCGCGCGAATTAACGCTAAGGGTAAGTTGTTTGGTAAGGTCATACTTTACACCGCCGTCAAGTCCATAGCGTGCGTGCATAGTGCCCTGCGCCAACACCTGCGATCCCTGGTAGTCGCCGCGAAGCTGTATACCGAATGCTTTGGTTGGCTTAATGCTTGCGGTTAAATTGCCGTTCCAGGCAAAACCTGATGTGGTTGGTATGTTGTATGGGGCATACCCTTCAATACGACGGTAATAAGCATTTACATTGGCCGTAATATCAAATATAGACGAAGGGCTCAGTTTGGCTATCAACTCATAACCCGAGTTTGACGCGCTTGACAGATTCTGAAAAGTTGATAGCGTGGTATTCGCATCAAGCAAAGTTGACACCGGTTGTATATTATCATTGGTAAGCCTGTAGTATAATGATGATGTTAAAGTAAGAGCTTTCCAGTAATTAATATAGCTTAATTCTATCGAGTGGGTGTCCTCCGGCTTCAGGTTAGGGTTACCCTGTTGGTAATTAAGCACATTACTTTTATCTAAAAACGGCGACAGAAACCTGCTGTTTGGCCTGCTTACACGTCTGCTGTAGCTTAACTGTATGGTTTGGTTGTCGTTAATCTTCTCGGTTAAAAACAAGGTGGGGTACAGCCGCAGATAATCTTGTCTGTTATTGGTAATTACATTATTAGTGCTTAACTCCGTACTGATGTGTGAATCTTCCAAACGCAAACCGCCCTGTATGCCAAATTTACCAAACTGGTGCTGGTAATTGCCATAAACCGCGTTTACATTTTGCTTATATATCAAATCGTTTGATTGTAACGGGTCGTAATAAAAAGAACCTGCGGCAAAAGGGTTCACCATATTATTGTTATCGCTTTTACTTAAAGTGGTGCGGTAACCGGCCTCAATTTGCCCGTCTTTTAAAGGCAGGGTATAATCGGTTTGTATGTTAAAGCTGTTATCGTGCCCGTTGGTATAATTGTTAAATATACTTGAAGGCAGTACCGGTGGCGAATAATTGGTTATTATAGTACTTAACTGGTCGTTTCCGTTATTCAGATCATTTGAGAAGCCCAGGTTAGCGGTTAACACTTCCTGCTTTTTGGCAAATTTATGCTCAAAGTCCAGATTCAGATCAACATTGGTACCCGAACCTGTTGAAACGTTATTTTGAGTTTGGGTTTGATAAAGCGCGCCGTTTTGCGTTACCGTAGTACTCCCGCTTTGAAACCGGCTACGATCGCGTATGTTAATATTATCTGAAAGGCTCAGCGTATTTTTATCATTTAAGAAAAAATCAATGCCGCTGCGTATGTTATGGCCGCCAAAATCAAACGTTTGGTTATTCAATTGGTCGCTATGCTGTAACACCGGCGAACCGGAAACAATTTCACTGGTATTTTTGGTGCTGAAACCACCGCCATCCCGGTTGCTTTTACGGTAGCTGTAATTGCCGTAAACATTTATTTTTTTGGTTTGATAAGCCAGACTCACCGAGCCATTAACCGTTTGTTGTGTGCCCGCTGTTATGGATGCAGAACCGGTAAAACCGGTTTTGACATTTTTTTTCAATACAATATTGATGATACCTGATTGTCCCTCAGCCTCGTACTTTGAAGACGGATTGGTAATTACCTCAATAGTTTCTATAGAGCTTGCCGGGATAGATTGCAAAATATCGGCAAGGTTACCTCCGGTTAAGGTTGACTGCTTGCCATTTATCAATACCCGCACACTGCTCGAACCACGCAGACTAAGGTTACCATCAACATCCACCTGTACAGACGGTACATTTGCAAGCAGGTCGGTTGCCGAACCGCCCTGGCTAACTAAACTTTCGGCAACGCTGAATGATTTTTTATCGATACCCAGTTTTATTTGGTCTCGCTGAGCGGTTACTGTTACCTCCTTTAACGCCCCTTTTGACGGGCGAAGGGTAATATTGGCAAGCGTTATATTCTTTTTAGTATTATTGATTACAATGGTATCTTTTAAAAACGATAGGTAACCAACATAGCTAACCCGTACCGTATATGTACCATTACTTAATCCCTTTACGGTAAACTTACCGTCGATATCAGATTGCATGTTTTTGGGTGGTTGCGCATCATTTTTTTTAGTTACAACAACTGATGCAAAAGATAAAGGTTGGCTATTTGCGCCATCTATTAAAGTACCTGATATCGAACCGCCGCTTTGTGCAAAAAGCCGGGTGGTAAAAAACAATATTAATATTAGCGGTAAGAAGATGTTTTTTGTGTTCATGGCGCAAAAATCAGGCTTTATTGGGCTTTTTTGCCTATAAAGCCTGTAACTTTCTTGCTAAAAAAGCCCTATAAGGTATTTTTTTAACTACGCATGACATTTAACTGACAATTGGCTTTATTGTTCCGCTTTTTTTACAGCGACGAGTAAATCGTTAACAGCTGGTACAGTAGTGAATGATTTTACCACCTTACCACTTTTATTATAAACCACAACAAATGGGGTGGTGTAAATAGCATAATACCGTTGTACCGGGTAATCTTTTTTCGATGTATATTCTGTACCCACCGTAAAATTGGGATATTTCCCCAGGTTGTATTTTTTATTAAAATCTTTAATCAGCCTTAAAAACGGATATTCGGTTTGGGTAAAGGTGATCATTACCACCTGTATGTTTTTAAGCGCGTCCATTTTGGGTTTCAGCTCAGCCATTAAATGTTCGCAATGGGTGCAGCTTGGTTCAAAATAAATAACCATTACGGGTTTGCCTTTCCTTAAAGCGGCAGGGGTAACAATACTGCTATCGGCTGTTGTTATATGGTATTTAATTAAAGGCAGATTGGTCTCAGTATTTTGTTGGGCGTTGGCTATTGTTGCAACTATTACTAAGCTAAAAAGTAAGAATAATTTTTTCATCAGTATAAATTATGCGGTAAAGGTAGCAGTTTATCAGGCTTCCAGCAACTCCATTTGCCAGCTTACATGCTCCTCGGTTACCGGATATAACGCGTTTTGGCGTATGGTATGATATAACGCATTAAATAAATTGCTATAATCTCCTTTTTGCGAGGTTATATATTCCACAGTTTTATTATTATCGGTACCAATGGTTACCAGCTTACCCTCGCTGCCGACAGGCTCAATGCCATAAGCCTCATCCAGCGGCGACATACCAGCATCTAATTGTGCTTCCTGCACATCAGTACGGTGTTTATGAAAACTGCCCAGCGTGCCATGCACTACAAATGCGGGTATAGGCTCAGGTATCAGCAAACCCGAAGTTAGGTAAACATTAAACTGCCCGTAGCTCAGTCTAAAATTAAAATAATCAACCACAATGGAGTTTTCCCTTTGCGAAAAGGTGGTTTTATCAAAGCTCATCGGTTTGCCAAATAACAGTAGCGCCTGGTCAATAATATGCGGGGCAAGGTCATACACCAGCCCGTTTACCGGGGTTTTGGTTTCTTTAAAGGGCTTGGCCTGCAATTGCGGCTTGTACCTGTCATACCTAAAGTGCACTTCGGTAATGTGGCCCAGCCTGCCGCTTTCTATCACCTCCTTTACGGCCATAAAATCACTATCCCAGCGGCGGTTTTGGTAAAAGGTTAGTTTACGGTCAGCAGCTTTGGCGGTATCAAACAATATTTTTAATTCCGCAGAGTTTCCCGCTGCCGGTTTTTCCAGCAGTACATGTTTGCCTGCTAAAAGCGCTTGTTTGCTTAGCTCAAAATGGGTAAAGTTGGGCGTGTTAACTACTATTAGTTCTATTTCCGGGTCTACAAGCATTTCGTCAATGCTATCATAGCTTACAATGTCCGGATAATAGGCAGCCATTTTTTTCTGGTTACGCTCAACTACAGCCTTTAATTTAAACTGCTTATTGGTGCTTAAAAACGGCGCATGAAATATCCTGCCCGACATCCCGAAAGAAATAATACCCGTTACAATTGGTTTTGACATAGGTTTTTAAAAAGCTATTGCCAAATATAAATCATAATTATTTAAACCCCTTTTTCACCACATCAATTAAATCTAAATGCCTTTTTAATATCAATAAATTTTTATCGGCTATTTTACGGAGGTCTGCGTCAATTACATGCTTTGAAGCCTGTTCAAATAGTTGAACGCATCGTTGATGGTTAGTAACCACATAGTTTAAAAACGCTTTATCAAAGGCTTTACCATTGTTTTGCGCCAGCGTTGCCAGGTTTTTATTGGATATACTGTCAATGCTTACTGGCAAAGGTATTTTCTTTGCCCGGGCAAGCACCTGTAGTTTAATATTGATCTTGTTATGCTGTTTAACCAGTATGGCACCAAAATTTTTTATACGCTTGTCTGATCCTTTTTTTATAGCCAATTTGCCCAGTTCTATTTCGGCCATATTAATATGGGCAGCATCTTCGACAAATTGCTTATCAACCTTTTCAATAAATACGATGGGTTGCTTTTTGGTATCATTGGCTGATCCTGAATCATCGGCATCATTAACACAGGCCTGTACAAGTATTAATAATATTAATGAGCCTATCAGGTATATCTTTTTCATCAGATCGTTACTTTTATCAACTACAACAAAATTTATTCCACTAACAGGTTTACCAGCACTAAGATAGTTTTAATGCGGTTAGTTTAGGTAGTAACTTAAAGTTTTATTATTTTTGAGAACACAGAAAAAACTACAGCTATGAATTTTCCCGGCGAACTTAAATACACAAAAGACCATGAATGGATACGCGTTGAAGGCGAAAGCGCTTATGTGGGCATAACCGAGTTTGCGCAACGCGAGTTGGGCGACATTGTTTACCTGGATATTAAAACCGTTGGCGAAACCATAGCTAAAGACAAAGAGTTTGGCACCATTGAGGCAGTAAAAACCGTATCAGACTTGTTTATGCCGGTTACAGGTACGGTAGATGAATTGAATCCACTACTGGATAGCCAGCCCGAGCTGGTTAATACTGATCCGTATGGTGATGGCTGGATGGTAAAAGTTACCATAAGCAATGGTGCTGACCTTGACGCGTTATTATCTGCAGAGGATTACGCGGCTTTAATTGGTGAATAATTTACATCGATGAAAAAATTAAAAAACAGGGCATTATTGGTTTGTTGCATTGGCTTAATGCTAAGCCTGAGTGCCTGTGGTATATTTAAAAAGGATTGTAATTGCCCGCACTTTAGTAGGGCGGTTCCATCCTCTTTACCAAAAACTGTTTAAGTATTGTCATTTCGACGAGGAACGAGGAGAAAACTATACACACGCTTAATATGGAATATGTATAGATTTCTCACTATGTTCGAAATGACACAGGTGGATTTACCTACACCCCGCTAAATACCGAAAAACCGCCATCAACATTCAGGATGGTACCGGTAACAAAATTCGATTCTTCACTTAATAAATATATCAGCGCACCTATTAATTCTTCCGGCTGCCCAAAACGTTTGTAGGGTGTGTTTTGCATCACCAGCTTGCCGCGCTCGGTATAGCTGCCATCGGGGTTGGTTAACAGGGTACGGTTTTGTTCGGTTAAAAAGAACCCGGGTGCTATGGCGTTCATTCTTATTTTATCGCCATGCCTTAAGGCAGCTTCAACAGCAAACCATTTGTTGTACATATCAATAGCTGCTTTGGCTATACTATACCCCAAAACCTTGGTTATAACACCTTGTGGTGCCATTGACGATATATTTACTATACTGCCTTTGCTGGTTTTGCCCATGGCCGCGCCAAATATTTGGGTTGGTATAATAGTACCCCATAGGTTAAGGTCAACCACACTGCGCAGACCCTCCATATTCATATTAAAAATATCCGACCCTGGTTGTACAATAGCTTCGGGCATATTGCCCCCGGCACCATTTACCAGCCCGTCAATACGTCCAAACTTGTCTAATACTTTGGTTCTGGCAGCAATCAGCTGCTCTTCGTTCAATACATCAGCTATTAAAGCTATCGCCTTACCGCCCGCTGCGTTAACCGCATCTGCACGCTGATTGGCTATTGTCTCGTTGCGGCCCAATATCCCTACCGTACCACCCGCTTTTACAATCCCTTTAATAAATGCGTCCCCTAAAATACCGGTGCCGCCAGTTACTATAATAACCTTGTCTTTTAACGAAAAACCTTCCATTTATCTATCTATATAATACTACCAGGGGTATCGCCGCCAAAATTAGTATTATCATCGACAAAAACTGAATTTTCTTTTGTAACTAAAATTGCATTATTCAGCTATCCAAATTACATCCAAAAACCATCGCTTTTTATCGTAAAAATGCCCGTCGGTTTTAAAGCCAGCAGCACCGGCCATTTCATTAGTTTGTTCAACAGTGTATTTTTGAGATATTTCCATAAATATATGTTCATTCATTTTAAAATGAACAGGCTCGCTCCCGCTAATATTTACTGTCTGATCTTTCAAACTCACCAGATAACTTTTACATGATCCGGTTTCGGGGTCGTATGTTGGGTAATGATCAAATTGTGATACATCAAAATTTGCGTACAATTCGCGATTTATACGTTCCAGCAGGTTCAGGTTGAATTTTTTTGTAATTCCTTCCTTATCGTTATAAGCGGCGAGAATGGTTTTAGGATTCTTTTTCAGGTCGATGCCTATTAGCGCCATATCATTTACTTGCAGATGGCTACGTAGTTCGGCACAAAACTCTTCAGCATTTTCAACAGGCATATTACCCACGTTTGAGCCTAAGAACAACACTACTTTGCGCCTGGTTGAGTCTGCCGCCGCTTTTTTAAGCATTTCAAAATAATCGCCGTTTAAGCCGGTAATTTTTAAACCGGGCAAGGTAACGGGTAGTGTACTGTTTAAGTAATCAATTACATGCTCAGATATATCAATAGGCAGGTAATTAAAATCAACTTTCTTGTCTAACAGGTGCTGCAATAAATAGCTCGACTTTGTGGCATCGCCAGCGCCGAGTTCTATCAGGTCAAATCCATCGCCGCCGGCTAATATCGCGTTAGCCAAAGCTTCCGTTTGTTCCGAAAATATTTCCAGTTCGCAATCCGTAGGATAATACTCCTCGCAGTTCATAATATCCTGAAAAAGCTTATCGCCGGCAGCATCATAAAAGTATTTGGATTGCATATACTTTGGCGTAGCCTGCAACCCTGTCATTACATCATCAAAAAACTGCTTATCGCTGCCTTTTTGGGTTGATGGTGATAAAGTTTGGTTAGTTGAAGTATTCATATTGGTAGATATGTTTTTTATTTAGCCAGCCGTACCCCGGTAAACTGCCATTGTAAATAGGGTGCAAAAAAATTGCGATACGTACCGCGGCTATGCCCCGGCGATGTAACTTCTGATGCTCCACGTAAAACCTTTTGATTAACCATAAATTTGCCGTTATACTCGCCAATGGCCCCCGGTGCTTTAGCAAAACCCGGATAGGGCAAGTACGCGCTCTCTGTCCACTCCCAGCTTTTTCCCCATTTAAATTTTGATGAGGCAGCCTCCCACTCAAACTCGGTTGGGAGGCGCATACCTTTGTATGATGCATAGGCATAAGCCTCGTAATAACTGATATGACAAACGGGCTCATCAGGCTTTATGGGGCCTAAACCATGATAGGTATAGTTATACCATTCGTCATCAATTACATGCCAGTACAGTGGAGCTTCTACTTTATTCGTTTTTACCCAGTCCCACCCTTCTGCATGCCAATGGCGGAAATCATGATAACCGCCGCTATTTATAAAAGTTAAATATTCCTGGTTAGTTACCAAATTGGGGCTTATCTCAAATGCGTTTAAATAAACTTTGTGGCGATTCAATTCGTTATCAAAGCAAAAGCCTTCGCCTTTAAAACCTATTTCATAAATGCCTTCGGGCATTTTAATAAAATCACCGGGTTCAACAACTTCCGATTTTGGCGATGTATAGTTTTTATTATACGCCGGGAACAGCGGGTTATGGCCCAATATGTATTTAATATCAGTATATAAAAGTTCCTGGTGCTGCTCCTCGTGGTTAAGGCCCAATATCAATAACTCTTTAACTTCCGGCGATGGCTCGGCACATAAAAACTTCGCTATAGCCTCGTCCACATATTCGCGATACCGGTAAATTTCGGCAACAGTTGGGCGACTCAAATTACCCCTATCGGTACGGATAACCCGGTTACCTACTGATTCGTAATAACTATTAAATACAAAGTTGTAATCGGCATTATATTCCTGGTAACCCATAAAATAAGGCTTTAAAATAAAGGTTTCAAAAAACCAGGTGGTGTGCCCAATATGCCATTTGGGCGGACTAACATCAATAACCGGTTGCACCACATAATCCTCTGTTTGCAGCGGTGCGCAGATGCTTTCGGTTAGTTTACGTACTTTTTTGTAGCGGTTGGCTATATCCATTTATTTATATGATGAATGCAAGGCCAGTGCTTTGGGTTGCCCTCTTGAGAGGGGCAGGGGTGTGTTAATAACGCGTTTAACACACCCCTGCCATCACACTATCCATCGCGCCCCCTCTCAAGAGGGGAACTTTTTACTTATTCTATTTACTATCCAAATATCTTTTCAAATCGGATATAGTTTTAACATTCAAATTTGATGCCTGTTTTTGCCGCATCATTAAAGCATAGGCATTATTAAA
>NZ_JBDTJZ010000043.1:0-11627 GCF_039935595.1 Mucilaginibacter sp. | reverse complement strand
ATTTGTTTGACCCTGCTTTATAGGTTATTTTAAATACAGTTCCTTTAACGTCATCTGCTACATACAGGGCACCATCGGGTCCCTGAGCCAGGCCGCAGGGGCGGTATTTAAAATTCAAATTGCCTTGTTCTCTGGGGGAAAAGTCATCGGCAAAAATTTCATATTTGCCTACGGCCTTTCCGTTTTTAAACGGCACAAAGGCTACCAGGTAACCCTTCTTCATTTCGGGCGATTGCGCATGAAAAGCCATAAAAGCACCGTTACGATACCGGACCGGAAACATTTTGCCGGTATAAAAAAGCAGATCATTAGGTGCAAAATGTGCAGGTATTATAACTGCCGGGTCAAGGTATTTAACATCCGGCGATCTTTTACCATCACCACCAAACTCCGGCGATTGAACGTACTTATTTTGAAAATTATCATAGTAAGCAAAGGGCCATCCGGCGTTTGCATTTTGGTGTAATTCATACAGCGCTTCGGCGGGTAGTTGGGCCACCTGCTTTGCGGTATAATACTGTGGATAACTGTTATCCAAACTCCGGCCATGCTGCGTAGCAAAAATAGTTTTGGTAACCGGGTTAACATCAATACCCACCGAGTTTTTTACCCCGGTTGCAAACCGTTCGCCATCGGCAAAAGTTTGGTTGGGCTTATCCGCCTTAAACTTCCATACCCCACCTACCGAATCAAGCAATGGGCAACCCGGTATACCTACAATGGTACCCTTCTCCCGGCAGGCATCTGAATACGAACCTACGGCCACATACAGGTTATTATGATCATCAACAACAAACGCTTTAGAGTTATCCTGTCGTTTATCAACCAAACCCTTTACCAGCAGTTCGGGATTTTCGGTATCAATAACTTCATTTTTGGCGTTCAGTTTATACCGATATATAGCACTGTTGGAGGATGAATATAAATAGCCGTTCTTTATTTTTATGCCCGTGCCGGGGTAATCGCCAAAGCCTGTTTTAGTTTCAAAATAACCATCATGGTTTTGGTCGGTAAGGTAATATAATCCTTTACGGTTGCGTATAGAGTTTTCTTTGACATATATATTGCCATTTGCCGTAACCGCCAAATGCCTCACCGGGCCCAACGAATCGGCCACAATAACTGCCGAAAACCCTTGCGGCAGCGTAAGATTAGCCGGTACCGACCCCTGCTGCTGATTGATTGTTAAACTGGTAAGGCCCGTCAATGCGGTAACCGCGCCGACTATATAAAGTGTTATTTTATTCATTATGGTTTATAATTGAGAAGTCGAAGTTAAAAAAACAAAACATAACCTGTTTTGCATAACATTCCTTTTACATAATAAAACTATTTATAAATGTGTTTTTGACATTTAAATAAAAATATTATATTTGAGTTGTCCGTGCTGTTTGCACACCCAATTATTCCTTTATACCTGTTTTTATGAAAAATTTTATGCTTAAGGCAAGCGTTATCACGTTGGTAGCGGTAAGTGCGGCTCAAATATCCTTCGCGCAATACATCGGTCAAAATACATCCGAACAAAAGTTAGCTGTAAAAATTACTAATAAGGCATCGAGCTTTAATTTGCAGGATGTGCAGTTGCTGGACAGCCGCTTTAAGCAAAATATGCAGCGCGACGGCAAATTGTTACTGGCCTTAGATACCAAAAGGCTATTGCATAGCTGGCGCATAAATGCAGGTATATCCAGCAATGCAAAAGCCTTTGGCGGCTGGGAAGCATTGGATGTAGAGTTACGCGGGCATACTTTGGGGCATGTCATGTCGGCCCTGGCCATGATGTACGCATCTACAGGCGAGCAGGCTTATAAAAACAAGGCTGATACCATTGTACGCGCATTAGCCGAGTGCCAGGATGTATTAAACCAGGGCGGTTATTTGAGCGCGTTCCCGCAAAACTTTATTGACCGGGTTATAGCAGGTAAAAATGTTTGGGCACCATGGTACACCATACATAAGATAATGGCGGGTTTAACAGACCTGTATATATACACCGGCGACAAAAAAGCCCTTGCCATAGTCGAGAAAATGAGCGATTGGGCTTACCATAAATTGCAGCCTTTGTCTAAAGAACAATTGGCCGTGATGGAACGCAATGAGTTTGGGGGGATGATTGAAGTAGCCTACAACTTATACGCCATTACCGGAAACGAGCAGGACAAACGCCTGGCAGAACTTTTTTATGACGAATCGGTATTAAACCCTTTAGCCAACCAGCAGGATAAACTGGCCGGACTTCATGCCAACACACAAATACCTAAAATTATTGGCGAAGCGCGCGGCTATGAACTAACCGGCGACGACAAGCAAAAAACTATCGCCCAGTTTTTTTGGCAAACCGTAATTGACCACCATACCTATGCAACCGGCGGCAATAGCGACAACGAACACTTTTTTACGCCCGATCAGCTATCTAAACATATCACCCCAATAACAACAGAAAGCTGTAATACTTACAATATGCTTAAACTTACCCGGCACCTGTTTACCTGGACGGCGGATGAGAAATATGCCGACTATTATGAGCAGGCCCTTTATAACCATATTTTGGGCACACAGGATGCGGAGACCGGCATGTTTACCTACTTTATGTCGTTTAAACCAGGGTTGTTTAAAGTTTACAGTACCGCCGACAATTCGTTTTGGTGCTGTATGGGTACGGGCTTTGAAAACCATGCCAAATATGCGGAAAGCATTTATTACCATAACGACAAGGGCGTATTTGTTAACCTTTTTATCCCATCGGTGCTTAACTGGAAGGAGAAAGGGCTTAAGCTAACCCAAACCACCCAATATCCGGAAGAAAACACTACGCATTTAACTATAAATGAAAGCCCTGCGGGTAATACAACGCTGTACATCAGGTACCCTGCCTGGGCAACAGACGGCGCAACGGTTAAAATTAACGGCAAGGTTGTTAAAACCGAGGCTAAACCCGGTAGTTATATGGTTTTAGATAGAAAATGGAAAGCCGGCGATAAAATAGACGTTACTTACCCTATGGCATTGCATTTGGTAAAAACCAATGACGACCCTAACAAAGCCGCCATTGCATACGGGCCTATAGTGTTGGCAGGTGATATGGGCACCGAAGGTATAACCGCTCCTGCGCCATTTGCCAGGGACCAGCAAAACTTTAAAAATTATGCTATTCCGGCCAGTGTTATTTCGTCGCTTCATGCAAATGGACAACCCGTAAAAACATGGGTAACGCCTGTTGCAAACCAGCCATTAACGTTCCAAACAAAAGGTGTAGCAAACCGGGATATAACGCTGCTGCCCTATTACGCTATAAACAAACAACGCTATGTGCTGTATTGGGATCTTCAATAACTTTAAAGTTACCGGCGCAAGGATTAGTGTTGAAAGCTGGCACCGGCAATCACTTTTTTATATTATTTAAAACATTTTTTTTACATAGGCGTATATTATCAAATTAAAACCTGTGGCCTCAAAATGTTAACGCACAATAATTTTCAGCAAGTTCATGGTTATAGTGCGATAGGTGTAGTCTCCTTAAACCGGAACGGCCTAATTGTATATGCCAACCCGAAGGCCAGACATATGTTTTTTCCGGACGGAATTTATATTGAACAACCTTTCAGTCGTTTTTTCACAAGTCTTAACCCGAATGAAGACGCGGTTGAAAAATTATTTACCGAAGATATTATTGACACAGAGTTTTCTTTTTTTTCTACCAGTGGCGATGAAAAAAATGTTCTGATAAGTTCAAAGGTTTATATAGACGAAGAGCAAGACGCAAGGACACATTTATTTATTCGCGATATTACACTACTTAAAAAAAAGGAAAGACTTTTAGCCTACCTAAATACTATTGCCGAAGAGCTGGCGCAGGCCCGTGATACCAAAACCGCGCTTGATAAAATATCAAAATTAATTGTACCCCGGTTTGCCAACTGGTTTAGTATTGACTTACTGCGCGATGGCAAACTGGAAGAGCTGATACTGGCGCACGAGGACCCCGAAAAAATAAGCTGGGCCAAAACTTACCGCGAAACTTACCCGGTTGATTTGAATAGCGACCAGGGAACAGCCAGGGTAATTAAAACAGGTATACCCAGCCATGTGCCCATAATAACTGCCGATATGGTAAAGGCATCTATTAAAAACCCGATACAGTTAGACACCATATTAAAAATGAACCTGCAATCGGTAATTACGGTTGCTATTGCCGGGAAGGGCGTTATTATAGGGGTTCTTAATTTGGTCTCGACTCGAGAAGGACAGTTTTATGATGAAACCGACCTTCGTTTTGCCCAGAGCTTTGCCAGCCATATTGGGTTGGCATTGGAGAACGCCCGGCTTAACGAAGCGGCCCAAAATGAGATAATGCAAAGAAAGCTCATTGAGCTGAAGCTTAAAATAACGCAAACTCATTTACAATCGGCCCTGTCATCTGGCCTGGTGGGTACCTGGGTGCGTGATTTGGAAAAGAATTTAATGTTTGCCGATGAAAGCCTTTCGGCCATGTTTGGCGTGCCATATAAACCCCAAGGACATGACGCGCAAGTTTTTCAAAACCTGATTCACCCTGATGACCAGGCATTAGCTAATAAAAAAAGGCACCAGGCATTAAAGGGCGATTCCATATATGAAGCTGAATACCGTGTAGATACAAAAGAGGCCATAAAATGGTTTTTTGTACGTGGCAAAACCGAACAAAACGAACGGGGAGAAACCAATTTAATAAGCGGGGTAATGGTAGATGTTACCAGCAGGAAACAAGCTGAACTGGCCCTGCAAGAAAATGAAAAGCTCTTTAGATTTTTAACAGATGCTATCCCCCATAAATTATGGACAGCAGGACCTGATGGTAAAGCTACCTATTACAACCGGGGATGGTATGACTATACCGGGACGCAAAACTTTGAGGAGTTGCGAGCGAGAATATGGGATATATTGCACCCCGAAGACCGCGAAGTAGCCAGGATAAGCTGGCCAAAAGCTATGTTGACAGGAGAGGATAGCGTAATTGAGCACCGTTTTAGAAGGCATGATGGGCAGTACCGCTGGCACCTCTCCCGCTACTCGGCACATAAAGATGATGAGGGCAATATAAAATTATGGGTAGGTACAAGTACAGATATACACGAACAAAAAGAGAACGAGCAGCGTAAAGACGAATTCCTGTCAATTGCCAGCCATGAGCTAAAAACACCGCTTACAAGTATTAAGGCCTTTAACCAGTTAATGAAGCGCGCTAAAGATGACGAGGGGCGCCTTAATAATTTTATAGAAAAATCAGCCGAGCATATTTACCGCCTTGAAAAGCTGATAAGCGATCTGCTGGATGTTACCAAGATCAACTCAGGTAAATTGAATTACAACATTGAGCCGTTTGATTTTAAAGAAATGCTGAAAGAAAGCGTAGAGAATATGCAATACAATACCTCGCACGAGATCATACTTGAAACCACACCCGCCATACGTTATAACGGCGACAGGTACAGGTTAGAACAGGTAATGAATAACCTGCTTTCCAACGCTATCAAATATTCGCCGCAGGGCAAAAAAATAATCATAAATGCAACTATCGCTGACGGCAATATCACGGTATCTGTACAGGATTTTGGCATAGGTATAGCCCCCGAGGACCTTGATCGCCTCTTTGACCGGTATTACCGGGTTGATAATACAGCTATGCGGTTTGAAGGTTTAGGCCTGGGCCTCTTTATTTCGTCAGAGGTTTTGAAACGCCACCAGGGCAGTTTATGCGTAAAGAGTGAACTAGGTAAAGGATCAACTTTTTATTTTAGCCTACCCTTAAATCGCTCACTATGATTATAACCTGATCGACGTATAAACAACTACTCAGTGTAGCTAAGCATCAATAGCATCATACACTACTACTTTTTCCCAAAGCGGGCTGCACGTTTCAACAAACTTGAGGTGTATGGGGTCGTTCTGGTAATCGGCCTGATCTTTAATATTATCAAAAAACATCAGTTCAGAAACTGCCCAGCTATTGTCAACCACATCCCGCTTTTCAGTAGCGGCCACTACGCCTACTCTTAACTCACGTACTAATTTAATTTTGGCTAAGGTTTTAACGCCGGCTACCAATTTATCCCTGTCTTCTTTTGACGATGGATTTTTAAGCCAGAATAGCACATGATGGATTACCGGGTATTTGTTTGCCATAGTATTTAAAGGTGTTGCTGACGCCACAGTACCGGCAGCTAAGGCTGCTGACGTGGCTATAAATTTCCGTCTGTTGGTTGGTTTCATAATTGGTTAAAATAAAACGTTAATTTAGTTAATAAATTGAATAAGTGAAGTCGGCTGTCCAATTTCGTTTACCCCACTTGTTATGAATGTAATTAACACATTTATAACAACTAATTTTAACAGTATGAAAGAGTACATTTTAATTTTCAGGCATGAGGATGGCAGCAAGATCGCATCGCCTGAGCAGATGCAAATTTGGATGAAACAAACTATGGACTGGATAGGCGGCATTGCCGCTAAAAACCAGTTTGTGGCCGGCACCGGTTTACCTTTTGATGATGCTAAAGTAGTTTGGCACAACAATGTAGTTACCAACGGTCCTTTTGGCGAAATAAAAGAAACCATTGGCGGCTATATTATAGTTAAGGCAAACAGTGTGGAAGAAGCTGTTGAATTTGCCAAAGGCAGCCCCGTGCTTCAAGGTGATGGCAACAGCGTTGAAGTAAGGCAGATAGGACATAAAACCGAAGGCGTTAATTAACAAAAATCAAGTCCCTCAAAATATTTTGAGGGACTTTTTTATGATGGAACAGCAGGAGCTTATACCCCATTTATTCAGAACAGAAGCACGCAAAATAACAGCTGTACTGTGTAAATATTTAGGCATTGACCACATACAACTTGCGGAAGATATTGCTGCCGAAACATTTTTGGCCGCGTTAGAGGACTGGCCCTATAAAGGCATCCCTCCAAATCCGGTTGGCTGGTTATATACTGTTGCTAAAAACAAGGCTAAGAACAATGCGTTACGTGCGCAGGTTTTTAGTGAGAAGGTTAGTCTGCAAATAAATGATGAGGCTTCAATTAACGAATTTGAAATTGATCTGTCTGATAAAAATATAGCCGACAGCCAGTTGCAAATGTTGTTTGCTATATGCCACCCTACTTTACCGGTCGAGGCTCAAATTGGTCTGGCGCTGCGTATACTTTGTGGATTTGGGATCGATGAAATTGCCAACGCCTTTTTAACCAATAAAGAAACCATTAATAAACGCCTGTTCAGAGCAAAAGAGAAGTTACGGGCCGAAAAGATCAGGATAGAGTTTCCCGGAAAAATCGAGATAGATAAAAGGCTATCGGCGGTATTAACCACCTTATACCTGCTGTTTAATGAAGGTTATTATGCAGAAAGTGGCGATAGCGTATTGCGCGAAGACTTGTGCCTGGAGGCCATGCGCCTAACTTATATGCTGATTGAAAATGAGCAAACCAACCAGTCTTCCGTAAACGCGCTGTTTGCTTTAATGTGTTTCCATGCGTCGCGCTTTGAGGCCCGCAAAAACAATACCGGCGAAATTGTTTTATACCATGACCAGGATGAAAAGTTGTGGAACTATGAACTTATTGCCCGTGGTGCCTACCATTTACACAAAGCATCCGGCGGCGATAACCTGTCTAAATATCATATTGAGGCAAGTATAGCCTACTGGCTTACCAACAAAGCAGATACGTCCGAAAAATGGGAAAATATATTGCACCTGCATAACTGTTTGCTGGCCATGCAATACTCGCCGGTTGCGGCTTTAAACCGCACCTATGCGCTGGCAAAAGTTAAAGGTAATGCCAAAGCCATTAAAGAAGCAGAAGCACTTAAACTGGAGAACAATCCGTTTTACTATACGTTACTGGGCGAATTATATAAACCTACTGATACTGAAAAAGCCAAACAGCATTTTTAAAGGCATACAACCTGGCAAAAACAAAAGCCGACAAACAGCTTATCAGTAAAAAGATAGAAGGTGTGTAAATGTTGACAAACATTTGCATATTGCTGATAACAATACCGACCCTTGATGGTTAATGAAAAAAAACAAGGCAACATGGAAAAATTTGAAATATCAGTTACTTATAACGACTGCAACTATCATTTAGAAGTACGCGATTATATGCACCATGAGGGCGAACAGTGTAAATATGAGGTATATAGTAATGGCGATTTTATAGGGAGTTTTGAACCCGATCATCATAAAATTTTACACATCTGTAAAAACCCGGGCCTGGTTAATGAGGAAGTGTTGCATTTAGTGGCCGATCAGTTAGAGAAAGACCATATTTAACGTATTTCATTTTGATGTTAAATGCTGCATTAAAATAATAATTACACCCGGCTTGTTTTGAAAGATAAGCCGCTATCAGCCATTAATACCTTTAAGGTTTGCAAGGCATTTTTGCCAATACCGTGTAATTGTATTAACTCGCTTTCGGTTAACAAGGCTAATTGATTTACCGTTTTAATACCAGCGCCTGCCAAAGCGCGCTGTGCTGGTTTAGCTAATTTTATAAAAGGTATTGTATTGTTGGTTTCCATTGATTTTTAGGAATACTAATTTATTAAACATTTATAAGAGGGCCGCCGTTATTGGCAGTCTTTTTATTTAATGTTACTTACCAAACGGCTGCAAACCCTTTAACTGTCTGTACACCGGATAATCGTCAAACACCGGAGATGTTTTTGCCTGGTGAAAGTTTTTGCCGTAATAAACCTGTAAATGTTCCTCTACAACACCGCCGCGAATAATAGGAATATCAGGCAACCGGGTAATGCTGTCAAAAAACGGTGCGGCATCCTCATAAACTGTTTCATTGTAGGCATGGGCCTCGCCAATTATCACCGCATCTTTGCCTATCAACGTTTTAGGATCAACCAGGTAAGCCAGGTTACGCGCATCGCGATTAAAGCATAAAATGTCCTTTTTCCCCTTCAAGGCCCAGTCAACCTTGCCGGCCAGCCACCAGCGGGTGCTGGCTGCAAACACCTTATCGTTCTTTATCCATCCTTCTTTTTCAAAGCGAGTCATTACATCATCATAATCAACGCCTTGTATAGTAGGGTCAATTTCGCCGCCTCCCAAACTTACCACCCATTTAGGGCCATAGCTTTGCCAAAACCCGGTAACCATGTGTAAGCCTAAAACGGTTATAGTAATTATAGTAAAGTATATGGAGAAGTTAAGCCATCTGCGGGTTAGGCGTCTACGTTTTTCGTCAGCATTATTCAAAGCCTTATCAATAGCAAAACCCAACGGCATAAACAACATCATATAACCGGGTGCCTGCCAATGAAAATGGTATTGTAAGTCGGCCCAAAGAGTTAACACGGTAAAAAAAACAATGGGCAATACCGCCATCCAAAAAGTAAAACTATATATCGCTTGTAAACGCTGTTTATAGGCGATAAAAAGTTGTCTGATAGTCGGAAACCATATCCAGGGTAGCAACCAGGCTGCCTGCCCTACTATGCTTCTAAAAAACCAGTCGAAATGTATTTTAAATGCCTCGTTACGCGTTCCGGCTCTTGACCCCTGCCATACAAATGATATCCAGTTGTGCTTATAGTTCCACCATATTACGGGGAAAGCCATCATGATAGTAATTATTATGGCTAAGTATGGCCCGGGGTGTGTAAGCCAGTGGCGCTGCTTTTTATTGATGGCAATAAACATAAATACCCCGGCAAATAAAAACAGCACATGGTATTTGCTTAAAGTGGCCAGGCCCATGCAAATCCCTACTATTATCCATAACATATAAACCTTGCGGCTTTCGGTCTTAGGGTCAAGCGGCTTATCCTCGCCAACACCCAAAACTTTAATAATATACCAGGTGCTTAACAGCCAAAAAAACATCAGCGGACCATCCGGCTGGTACCAGCAGGCAACACCCACAGTAAACAAAGCGCTTAAGTTCATCACAACAACGGCCCAAAAACCCGCGGCAGCGTTAAAGAATTTTTTGGTGATCAAAAACAAATACCAGCTGGTGCCTGCAAACAATAATACTGTTGGGAAACGCAAGCCGAAATTATTTAACCCAAATAACCTTATACTTAACCCACCCAGCCAAAAAAACAGGGGTGGCTGGTCAAAATAACTCCAGTCTAAGTGGATTGCACCTCTAAAATAGTATGATTCGCCGTTACCCAGTCCCGTATAGGCGGCTATAAGCAACCGTATAAAAAAAGTGACAATTATTAATATAATGGTGGATGACCGCGCGTTGGCTTGCGTTATTTTTTTCATTAAATCGGTTAATTTAATTTAACGCTGCAAGGTCCTGATTTTTTTAAATAAATGCAGGATTTATTTTTTGTTGATGTGGTAGTAGTGGTATCTGAGGACACAGAAAACCGGGATAAATACTATTAAGGCTGATATATCCCATCAAACACAGCACCCTGCAAAACCAATCTCAAATCATTTTCACGTTGTGTACCTATCAATATCTTCTCGTTAGCTAAAGTGATCTCTAAGCCAACTTCGCCCGAAACAGTAAAGCAGGTAGTGGTATCGTTAAACCTTACACCCCACCCCTTAAATTCTTTCATACTATCATATTTGCGAATAGAAATACTTTTAATATCAGCCAACCTAATAGTTTTGGGACTGGTTAAAAAGCCAAAACTGACATCTATCGCTTCGGTGGTGATGCGTAACCTGAGTTTTTGAAAACTTGCTAATATACTGCCGCCAATACTTGCCAAAGCAATACTGACCAACACAACACTGGGAAGTGGGTGATTGCCAACTGGTTTATGAGATACTATTTGTACAATGGCCAATAAGCCAAATGGTATTGCTATTACCCCTATAGCTACAACCAGCAACACATTGCGCTGGTTTTCTTCAAACAGTATTTCTCCTTGTGTAGTGGTCATTTTATCCTATTCAATAAACTTTGTAACTCATCTGTAAGTAACTCATCTGCCTTACCTTTAACCAAAGCATCAATAAAACCTTGCAGATACTTTTTGCTCCCATCAGCCGTGCCAAGCACATAGCCACCCATATACTCCTTTTTATTATAAAGCGCAATTTGAAAACTACCAAACGGGTAACTTTTTTTGGCCAGTCCCTTTATAGCAGTAGGGTGCGTATTGATGAAAGCCATAGCTATTTTTAAGGACGGCTCATCCGTAATAGTTATTTTATTGAAAAATTTATTCTCATAAAGCTCACTTTTTACCGAACAGATATAGAGTGTGGGTATAGGTTTATCACCCTGGGCCAATGGGGATATTTTTATAGTAACAGACGATAAACTTTGGGCAAGGCAATTAAAGCCCAAAGCGCATATCATCAGTGCAGAAAAAACCAGCCTTTTCATATTATTTCTTTTTTTGAAGCATCAGCATTTTTGCCGCATACCTTCTGCCCAATTCATCGGCAGACGGGCTGTCAAAATGCAGGGTATCGCCCCGGTGCACCAGGTTTTCGGTAGTGGCAACGGCGGTGTAAGGCACAGTGGTGGGTAATTTATCTATTTCATCATTGATATGACCAAAGGTGCGGTAACGGCCCAATTCGCCGGCTACAAATGGCAATTTATCATTACCCACTAACTTACGGAAACGACCTATCAACTCTTTTAACTGTTCC
>NZ_JBDTJZ010000042.1:0-8064 GCF_039935595.1 Mucilaginibacter sp. | reverse complement strand
AAAGACCTTCTGAATATAATTCCCTTCCTTGTTCATCTGCCTAAACTGACGTAAATAAATCAAATAAAATAACGCTTTTGAGCAGATCGTTGCGCAACAGCCACTCTAAGGAAAAAGAACTAGGCCCTCCCGCGGCCATGAGCGGGACGATGCTCTAATCTGGGACTATACACTTCTGCGAAGCAACCTTAAAGCAATTATAAATGATCCGGCAGCGAATTATGGGTTAACACCGCTTTTTATTAAACACCTGATTATCAAATAATTAGCCTAAAAATTTATGGTTAACACCTTTTTTTGTTAAATAGTTGATTATCAAATAATTAACTCAAATTTTTGCCGAAATGTGTTAAGTTGTGTTAACCCATTTTACCAAAAAAATCCCCGGGTGTTCGCCCCGTTCGTCTCTCCCAAACCTAACACCCTGTTTAAGCGGTATTTAACAAAGCCATAAAAGCTTGGCGGGGTATCATCCGCGCGCCCATGCTGGCTAAATGGTCGGTATATAACTGGCAGTCAATCAGGTCATAATCGCCGCTTTGGCAAACCCATATCAATGCCGCTTTAGAGGCATTGCTAACCTTGCTAAACATGCTCTCGCCGCAAAACACGCGTCCTACGGGTACGCCATACATCCCGCCAACCAATTGGTCATCCTGCCAAACTTCAACCGAGTGTGCCCGTCCCTCATAATGCAATTTGATATAGGCTTGCTGCATATCATGGGTAATCCAGGTACCATCCTGACCGGGGCGGTCAACCGTAGCGCAGGCGGTTATTACAGCTTCAAAACAGGTGTTCAGGGTTATGGTAAATGGCCGTTTCCGCATAGCCTTGCGCATACTGCCGGTAATAACTACCTCATTGGCATACAGCACAAACCGCTCATGCGGCGAGTACCATAAAATAGGGTCGTCATCACTATACCAGGGGAAAATGCCATTACCATAAGCCAGTAAAAGGCGGTCGGAAGATAGGTCGCCGCCCACGGCCAGCAGGCCATCGGGTTCGGCCAGTTCGGGGTTAGGGAAAATAAGGCGCTCATCTAACTCAAATATCATCCTAACAAAGGTAAATAATTGGTGTTTACTATATTGGATTAACGATTAAACCTATTTAAATTGCTGTAGTCAATAAAGTTTATAGCTAACTACCTATGAATAACTCCATTCAGATAAAGCACCTACATGCCCGGGCAGGTTTTGGCATCCGGTTCAATGAACTGCACGATCAGCAAAACTGGTCGGTAAAAAAGGCCGTTAAAAAACTCTTTGAGGCTTCCGAAAAAACAGAACCCCTTGCTGCCATTGACGAAAACATTGATCTGCGCTTTAAACCCCTCATGCAAAACGACGGGGAAAAGCGCGCCCTACAGGAAGAGCGTAACCGGCAGGAACGCCTGCTTAACGAGGGCTGGCTAAAACAACTCAGCGAAACTGATGCGCAGCTACGGGAAAAGATGACCCTGTTTTGGCATAATCACTTCTCGTGCAACATAGGCAACGCCAAATACCAGCAGGACCTGAATAATATTGAACGTGCTAATGCCTTGGGCAATTTTAAAACCCTGCTGCTGCAGGTGTCGCAAAGCCCGGCTATGCTACAGTTTTTAAATAACCAGCAAAACCAAAAAGGGCACCCTAACGAGAATTTCGCCCGCGAATTGATGGAGCTTTTTACCCTGGGCAGGGGCCATTATACGGAGCAGGATATTAAACAATCGGCAAGGGCATTTACGGGCTTTGCATTTAACGGCAAAACGGGTTTATATGCCTTTAACCCAAGGGTACATGATGATGGTCCTAAAACATTTTTTGGCCAAACCGGCAATTTTACGGGCGAGGATATCCTCAATATCATAACCGCCAACAAACAAACCGCCGTGTATTTATGCACCAAGCTATACCGCTACTTTGTTAACGAAGTGCCGGATATTAACCACATAAACCAAATGGCTGATGTGTTTTATAAAGCCGATTACGAGATAAAACCCGTACTGGAATATATGTTTCTATCGGATTGGTTTTATGAGGATAAAAACCGGGGCAACCTCATAAAATCGCCGGTGGAGTTGTTAGTAGGATTGAACCGTCAATTTTATATTACCTACCAAAACCCCGATGTATTGCTGCAATTTCAGCGCACATTGGGGCAGGTATTGTTTAGGCCGCCAAATGTGGCGGGCTGGCCCGGTGGCCGCAATTGGATAGACAGTTCATCCCTAATGTACCGGATGAAAATACCGTCGACCATATTAAATGCCGGGGTTATTGATTTTGCAGGCAAAGCCACACCCGAAGACGAGGCCTATCTGGCATCGCAAAAAAAACAACGGTTTAATATTATAAACCGGGTACAGGCAGTGCCGGATTGGAACAAGTTTTTAAACGAGATACCATTAGATACCTCGCATTTACAAATAGCCGAATTTTTATTGCAGCCTAAGCTAAACAATGTGATAATTGATGAAGTAAATAAATCAACCGATATAAAAGCGGTGGCGATACAAGTGATATCAACGCCGGAGTATCAGTTATGTTAGCCCCCTAACCCCCTGAAGGGGGAACAATGGGTTGACAGATAAACATATAACAAAAAACTAAGCTCCCCTTTAGGGGGCTGGGGGGTTAAATTATGAGACGCAGAGAATTTTTAAAAAACACCGCATTAGCATCAGGTGCATTTATGATGCCCGCTTTTTTAAAGCCATTTGAAGCGATGGCGCAAGGTGAATTATCGGGCTATAAAAATTTGGTTATCATCCAGCTGTCGGGTGGTAATGATGGGTTAAATACCATTATCCCTTATGGTAATGATATATACTACCAAAAACGTAAAACCATCGCCATAAATAAGCCCGATATTATTAAGCTGAATGATATGCAGGGTTTTAATCCCAGCCTGTCGGCATTAAAAGAAATTTATGATCAGGGCTGGATGAGCATCATTAATTCGGTAGGCTACCCCAACCCCGACAGGTCGCATTTCCGCTCTATGGATATCTGGCAAACCGCTAGCGATTCGGACAAGTTTTTAACTACCGGTTGGATAGGTCGGTATTTAGACTCCAATTGTCAATCCTGTAAAAACCCCTACACCGCTATTGAGGTTGATGATACGCTTTCGCTGGCCATGAAGGGCGCCAACATGAAGGGTATTGCCGTACAGGATCCTAACAAATTGTACCAAACCACCCGCGAGCCTTTTTTTAAGGATCTGGTAAACAACCATACGGATGCCCACTTAAATGAGGACAACCTGGGCTATCTGTACAAAACCATGACCGAAACCTACTCATCGGCTGATTATATTCAAAAAACCTCCAAAATTTATAATGTTACCGCCAGTTACCCGGCTACGGCTTTAGGTAACCAGCTTAAAACGGTGTCAAAATTTATTAATTCGGGCTTACAAACAAGGGTATATTATGTGTCGTTAGGCGGATTTGACACGCATGTTGGTCAGCAAAACCAGCAGGGACGCCAGTTGCAAATTTATGCCGATGCAGTTGCCGCATTTATAAAGGATTTAAAGCAAACCGGTAAACTTGACGATACGCTGGTAATGACCTTCTCTGAATTTGGCCGCCGTGTTGAGCAAAACGCCAGCAACGGCACCGATCATGGTACCGCAAACAACGTGTTAGTATTTGGCGGAAAACTGAAAAAGCCGGGGGTTTTTAATGATGCTCCCGATTTAACACAACTGGACAACGGCGATTTAAAATACCAGGTAGATTTTAGGGATGTTTATGCAACCCTGCTTGATAAATGGCTTGACGTAAATAACAGCCAGGTATTAAATAAAAACTTTAACGGGTTAGCCTTGGTTTAATCGTCGCTTAGTTTAGCCGAGGCAAAAAATGCGCCGGCGGCAACTGCCAGGTCGAGTAAAAAATCGGTCCATTGGCCGGCATCTTTTATGTTTTTAACTAGCGGCGGCCCGCTGTAAAACAGTGCAAAAGCAAGCAGCAATATGGCCAATGCCAATGCGGCTTGCTTAGTATAATATTTTAAAAATACCGCACCCGCCATTGCCATTATTAAAACGCCAACTACATAGTTAAAAAAAGTTTTGGCGGGGAAATAAACCGGTATGCGTGCTGTAACCATCTCCGGGTAATAAAAATGGGCCATTCCCATTAACAGTACAGGTAAAGCATAAAACCACCGGCCGGTTTTAACCAGCAACGGCTTTTCTGTAATTAACAGGCATGCCCCGGTAATTGAAACGTCCTGTATAAAACGGTACCATACCGTCCAGCTACCGTATGATCCACGAAGCTTAAAAAAATGGATGAGGACAATAAAGAACCCCATCATAATGCTCAG
The DNA here is from genome assembly GCF_039935595.1 of Mucilaginibacter sp. Classification (GTDB taxonomy): domain Bacteria; phylum Bacteroidota; class Bacteroidia; order Sphingobacteriales; family Sphingobacteriaceae; genus Mucilaginibacter. The sequence continues at coordinate 3,733 of NZ_JBDTJZ010000042.1, read as the reverse complement.
CATTATAGCGGCAAGGCTGGTTTTAAATCTTATTAAAAAACTTATACCTGCCAGCAGCATACCTAAACCGGTAACCCATACCCAAAAAGCCCTTGCCGGCATAAATTTGGGCACCAAGTTGGTTACAAATTCTATATATATTAAATGCTGTGTACCGGTGCCTATCCATGTTATAGCAAACAATAAAAAGCCAATAGTAAGGCAGGTTTTTTCGGGTACTTGTTTTGAAGTAAATGAAGACATTATGAAATAGTTAGGTTAATTGGTATTTCAAATGTAATAGATATTTCTGTTTAAAAGCAAATATTATAAAAGCTTGCTTATAATTTGCGCCGCGGTCAGTTTCTCCTGCTCACCGCTTGCCATATTTTTAAAGGATAATAAGCCGCTTTGCATTTCGTCGCTGCCAATTAAAATAACGTAGGGTATTTGCTTGTTATTGGCATAATCCATTTGCTTTTTAATTTTAACGCCTGCAGGATAGAGTTCAGAATTGATATTTTCGGCACGTAGTTGTTGTAATAGCGGCAGGGCATATTGCTCGCCATCTTTATCAAAACAGCAAATTAAAACTTTTGTGCTTTGGTTGGTGGCAGCAGGGAAAAGGCTCAACTCCTCCATCACATCATAAATCCTGTCGGCACCAAAGGATATGCCCGCGCCGGTCAGATCTTTAAGGCCAAACATCCCGGTCAAATCATCATAACGACCGCCACCGCCAATACTGCCCATGGCAACTTCGTTGGTTTTAACTTCGAAGATAGCTCCGGTATAATAGTTTAGTCCGCGAGCGAGCGTAATATCCAGTTCGCAGGTGGCGGTTTGCAGTTTGCAGCTTTGCAGGTAGTTAAAAACGGTTTCAATTTCTTCGCAGCCTTTTAAGCCTATTACCGATGTTGATAATGCTTTACGCAGACTTGCTAATTTTTCGTCATTAGTTCCCCGCAATAAAATAACAGGTTTTATTTTGTCGATATCCGCTTCGGTAAAGCCTCTTTCCAGTAGTTCTTTTACTACGCCGTCAAAGCCAATTTTATCTAATTTATCAATGGCTACAGTCAGGTCAATAATATTATCAGCTTTATCTATAAGCTCGGCTATGCCCGATAGAATTTTTCTATTATTAATTTTTATGGTGAAATCTTTAAGTCCTAATGCGCTCAAAGCCTCGTCATATATCAGTATAAATTCGGCCTCGTTTAATAAAGAATCAGACCCTACCACATCGGCATCACACTGAAAAAACTCACGGTAGCGGCCCTTTTGCGGCCTGTCGGCGCGCCAAACCGGCTGCACCTGGAAACGCTTAAATGGAAAAGTAATTTCGTTTTGGTGCTGTACCACATAGCGTGCAAAAGGAACGGTTAAGTCATAGCGTAAAGCCTTTTCAGAAATTTGGGGGGTCAATTTATTTGAGTTAAGATTTAAATCACCCCATGATAAATTATGTGCTACAATATTTCTAAATGATCTAATAGTATCTTGATCTTGCTCTGATAGTATTGTAGTATTTTGCAGTGCTTCTAATCTTTCCAGAAACAATAAAGATTGGGTTTCTTTTAAATCCAAACTATTATTATAAACATCTTGAATAAGTGTTGAGACAGTTTTTCTAATGTCTACTTTATTAAGATATTCGCCAGATTCCAAAATCTTAAACATCAGCTTATCCCCCTCATCGCCATATTTGCCAGTTAGGGTAGATAGGTTTTCCATCGATGGCGTTTCTATTTGCTGATAGCCATATTTGCGGAAAACGCTTTTAATGGTATCAAAAATAAAATTACGCTTCGCCATTTCCGCCGGCGAAAAATCGCGGGTGCCTTTTGGTACAGATGGTTTGATGGATGCCATGCGGCAAATGTACAAAAAAGCGGAGTATTGGTAATGCCGTTTAAGACTTACGAAGTTTTTAAACGGCGTAGCCCTCAACGAGGCCAAAAACAAACAACATCGAGTTAAACTTCGTAAGTCTAATACTATATTATATATTAGTGCCCATGAAAATCCAAATTGCCGATCTTGAGTTTGAACAGCTGCTGAGTTATGAAGCCCTGCAAACACGTATAAAGCAGCTTGCTAAACAACTAAATAAGGATTACGAAAATAAAACGCCCATGTTTGTTGGGGTGCTAAATGGCTGTTTCCTGTTTATGGCCGATTTGGTTAAGGAGATCAAAATACCCTGCGAAGTTGCTTTTACCAAGCTATCATCCTATCACGGCGGCATATCAACCACCCGCCGCATCCGCGACGACCTGGACCTTACCGTTAATATTGAGGGCCGCCACATTGTATTAGTTGAAGATATTGTAGATACCGGCAACACGCTGGATTATCTGGTAGCCAAACTTAAAAAACGCAAACCGGCCTCCATCATCGTTTGCGCCATGCTGGTAAAACCCGATGCGCTAGAATACGAAATTAAAGAGCTAAAACATATCGGCTTTGAAATTGAGAATGAGTTTGTAGTAGGCTATGGCCTTGATTATATGGAGTTGGGCAGGAATTTGAAGGGGGTTTATAAGAGAGTGGTTTCTTGATTTCGAATTTCGGATGTTCGATTTCGGATTTTTAATTTTGCTATATAATTGCTTAGCTATTTTATAATCAGTAGGTTTAAATAAAAAAGCATCATGTATTTACTAATTCCAATTTTTATCGCTCTTGTTTTAATAGCAATGGGCGTACGCATAGCGCAGGAATATGAGCGTGCCATTGTTTTTCGCTTAGGGCGCTACCATGCTACCAAAGGCCCCGGCATTTATTTAATAATCCCGTTTATCGACCGGCAAATAACAGTAGATATCCGTACCCGTACTGTCGACCTTGAACAACAGGAAACCATTACCAAAGACAGCGTTACTATAAAAGTTAACGCGGTGCTTTGGTTTAAGGTAATTAGTCCCCAAGATGCTATTATTAAGGTTGCCAACTATAACCAGGCGGTTTACCAGTTCTCGGTAACAGCGCTGCGCAATATTATAGGGCAACACCACTTGGATGAAGTATTACGCGAACGGGAAGAGATAAATAGCACGCTTCAAAAAATTGTTGATGCTGCAACCGAACCGTGGGGGATTAAAATTGAAATGGTTGAAATGAAGGATGTGGAGATACCCGAATCTATGCAGCGTGCCATGGCCCGCGAAGCCGAGGCCATCCGCGAAAAGCGTGCCCGTATCATTAAGGCTGAAGCAGAATTGGAAGCATCAATCAAACTAACCCAAGGCGCCAAACAAATGGAGGGCAGCCCGATAGCACTGGAATTAAGGCGTATGCAAATGCTATCCGAAATTGGAATTGACAACAATACCACTACCGTTATTTTAATGCCATCGGATTTTACAAACGCGGCTAAAAGTTTTACAGAGATGGTGAGTAAAAAAGAGAAGGAATAGCTTAAGGTAATCTGCTTTTTTTGTCATTCTGAGCATAGCGAAGAATCTCAAACCTATGCATTACCGCTCGACAGATTCTTCGCTATGCTCAGAATGACAGGGTGGGTTAGTGGTTATAATGACAAAGCGGAAAGCTCCGCTATCTCCCCCAAAACCTTCACAGCCGCATCAATGCTATGCACACTTTCAATACTTAAGCGCAGGGTATTTTTAACCTCTTTTAAATTGGTGCGGAATGGGTTTGCCTGTACATAGGTCAGTACATTTTTAAACGCGTCGGTTTCAAAGTATTTGCTTTGCTGGTTGGTGATGAAGTAACCGCGCAGTATGCC
>NZ_JBDTJZ010000041.1:0-5020 GCF_039935595.1 Mucilaginibacter sp. | reverse complement strand
CAGCGCGATTTTTGCCAGGCGGTACTCCACTCATTTAAACGTTATGCCGAAGGTGCGATAGCTGACACCCAATAAGCCTCTTGTCATTGCTTTAAGGGTCAAGATAATTCTGTTACCGAATTATTTGACTCTTACAACCTTGAGCATCGTCGAAGGTTCGGCAGGCCTTTGCCCGCTTTTGTGCTCGTTGGTGTTAGTATTTACATGAATATTATAATTCCCTCTCTAGCATAGAGAGGGTGGTCGAGCGGAGCGATGACCGGGTGAGTTAATTTTTGTGCCTTTGTTGGTGTTATCAGGAGACTATATACGTGTTAGACCATGAGTAAAAAAATCTCACCAAATGGTTTAAGTTACTATATTAGTCATCTAATTTGCTTTAGTCATGTTTCAAAATCCAACCGTACAAGACTTTTTACAAGTGCTGTCAATAGCATCAAATATAACTACGGTTTTTCTTTTCTTTTATCATATTAAGCAAATAAAAATGAAATCAATATTTTCCAATGTATATACTAAGGTGCTGATATATTCTTTAGCATTCACATTAATAGTTTTTCTTATTCCATGGAATAAAATTTTTCGAAGTGATGAAAAAATAAAAATAGTATATGTCACAGCACCAAAACCAAAAATAACAGCTAAAATTGATACTCCAAAAACGAAACAAAAAATAGATAAAACTCATTCCACACATTTAAAAGTCGCTGTATTACAGACGCCCCAAACAAAAACTGGAACCAAGGTTGATACCCCTAAAAAAGAACCAATACAACAACCTCAATTTAACCTACAAGGCGCAAATGTTTCACAAAGCGCACTGGGCATAAACCCAGTAGTTAATAATTATAATGCTGAAAGCATAGTACAACCGACAAGCGATTTAATTAATAAAATAAAAGGTGAGTTGCCGGATAAAAATGCCCCCATCGATATAGAATATGAGGGTACACAAAAAATAAAGAATAGGCTATTTGCTGTTGAGTTAATGGCAACGTTGAAGAATATTGGGTATATAAACACAACAGTAAAGGACAATATCAATTACCTTGGTGGAATCGAAAAAAGAGTAACCATACATCATTCAGGCAATGGGTTGTGGATTTTTGTAGATGTCTATTAATTTTCGATCTACAAAAAATCTTTCACATCAACCCCCAATTTATCGGCTGCGCCTGTGCCTTTGTTGGTGTTATCACCAACAAACCGTAATTTGTTTTTCGGGTTAATGAATTACGTTTACCTGTTGGTGATAACACCAACAGGGGCTAGGTGAGTTAAATAAAAGGCTGTCACCCTGAGCCACGTCGAAGGGTGTGCGGCAGGGCCATTACCCGCTATCCTTCGACGTGGCTCAGGATGACAGCGCGCATATCTTCCCCGCCCTCAATGTTGGCGCAAGTATGCAGCTTTAGGTTGGCGGGTTAGGGTACTTGTGCCTTAATCGCTTTTATAAGGCACAAGAACCCTCTGCTTTATCCTCCGCTGCATTCTTGCGCCAGCTTGGGGAAATGCCCTTATCGGTTTGCTTTTAAAACAAATACCTATAACTTTACGGTACTTAAACTTTATTAAATGAAACGAACTATTTTACTCCTGTTGCTAACGGCTACTTTATTTAGCGCATGTAAAAAGGACAATTCAACCCCCGTTGAAACTAATTATATATTATTTAAAGTAGATGGTGCGGAAAAAACTGTTAAAACTTGCCAGGGTGTATATTTTAAATCTAACTCCATTAATTTTACGCGTATTACTGTAGTGGGTCATACCGACAATAATGAACAGATAGGTTTGGATGTAGTTAACCCGGTAGTTGGTCAGTCGGCCGGATCAAGCCAGGCAGGACTATATTCGGTAGTTGCCGGTGTCGATACTACTTTTTATATGTCGAACAACAATAATATAATAACCATCAATTCTTTAACAACCGACAGGGTAACCGGCACCTTTCAATTCACAGGCACAAACTACGCCGGTAAAAATCCGGGCTCTAAGAATATTACCGAGGGAACCTTTGGATGTAAAGTTATAGCCAATTAATTAAAAAGAACCCCCGCTGTCCGAAGTCAGAGACATTCGGACAACGCACATTTATTTAACCTTTCGCCTTTAACCTTTCCGCTTTAACCTTTCTGCTTTCAGCTTCAAAAAGCCTTTCGGCTTTCAAGCCTTTTTTGCGCCTTTGTTGGTGTTATCACCAACAAACTAACGCGAAGCTTTTTGAATGATGAATTAATGACCGGTACTTGTTGGTGATAACACCAACAAGGGCTACTGAAAAAGTTGACGACCCTTTTCGAATTAAAAGACTATTTCAATTCATGTTTTTCACGAGTTCCTGGGGAATGGTTTTATCAGCCGGGTTTATAGTTCCTGATAAAGAATTTAAAAAAGCGACAATTTTTTTTATCTCAATATCATTTAAGTTTTTATTTAACTGCGCCTTACCCATTATTTTTACCGCCGTATCCAATTTAGCTATACTACCATCATGAAAATAGGGATAAGTGCCTACACTATTACGCAGCCCAGGTACCTTGAACACATCTTTGTCTGCCTCGTTCTTGGTTACCTTTTTCCGTCCTTCGTCGTTCATTTTGCTGCCGGTAAGGGTGCGGTAATCGGTTACCAATCCAAACTTCTGTAAAAGTCCTCCACCAATGCCAACCCCAAAATGACAATTGCCACAACCTGATTCAATAAAAACTTTAAGCCCCGCCTTCTCTTCAGGAGTAATAGCGGTTTTATTGCCCGCCATATATTTGTCGAACCTGGAAGGCGTAAGCAGTGTACGTTCAAACGCACCTATTGCCTTTTGCAGGTTTGCATAGTTTACTGGTTTTTTTTGGTTTGGGAAAGCCTGAGTAAACATATCCTGGTATAGCTTAATTGAACTTAGCCTTTTAACCAAAAAGCCCGCGTGTGGAATCGCCATTTCAACCGGGTTAAGGATCGGCATACCTGCTTGCTCTTCAACATTCTTTGCCCGCCCGTCCCAAAATTGCATATTGTGCAATGCTGCATTGAATACGGTAGGTGAATTGCGGCTTCCCTTTTGACCTGCATCCCCTGTTGATGTTACTTTATTATCATCGCCAAAAGCTGCGAGGTTATGGCATGAATTACAACTATTCTTTCCCGTCATTGAAAGGCGGGTATCGAAATATAATAACTTACCCAGTTTAACTTTTGCCGGGGTTACGGGATTATCCTTGCTTTCGGCAACTGATGGTAAAATTTTAAAGGTCTTCCGGGCAATTTGCATGATCGAGTCATCGGTTTTAGCTGTTGATTCGGATACCTGGTTTTGCCCGGATGGTTTGCATGAAAACATCATTGTTAACAGAAAAACTCCCAATATTAGCGCTTTCATAATTCTTAGGTTTTTTATGAGTGGATTTTTTAAATGTTGGTATTTATCTGCGAATCGCCTATGATAAGCATCATGAAAATATATGATAGTAGTCACAATAAACTTATATTCAAACGATTCGAATAAGAACCAAACTTGACATTGCGCTTCCCCCGCTGTCCGAAGTCGGATACATTCGGACAATGCACATTTATTAAACCTTTCACCTTTCTGCTTTTACCTTTCGGCTTTCCTTTAACCTTTCACCTTTTAGCTTTCTGCTTTCAGCTTCAAAAAGCCTTTCGGCTTTCAAGCCTTTTTTCTAATTTTGGGCATCATTACCAAAACACTACATAAAATTGGAGCACCAGGAATTAACTACCGTACAAACCGCTAAAGATCTGGGCCTAACCGCCGACGAATTTACCCGCATAAACGAGATAATGGGTCGCATACCCAACTTTACCGAGCTATCTATCTTCTCGGTAATGTGGAGCGAGCATTGCTCGTACAAAAACTCCATCACCTGGTTAAAAACTTTACCTAAGGATGGCCCCCGTATGCTGGCCAAAGCCGGCGAAGAAAACGCGGGCCTGGTTGACTTAGGCGACGGTATTGGCTGCGCTTTTAAAATAGAATCACATAACCACCCCTCGGCATTAGAGCCTTACCAGGGCGCGGCAACGGGTGTTGGCGGCATAAACCGCGATATATTTACCATGGGCGCACGCCCTATTGCGCAGCTAAACTCCCTGCGCTTTGGCGACCCTAACCTTGACCGTACCAAATGGCTGATAAAAGGCGTGGTAAAAGGCATTAGCCATTATGGTAATGCCTTTGGTATTGCTACCGTGGGCGGCGAGTTGTTTTTTGACGAATGTTATAACGTAAACCCGCTGGTTAACGCCATGTCGGCAGGGATTGTTAAGGCCGGCGAAACGGTTTCGGCAACCTCCTACGGTGTGGGCAACCCGGTGTATATTGTAGGCTCGGCAACAGGTAAGGATGGTATACATGGCGCGGCGTTTGCGTCGAAAGATATTACCAAGGATGCGGTTAACGATTTGCCCGCCGTACAGGTAGGCGACCCTTTTCAGGAGAAATTATTGTTAGAGGCTACTTTAGAGGTTATAAAAACCGGTGCCGTTGTGGGTATGCAGGATATGGGCGCGGCAGGTATTATCTGCTCCAACTCGGAGATGTCGGCCAAGGGCGAGCATGGGATGAAGATTTGGCTGGATAAAGTGCCTACCCGCCAAGCCAATATGAAGCCTTACGAGATATTGCTGTCCGAATCGCAGGAGCGTATGCTTATTGTGGTGCATAAAGGCAGGGAGAAAGAAGTAGAAGCCGTATTTGATAAATGGGATTTGAATTGCGCCATTATAGGCGAGGTGACCGATACCCAACGTTTAGAATATTATGTAAACGGCGAATTAGTGGCCGATGTACCTGCGGATGATTTGGTATTAGGTGGCGGCGCGCCGGTTTACGAGCGCGAATACCGCGAACCTGCTTACTTTGCCGAGAACCAGAAATTTAAGATAGAACAAGTGCCCGAGCCTGCCAATTTGGTAGAAGTTGCCGAGCATTTAATAGGGCATGTAAACAAAGCGTCAAAACGTTGGGTAACTGATCAGTACGACTCGATGGTGGGTGTGGCTA
>NZ_JBDTJZ010000040.1:0-5976 GCF_039935595.1 Mucilaginibacter sp. | reverse complement strand
CTCCAAAATTAATGTTTACTACGGCAGCAATGAAATGACCGCCAAGGTAGATATGAACAAGTTTTTGGTGCAGATGGATAAGATAGACCTCATCAACAAAAAAGTAGGTATAAAAAACGTTGAGTTAAATGATACTAAAGCTGTACTAACATTTGCCAAACCAAAAACTTTGGTTAAGGCGGCAGTAAAGGCAATTAAAAAGCTGGATACACTGGTATCGGCGCAAAACAGCAAACCGTGGACAGCAACCATAGGCTCGGTTAAGTTTAATAACGACGATATTAAATATGACAATGAGGCCATGAACCCAATTGCGCAGGGGCTTGATTACGCACACATGCACGTTCGTAATTTAAATGCCGATGTGCAGGATATAGCGTTTAGTCCTGAGGTTACGTCAGGCAAGATCAATAATTTTACCTTCAATGAAAAAAGCGGGTTAACCGTTAAAAAATTCCATACCTCTTTTTATTACGGTTCTAAAAATGCCTACCTAAATAACCTGCTTGTAGAAACACCTCAAACTGTTTTGCAAAAAGAGGTGCAGGTTAGCTATCCATCAATAGCCGCTGTCAGCAAGAATATAGGATTGCTAAAAGTTAATGCCAATTTAAATGGCAGCAAACTAGCATTAAAAGATGTACTGTTGTTAATGCCAACCCTGAGCAGTTTGGAGCCGTTTAAAAGTTCGCCAAACGCGGTATTTCTTGTTAACGGAAAAGTAGCCGGGCAGGTAAGCAATTTAAAGGTTGATAATTTTGAAATTGCAGGGTTAAACAATACCCATATCAAAGCATCCGCAGTTATAAAAGGTTTACCTGATATTAATAAGGTTTATGCCGATGTTACACTGGCCGATTTTAATACCAGCCAAACTGATATTGCCAAACTGCTTCCGGCAGGCACTATACCAAAATCCATAAACATACCACCCTCCATGAATTTAAAGGGCACTTTTAAAGGCGGCATAAAAGATTTTACTACCAAATTAAATTTACGTTCGGCCTATGGTGCGGTTGATGTGGATGCCACAATGAAAAATGTCGACAACAAACGCAACGCATCTTATTCGGCCATAATAAAAGCCAATGACCTGAACGTTGGGATTATAACCAAACAGCCACAAATGTTGGGCAAAGTTACCATGACGGCCACTGTAAAAGGTGTTGGGTTAGACCCCAAAACCGCCAGCCTTCAATTTAGCGGCGATGTGGCGCAGGCTTATGTAAAAGGCTATACCTATAAAAACCTGGTACTTAAAGGTACGGCCAAAAACGGCAGCTATGTGGCCAATGCCCGCATGAAGGATCCTAACATTAACTTTAGTTTGGATGCTAAAGCCAATCTGAATAAAAAATACCCATCAGTTAGTGGCACTTTATTGGTTGATAGCATCAACCTGAAAAATTTGAACTTTACTTCGAATGAAATGCGTTTCCACGGTAAAATAGTTGCCGATGTGCCAACTGCCGATCCCGATTATTTGAATGCCAACATACAGGCTACCGACTTGCTGTTGGTTAATAATGGTAAGCGGCTACGCGTTGATTCGGTTAGTTTAATATCAACAGCCAATGCGGACAGCAGCACACTGCATTTAAAAACACCATTTATAACCGCACGGATGGGCGGCAAATATAAGTTGACACAAGTAGGTCCTGCGGTGCAGGATCTGATCAACAAATATTTTAATATGGATTTGGCCAGCGCTAATACAGCCAAATCCAAACCCGTTTATTCGGCGCAGCAGTTTACTTTTAATGTGCATATCAATAAAACACCGCTGGTAACTCAGTTTGCACCCGATTTAAAACAAATGCAGCCCATAGCCCTTGACGGCCGGTTTAACAGCGCTACCGGCGAATTTGTAGTGAACGGAGGTGTACCGAGGATTGTTTATGGTACCAATACTATTAACAACCTGAAACTGAATATCAACACCGCCAGCAACGCTTTAAATTATAGTGTTACTGCCGACGAAATCAAAGCAGGCTCATCAGTCGATTTGTTGAATACCAGTATTACAGGCAACGCCCAAAATAACAAGTTAAACGTCAGCCTACAAGTGCGCGACCTGACGAAAAAGGAACGTTACCGCATAGCAGGCGTGTTCAGCATTTTACCTAACCAATACCAGTTTAGCTTTGTACAAAATGGCTTGTTATTAAATTATATTCCGTGGACGGTTAACCCGGATAACGCGCTGCAATTCGGCAATGCCGGTTTACTGGCCCGCAACTTTACCATGACCAATGCCAACCAGGTATTAAGTGCCAATAGCACATCCAACGTAATGAATTCGCCTATAAAAGTGCAGTTTCAAAACTTCCAGATCGAAACACTTACCCGTATTGCCCAACAGGATTCATTACAGATGGGTGGCACCATTAACGGCGATGCAACTATCAGTAACCTACAAAAAGCCATGCAATTTACGGCAGCTTTAAACATCAATAACTTTAGCTTTAAAGGTGACACCGTGGGCAACATCGCATTGAAAGTAAACAACCAAACCGCCAACGCTTATACCGCCGACATGAGTATTACGGGTTATGATAACCAGGTAGATATGAGCGGCATATATTACACCGCCCCCGAAAGTAAATTCGACCTTAATCTTAATATTATAAGGTTAAATATGAAGAGTATACAGGGTTTTAGCTTTGGCGCTATTCGTAACTCCTCAGGCACGGTAACAGGACAGCTAAAAATTACAGGCACCACCACAGCGCCATCCATACGGGGAGATGTAAATTTTAATAAAGTGGGCTTTAATGTGGCAATGCTTAACTCCTATTTCACTATGCCGCAGGAAAGTATCACCTTTAATAATGACGGTATTCGTTTAAACGATTTTACCTTGGTTGATTCTACAGGCAATAAGGCCATAGTAACCGGCACGGTTTACACTAAAACCTATAATGATTTTAAGTTTGGGATAGATATAAACGCCAATAATTTCAGGGTAGTAAACTCGACCGCTGCTGATAATAAATTATTTTTCGGCAAGCTGTATGTAAACACCAACGTAAAAATACGCGGCGATATGAATAAGCCCGTAGTTGATGCCGATATTACTGTAAACGATAAAACAGACCTCACTATTGTATTGCCAGGCAGCGATCCGGGGGTTGAGGACCGTAAAGGCGTAGTAGAGGTTATTGACCAAAAAGCGCCTAAATTGGATTCGATACTGCTGGCCAAACAGTTGGATTCGCTTAAACATTCGAAGATGAAAGGTTTGGATGTTAATGCTACCATTAATGTTAGCAAAGGCGCAAATTTTAACGTAGTGATTGACCCGCGCAACGGCGATGTGGTGCATATAAAAGGCGAAGCACACCTTAATGGTGGTATTGACCCGAGCGGTAAAACAAGTTTGACCGGCACTTATGTGGTTGACGAAGGATCATATAACCTGGCTTATGCTACAGTTAAGCGTACTTTCAAATTTAAAAAAGGCAGCACCATTACCTGGACAGGCGACCCAACGAGCGCTAATATTGATTTGACCGCCGTTTATGTGGCAAATGTACCCCCTATTGATTTAGTGAGCGACCAGCTTGGCAGCGATGTACAAACCACCACCATGTACAAACAAAAACTGCCGTTTAATGTAAATCTGAATTTAAAAAACGAACTTTTAAAGCCCGACATTACTTTTGATATTGTGTTGCCTGATAGCACTTATACCGTATCGCCCGATGTTATATCAACCGTTGATGCGCGGCTATCACAAATACGCCAGGACCCTAACGAAATGAACAAACAGGTTTTGGGCGTGTTGGTATTAGGACATTTTATTGGCGATAATCCATTACAAAGCCTGGGCGGCAGCACGGGAGTAAATGGCCTGGTGCGTAACAGTGTAAGTAGTCTGCTATCTGACCAGCTAAACAAGCTTGCCGGGGATGCAATTGCAGGAGTGCAATTGAATTTCGACCTGACCTCAGGGGCAGACTATTCTACCGGGGTGCAGCAAAATCGTACGGATCTGAACGTAGGCCTCTCCAAACAGTTTTTAAACGATAGGCTAACGGTTACCGTGGGCAATAACTTTAACCTGGAAGGACAAAACCAGCCCGGGCAAAAAGCTACGGACATTGCGGGTAACTTATCCGTTAATTATAAACTTACACAGGATGGCCGCTACCTATTGCGTGCCTACCGTCGTGATGAGTTTATAGTAATACAGGGCCAGGTGGTTGAAACGGGTTTGGCTTTTTCATTAACCTACGAGTACAATCGTTTTAAAGAACTATTTAAGAAAAAGACTGCGGAAGATAAAGCCAAGGAAAAAGAGTATAAGAAAGATCAGAAGGAAAAGAAAAAAGAGCAAAAAAATGCGGAAAAAGAACATGACGCTACTGTAGCCGATGTAAAGCCATCCGATCAGCCTAAAGAACAAAAACAAATAGCTAACTGATATTGATGAATAAATTTACCTGTACATATATTTTAATAGCCGTTTTATTAAGCGCCTGCAGCACTACCAAATTTTTGCCGCCCGGGCAAAAACTGTATACCGGCGCCGATGTGAAAATTACAGACCAATTTGCCAAAAAAAGTGAAGCTAAAGCATTAAGTGATGAGCTGGAAGATCTGCTAAGGCCTAAACCAAATGGCAAAATACTGGGTCTGCGGGTTAAGCTGTACATCTACGAAAAAACAAAAACCAATAAACTGCGTGGCCTAAAACATTGGATCAACACCAAATTTGGTGAACCGCCAGTGCTGGCTAGTGCTGTTGACCTAAATAAAAATAGCAACATATTGCAAAACAGGTTACAAAACAAGGGATACTTTATAGCAGACGTTAGCGGCGATACTATAAGTAAAAAAAAGACAGCCAAAGCGGTATACACTATACAAACCGGCCCGGCATACCATTACCGCAAAGTGACATTCCCTGCGGAAACGGACGATCTGGACACCGCCATTACAGGCACTGCCAAGCAAAGCCTATTAAAAGTTGGCGACCAGTATAACCTGGATGTGATAAAGAACGAGCGCTTACGTATAGATGCGAGACTGAAAGAAAAAGGGTTTTACTATTTCTCGCCTGATGATATTATTATGCGGTACGACAGTACCATAGCCAACCATCAGGTTGACCTGTTTGTGAAAGTTAAAAACGAAACGCCCGAACGTGCCCGCTGGATATATTCCATCCGCAATATTTATGTTTACCCGAATTACTCCTTAAGAGATACATCGCTTAAAATAGATTCGGCCGAAAAATACCGCTGGTATAACGTGATCGATCCTCAGCATACTGTACGGCCGTTTTTATTTAAAAGCACAGTTTTACTGCATCCTAATGATGTTTATAACCGTACGGAGCATACTAAATCATTGAACCGGTTTATTGAGCTGGGGCCTTTTAGATATGTAAAAAACAGGTTTGAGGATGTTACCCCCGATTCGCCTAAACTGGATATCTATTATTTTTTAACCCAGTATAAACGCAAATCATTACAAGCCGAAATATTGGGGCGGCAAACATCAGCCAATTATAACGGCACACAAGTAAACCTCAATTTCAGGAACAAAAATACCTTTAAAGGCGGCGAACTGTTTACACTTACCTTATTTGGCAGTAGCGACATACAGTTTGGCAGCCGCAATAACGGGTACAACGTATATCAAACCGGTATAAAGCCATCGTTATCATGGCCCCGGTTTATAAGTCCCATTGATTTTACCAGTAATACGGCCTTTATACCGCGCACCATATTGAATACGGGGTACACCCTCATCAACCGCACCCAACTGTATACGTTAAATTCGTTCAACGCCTCATTTGGTTACCAGTGGAAACCTGACCTGCATAAACAGCATGATTTAAATATATTAGAGTTTACCTATACAAAAGCTGCAAACGTTACTCAAATTTATCGCGACAGTATTATAAAAACCCGCAACCCTGTACTAACACACGTTATTGATAACCAGCTTACGTTTGGGCCAACCTAT
>NZ_JBDTJZ010000039.1:0-22934 GCF_039935595.1 Mucilaginibacter sp. | reverse complement strand
GTGCCGATAGAATGGCCGTACCTGTCGGCCATGTAATGGCATAATGCACCAAGGGCATAGGCATACTCATTAATGTTTTGCGCTTCGCCAAGCATGTTTTCTACAAAATCGCCGCTGCGTACATAGTGAATCAGATCAGTGAAATAAATGCTGCCGAAGGGAGAATATCCAATATCAGTCATTAAAGTGCCGCCGTAAGCATAGGAGTGCGCTACCTTAAGTTCTTCATCCGTACACCTGGGGAATTTCTTTTTTAGCAGCGGTTTTAATGATTTCTCCCAGCTTGCATCAATTATAGCCTCGTGTGTTAATATGGAATATGCCTTTGATTTTTGTGGTATAAATAATACAAGTACAACTAAGGCAAATAAAAAATTAATTAGCGGCAATGATTTCATTTCGGCAACTATATAGATAAAGGTGTAACTAAAAGGAATAAAGCGCCGAAATGTTTTAAAGTGTGCGAATTACCTTGTTTTAAAAAAAAGAGGATACTTAATTTAAGCACCCTCTTTTATAGCTATTGTCAGGATAGCTTAAGCGGAATAACCTGCGCATTTTTTTGTGCCTTTAGCGCTAACTCGGTAGCCAGAAAACAATGAGCTTGCGTCATAGCGGTTTCTGTACGATTAACAACATCATCAACAAACAATTTACCAAAAGGCAGTTCCAAATTACTGGCATCAAACACCTGCGTGTCTTTTTGGTTGGCCATATAAACATGGTTGCCACCTTTTTGCGGTAATCCTATATCAATATTTTTACGCACCTCAATAAACCCTTCGGTCCCCAATATGGTTAATCGGCCATCGCCCCATGACCCTAAGCCATTGGGCGTAAACCAATCATTACGCACATAACCCATACCGCCGTTGCCGCGTACCACCACATCTGCAAAATCTTCAAACAAGGGGTATGCCGGGTGGTTAACATTACCCACTTCCGAAAACACAACACTTGCTGATGTGCTGCCTGTAAAATATAAAAACTGGTCAAACTGGTGCGAGCCAATATCGCAGATAATGCCGCCGTAGCGTTTTTTATCCCAAAACCAGTCGGGCCGTGTTTTGGGGTTTATTTGGTGCGGCCCCAAACCAATAGTTTGTATAACCTTACCAATAGCGCCGGCATTTACCAACTCGCCGGCTTTTACAGTGCCCTTATTTTCAAAACGCTCGCTGTACATTATGGAATAGATGCGTTTAGTTTCTTTTTGAACCTTGCGCACTTCGGCCAGTTGTTCAAGGGTAATAATGCCGGGCTTATCTACCAAATAATCTTTACCATGACGCATTACTTTTACACCTAACGGCGCGCGCTCATCGGGTATTATCGAACTCATAATAACCTGGATAGTTGGATCCTCCAATACCTTGTTTTCATTATCAACCTGTTTTGCCTGCGGGTATCGCCTGGCAAAAGCCGCGGCCAGGTCAGGTTCTTTGGCGTAAAAAGATACAAACTGCCCGCCGCCGCGTGTTACTGCATCAACCATAGCATTAATATGGCTATGGTTAATACCAATTACGCCAAACTTTATCCGTGGTTCGGCAGGTGTTATAATAGTCTTTTTTTCTTCAACAAAGTTGATCTTTCCGTGCCCGTAATCAGCAAATGCCTCATTAGGTACACCCGGCAATAAAGCCAGGCCGGCAGCAGCAGCCGTCCCTTTAATAAACTTGCGGCGGTTTAACTCCGATGGTTTCATAGTCTCAATATTTAGTTTTTGTAATCGGTTACAGTAAAGCTAAATATTTTGAAGTGAAATAACATTAAACCAAAAAATTTACTAAAATTAATTATTGCAGGTTTGTTCGGTTTTAACAATTTTACGAATATCAAAACCTTTTTCGGCAACTTTTACCAGCAGGTAACGGTAGGTTTGCTCGTCCATAACCGGTTTTCGCGATAATATCCATAAGTAATTGCGGTTAGGGTGCCCCACTACAGCGTACGAATAATCAGGAGCCAGGGCAATTATCCAGTATTTACCACTAAACGGCCAAAAAAATTGTACACTCAATTTGGCATTGGTTATTTTATCTTTCACAACCGCTTTGCCGACAGCGGTTTTTATCTTGCCGTTTTTAAGGCAGGTATTTTTTACTTCAATATTGCCGTTGGGTTTTAAACTGTATTCGGCATAGGTGCAGCTGCAGCCTTTTTCAAAGCTTTGCGGAAAGGCGGCTATCTCGTACCATTTACCCAAGTATTTTTTCAGGTCAACATGACCCACTGTTTCCAGCGGTTGGTGTTGCGCGCTCAAAGCTACGGCAGCAATGCCTACTAAAGCCACTGATGCTAAAAGTTCTTTTTTCATATACATTATACAACCATTTTAAAGGGCAAAAGGTTTAGTCGAATTTGTTTTCAATTACCCTCTAAGTATTAAACAATATCTTGTTAACCACGTTAAATATATGCTACATAAATATAAGTTATGCCTGATATTGCCAAACGCTTTCCTCAAAACCCATTGCTTTCGCCAAAAGATGTTACAGCCAGTACAGAAGGGCTGCATATTGCCTGTTTGCTTAATCCGGGTGTGTTTAGGTTTGATAATAAAATATGGTTGTTGGTAAGGGTAGCCGAGCGACCGCAGCAGGATAAAATAGTGGTGTCGTTCCCGATACTTAATGATAAAGGCGAAACACAAATAATGGAGATACCTTTAAATGATGCCGACCTTATTGCTACCGATGCCCGAGTGGTAAAATATAAAGGAGTTGATTACTTAACCACCCTATCGCACCTGCGCTTGTTTTGCAGCGATGATGGTGTAAAATTTGAAGAGGCTAAGGATTATCCGAAGCTATTTGGTATAGGTATGCTGCAAACCTTTGGCATTGAAGATTGCCGGGTTACACAAATAGACGATAAATATTACCTCACATTTACTGCTGTTTCTCCCAGTGGTGTGGGTGTAGGGTTACGTACCACTACAGATTGGCGAACATTTGAATCGTTCGGAATGATACTGCCACCTCATAATAAGGATTGCGCCGTCTTTACAGAAAAAATAAACGGCATGTATTATGCCATGCACCGCCCCAGCAGTGTTGATTTAGGGGGTAATTATATATGGCTGGCGCAATCGCCTGATGGGGTGCATTGGGGTAATCATCAATGTATAATTAAAACCCGGCCGGGTAACTGGGACAGCGCCAGGGTAGGTGCGGGTGCGGCACCTATAAAAACAGATAAGGGGTGGTTGGCCATTTACCACGGCGCAAATGCCGAACACCAATATTGCTTAGGGGTTTTTTTATTAGCGCTTGATGATCCTTACAAAGTTATTGCCCATGCCCTTGAACCTATTATGATGCCACTTGAAACCTATGAACTGAGTGGTTTTTTTGGTCATGTGGTATTTACTAATGGTCATGTTATAGAGCCCGATGGCGATACTGTAACTATTTATTATGGCGCTGCTGATGAGTTTGTGTGCGGGGCAAAATTCTCCATAAAAGAAATTTTTAGCGTATTAGGTGTTTAACTCACCAATACTGCATATAGTGAACTTTAATTTATGATTACAAACTGCATATATATGTTGGTTATTATGCAATATTTTTGAATTGATAAAATTATTATTAATTTAAGATTTATTTTTGAAATAAAATTAGTCGATGGATAAATGTATATTTAATCAATATATAATTTTCGTTTAAAAAGTAAAGATTTGTGAAGCAACTTTTGATTATTTGAGCAATTTTATAACTTTAATTTATTACACATAGGAGTCTTTATAAACCTAAAATAAGTTATATTAACTAAATTTTAATGAACAAATAAGAAGTATAAATTAATAAAAAATTGAAATTAATTTTTAATTAATAACCCGTTGAAAGTAAAAAAAGCGCCCGATCCAACTGCCATTAATAATATTGATGGCAAATTTTTTAGACTAATTGTTGCCAATATTGAAGATCATGCCATTTTGATGATAGACCCTAATGGGTATATTTTAAGTTGGAACCAAGGGGCGCAGCATATAAAAGGATATACTGAAGAAGAAATAATTGGTAAGCACATTTCTACTTTTTACACGTCACAGGATATTAAAAATAATGTGCCGCGCAATAACTTGAACGAGGCGCTAAAAAAAGGCGTATACCAGGTTGAAGGATGGCGGGTAAAAAAGGATGGCACCTTGTTTTGGGCCGATGTGGTTTTTACTACTATTTATAATGATGAAGGCCATTTAGCGGGATTTGCTAAAGTAACCCGCGATGTTACCGAGCGGAAAAAAAAGGAAGACCAGAAAACGTTGGTAAATGCAGAACTGGAAAGGCGCGTTAAGGAAAATACAGAGAAAATAATTGCCAATGAAACCCGTTTTCGCCAGTTAATTGAAAACAGTTATGATGGTATTTCGCTTATCGATAAGGCGTTTAACGTAATTTATCGTAGTAAGTCATCGCAACGCATAAATGGATGGAGCAATAATGAAGTTGTGACAGCTTCTATTATTGATCTGGCACATCCGGACGATAAGGAGATAATTGAACAAGTTATGTTAGACTTGTTGGATCATCCGGGTACAACAATGATTTCAAACCATCGCAGCAGGCATAGATCGGGCAATTATATATGGCTTGAATGTGTTTTTACCAACATGCTAAATAATGCCAATATAAATGCCATAGTATGCAATTTTAGGGATGTTACTGAAAAGAAAAGGGCCGATGAAGAAATACAAAATAACCATATCAAATTAGTAGAAGCTTCGCAAAAGCAGGAGGCCATATTGAATGCGCTGCCACCCAATGTTGTGCTCATCAATAAAAAAGGTAAAATAATAGCAGTTAATGAATCATGGAAAAAATTTACCTTATTAAATAACCTGGGCATACCCAATTTTGGTATAAGCTATAGTTACCTTGCCATATCAGAGCGGGCAACCGGAGTTGATAAGGTTAATAACAATAAAATAGCCAAGGGTATTAACGATGTTATAAAAGGCACCAAAAAGGAGTTTACATTAGAATATGCTTGTACATCAAATCAAAAAAAAGCCTGGTACCAGGTGGTTATTGCACCTATTGCAGATGGCAGTCAAAGCGGGGCGGTAATTTTACATATTGATATTACCGACAGGAAAAAGGCAGAAGAATTATTGCTGCAATCGGAAGCGAATCTTCGCTCCGTTTTTGAAAATACTGACCTGGCTATTGTACTATTTGATACTGAATTAAAAATAGTTTCTTTTAACACCAACGCCCGCGATCAGGGCTTCGCCAACTTTAATAAAAAATTAAAAGTGGGTGCAAGCGCGTTTAGTTACTTTCCTAAACAAAGAAAGCCAATTATTAAAAAAATGCTTCAACGCGTTTATAATGGCGAAACTGCAGAATACGAAACCTGTTACCTGATTAACGGTGTTGAACAATGGTATGAGGCCCGATGGATAAGTGTTATTAACAACCAACAAGTAATAATAGGCGTAATATTAACCCTGCAAAATATTACAGGGAAAAAACTGGCCGATTTGGAACGTGATAAAATTACAGCAGATCTGGTACAACGCAATAAGGACCTGGAACAGTTTACCTACATCGTATCGCATAACTTAAGGGCACCTGTAGCCAACATAAGGGGCTTATCAAATTTATTAAATGGTTACGAACCCGGCGAAATGGATGCTGCCGAAACTTTGCAGGCACTGTCATACTCGGTAAATAACCTTGATAAGGTAATTATTGACCTTAATAGCATATTACAGATAAGCAAACAGGTAAATGATACCATTGAACCTATATTGTTGACCGAATTAGTAGATGAAGTGCAGTTGGGTATAAGCGAAATGGTGCGCAAAAACAAAGTTGTAATAACCTGCAATTTTGAGGCTATTGATAGGATATATAGTTTAAAAGGCTACATATACAGTATTTTCCAAAACATGGTTATTAATAGTATTAAGTACCGGCGTACGGATATTAGGCCCGAAATAAATATAAGCAGCCAGGTTGAGGGCGATAAGGTTCACATTTTTTTTAAAGACAATGGGAAGGGCATTGATCTGGATAAAAATGCATCGCATTTATTTGGTTTATACAAACGGTTTGATACCAGTGTAGAGGGCAAGGGCATGGGGTTGTTTATGGTTAAACTACAGGCCGAAAGTTTAGGGGGCAATGTAACGGTTAAAAGTAAACTAAATGAAGGTACTGAATTTAGGGTAGAGTTGCCTGTACGAATGAAGGATAGATATGTGAAATCTTAAACTATCTAAGTAGCTAAGGTTCATGGGCGTGCACACCGGTGACATCGATACTTTCATTATTAAAATATGTTCATATATTTAAATGATTATTGTTTGATCAATAAAAGCTTAGGCCTAAATTTATTATATGAACCTCCGTATTAAATTGAATAGTTATACCCTGCTTGTAGTTATTTATCTTTTAGCATTAGTTTTATTCAATTCATGTAAACAAAAACCTAAACAGGAAAGTCCCCCAAAGTCATCAGTAGCAACCCAACAATTTAAAACGACCGCTCAGGAAGACAGTATAAATCTTTTTGCAATCATCAAAGACGCTATAAAAGAAGGTGACACTATAGCTTTCGTTTCTATATCTGACATTGATAAGCTTCCTGGTAATTTAAATTCACCTATCGATTCTGTAAACCGGCTTGTTTTTCCAAGTTTTGAAGGTAAAACAGTGGAAGAAAAACAGCGTGTTACTTTAACAGGACAATTCAGAAAACGGCTTTTAAACAATGCAAAAATCTTAGAAAATGATAGTTTATATGTTTATGATTACGCAGATGATAAATTATTAACTTTTCCTATTAGCTCTTTAGACGCCGTAGCCTATTTGAATACCAATGGTGACGATTCAGAATACACGCACGGGGCAAGCGATTACCAATTTGGCTTTAAATTAAACCATATCGTTTTAAAAAAAATAAATGACGATTATTATAACAAAACCTATGTATATATAGGAGCAAGAAATCCGTTTACGAAAGGGCAGATGCATGCTGTAATATGGCAAACCACGAACAATAAAAACATGCCTTTTGTGGCATTAAAAAAAGAGGAAACAAAGATTTTAAAGGGTCATAAATTAACGGCGACCTATACTTTCAAATTTGAAGATTTAAATTTTTTCCTTCAAGTATATGAATTAAAAAAAGAGCAAGAACCTGCTCATCGGTTGTTGATTTTTAATTCTAAAAATGAGGTTGTTTATAATGCATTATATAATGAAACTGAATATGGAGGTGTATTACCAATTAGTTTAGTTGACAATAAGAATTATAAAAACTATTATGAACAATGGGTAGGACGTTTATTAAAGGATAGACCAACACTTATATTTGGATTTGAAAATAATGACGCTGATTGCGATTTATTATCATACATAGACAGTTCCAAGGGCTATATACGATTGAAATGTGACAATAGATTCTAAATAAATAATTGGTATATGCCCTTCAATGATGCTATTTGAACGCAGCTAGCCCATTTGGGCCAACCGCTTTTTATAACCAGATAAATTTTTTGGAAAAGGGAGTTAACACTTATACAGCCATGCTAAATAGCTGCGTTTCGGGTTTATTTGCCCATAACCTTGCATCAAGCGCCATACATATATTGCGTAAGTAACGCATGCCTGTTGGGGTTACTTTTAATCCCAACGAGTTAAGTTCAATTAACCCGTCGTCAGCTAACTCCTGCAAGCGTTCAATACTATCAAAAACGGCTGCACAAGGTTCTGTATGGTGGTTCCAGGTAGTGGCACCCTTACACATAATATTTAATATATGTTTGCGTATTATCAGGTCCTCGCCAGTTAATATATGGCCCTTAAAAACAGGGAGCTTATTTTCATTGATCAATTTAATATATTCTTCAACTGTTTTAACGTTTTGTGCAAACGCGTAGCAGGCATCGCTTATTGATGATACGCCAAGCCCAATAAGCAACTGGTTTTGAAATGTAGTGTACCCCATAAAGTTTCGATGCAGTTTTCCTGATCGTTGTGCCTTAAACAATTCATCATCCGGCAGGGCAAAATGGTCCATACCAACTTCTTTATAGCCGTAATTTTTTAATAAACTATGGCCAATTTCATACAGTTGGGCTTTGGCTTTTTCATCCGGCAGGTCATTTTCGGTAAAGTGCCGTTGGCCCGGTTTTACCCATGGCACGTGCGCGTAGCTGTAAAAAGCAATACGATCAGGCTTTAATAAATCCACTTTATTTATGGTATCGGCAAGCCCTTGTAGTGTTTGTAGCGGCAAGCCATATATCAGGTCGTAATTTATTGATGTATACCCTATTTGACGAGCTTGCTCGGTTACCTGTTTAACCTGCTCAAAACTTTGTTTCCTGTTAATAATGGTTTGTACCCGGGGGTCAAAATCTTGTATCCCAAAACTAACCCGCCTAAAGCCGAGATCATATAAAGTTTGCAAATGTTCTGCAGTTGTATTGGCCGGATGCCCCTCAAAACCAAATTCGGCTTCTGGGTGAATTTTTGTACCATCAAGCAAACCGGTTATTAATTTTTCCAGATTTTTTGCGCTAAAAAATGTTGGTGTGCCCCCGCCTAAATGTATCTCCCTGATTAGCGGTTGCCCGTACATTATTTGTTTATACTGATGCCATTCCTGTAAAACGGCATCAATATAAGGACCCTCTACACTGTGGTTTTTGGTAATGCGTGTATTGCACCCGCAATAAGTACACAGGTCCTCACAAAATGGAAGGTGTATATACAGGCTTATGCCATCTTTTTCGCTTTCGGCAAAGGCCCATTTCACAGTATTTTGCCAGGCGGTTACATTAAAATTAGCAGTATCCCAATAAGGCATAGTTGGGTAACTGGTGTATCGCGGCACCGGTATGTTATATTTATTTGCAAGTTTTTGCTGATCCATTTTACACCGTTTTAATAGTATTCGGAGTGTTTTCTACACGGCAATTTTTAGTACAGGTGCAGGCATCGCCCACACATTTATTAAGCTGCCATAAATCAAGGTTTTTTATGGTTTGGTTAGCAATTTCCTGTAGAGCTTCTTTAGTTAAGTAAGCCTGATGAGGTGTAATTAAAACATTGGGCTGCTCCATTAACACCTGCAATAAACGGTCTTTATCTTCATCGTTTTCATGATCTTCAAAAAATAAACCTTTTTCAAATTCATATACGTCAAGCCCCAGGTAACCAATTTTACCATAATCTAAGGCTCTTAATACATCCCTGGTATTAATTATTGCTCCTCTTGATGTATTGATAAGCATTACACCATCTTTCATTTGGTTTAACTTATCGGTATCAATAAAGTGCTTTGTTAACAGGGTAAGCGGCAAGTGTATTGATATTATATCGGCAGTGGTTAACAATTCGCTAAGCGATGCAGATTTAACATCAGTATTGTTTTCGGGGAAATAAAGATCATATCCAAGCACATTACACCCCATGCCATGAAATATTTTTGCCGTAGCCAATCCCGTATTACCAAGGCCAATTATGCCAACGGTTTTGCCCGCAAAATTAAAACCTATCAACTCATCATTCCTGAAATCAAAATTATGGCTATGCTTATCGGCTTTTATTATTTGGCGGTCCAAAGCCAGGGCCATAGCTACCGCATGCTCGGCAATTGCCTGCGGCGAATATGAAGGCACGTTGGCTATTTTTATTCCATATTTTGTTGCGGCTTCTTTATCTATATGATCAACCCCTACAGACCGTGTAGCAATAAATTTAATACCCATATCCGCCAGCTTTTCTATTACCGGTGCAGATACATCATCGTTAGTAAAAACAACTATCGCGTCCTTTCCCTCAGCATATGATACAGTACTCATGTTTAAGGCATTTGATATCAGAGTGATATCATGCTTCTTTTGGTTGGCTTTCGCCAAAAATTCCTTCTCAAAGGGCTTTATACTATAAGCAACTACTTTCATTAGCCATATATTTTCATCAAAACTATGGCTAATGCTGCGTTTAGCGGATGAGGACGGTCAGCAAGAATAATGACTTTCGTCAGTTTTTCATCTTAGCCAGGCGGGCTAAATCTAAAATAGTAATGATGCTTCCCTTTTTGTCAATCAAATTTTCGTCTTTAAAGTCAGAGAGTGTTCGGCTTACGGTTTCGGTAGCTATGCCTGCCATTGCGGCCAGGTCTTCGCGGCTTATTTTAAAGCTTTCATTATTTTGTTGTCGTTGTAAACGTAAAAGTGCTTCGGCCATGCGTTTACGTACCGAGTGGTAGGCCAGTTGCAATAACTGTTCTTCTTTTTCACGGATATCATTGGCCAATATCTTAATAAACTCCCTCGATATTTCAGGATATTGACTAAGCAAAGGCTCAATTTGATCCTTTGGGATAAGACACACCAAACTATCTTCTAAAGCGGTGGCGGTGTCTGAATAAACCTCATTGGATAGTATAGCCTGTACACCCAGATAGTTATCGTTTGTGTAAATACCGGTCATCAATTCGCGCCCATCTTCGGCCAATTTTATGGTTTTTACATTGCCGTTAATAAGCAAATAAATATTATTGCCCTTATCGCCTTCATAATAAATAACCTGGTTTTTTTTAAACTGCCTGCTTTTGCGTTCGCTTATAATTTTTTTCAATTCGCCAAGGCCATCATT
Source organism: Mucilaginibacter sp. (assembly GCF_039935595.1). Lineage (GTDB taxonomy): Bacteria > Bacteroidota > Bacteroidia > Sphingobacteriales > Sphingobacteriaceae > Mucilaginibacter. The sequence goes on along the minus strand of NZ_JBDTJZ010000039.1, from coordinate 12,309 downwards.
TTTTGATATCAGGTTTGCTATACGGTCTAGCGATTTACTATAAAAATTTTCCTGGAGGTCTTTTTTCTTTAACCGGCTTTCAATAGCATTTAAAAGCTCCATATCGTCAAACGGCTTGGTTAAATAATCGTCGGCACCCATTTCCATGGCTTTGCGCAAGTCAACACGCTCGGCTTTGGCCGTTAAAAATATAAATGGTATAGCGTTGGTTTCTGTATTTTTATTAAGCAGGTATAATACGCCGTAGCCATCAAGCTCTGGCATCATAATATCACATAAAATAATATCCGGTTTATTATTAATAGCCAAATCAACTCCCTTTTTTCCGTTATCAGCTGCAAATACCTGATAGCCAGCCAATTCAAGAATTTCGACCACATTCTCCCGAATGTCATTATTATCTTCAATAATTAATACTTTTTTGTTTATCATATCGGAAATGTAATTGTGAATAATGTGCCATGATTAACATTGCTTTTAAAATCTATTTTACCATTCATCAAATCAGTGTAGCGGGCCACAATATTTAAACCCAGGCCTGTACCCGGTATGTTACCGGTGTTATGCGCTCTAAAAAAAGCTTCAAATAAATGTTTTTGGTCAGTTTCGGGAATACCGATGCCGTTATCCTTTATCATTACAATGCAGTTGCGGTCATTTATCTCGGTGTTAAATTCAATAAAAGTATTCTCGCCCGAATATTTAATGGCGTTAGCTATAAGGTTGATAGCGCAATTTTTTAAAAGGTTTTGATCCAATTTAACCACACTGCTGGTGCCGGTATGCTGATAGATAATATTTTGATTTTGTTTGGCTATCATCTGCATTTCTTCTGTTATTTCTTCTGATAGCTTTACCAGGTCAAATTCATTAAAAACAGGCTCTACCTTGCCGGCTTCCAGTTTTTCGAGCGATAGGAAGTCATTAAGTATGGTGGTTAAGTTGCCTACCGCATTTTTTATTTTAGCAACATGCTTTTTTATATTGGGGTTATCATAGGGCAAGGCATATTTATCAACCAATGATGCTGATAACTGTATGGCGCTTAAAGGTGTCCTGAATTCGTGCGAGGCCATTGATACAAAACGGCTTTTTAACTGGCCCAATTCCTTCTCTTTAACTAACGATTGGCTAACTTCTTCTTTGGCTAATTGTAACGCTGCAACGGTATGCTGTAATGAATGGGTACGCTGCTCTACCAGTTCCTCCAAATGTGCTGCATATTCTTTAAGAGCTTCTTCGGCTTCTTTTTCCCTGCTTAGATCATGTATAAAGCCGGTAAAAATTTTCCTGCCTGAATATTGAACATCGCTTACAGCTAACCTGAACGGAAAGCGTGTGCCATCTTTTCGTAACCCTACAACCTCACGGCCAATGCCTATAATATGTGGTTCGTGGGTGCGCTGGTAGCGGTTAATATACTCGTCGTGCTGTTCCCTGTCGGGAGAGGGCATTAGCATGGATACGTTATTGCCGATAACTTCTTCGGGTGGATATAAAAACAACTTACAAGCTGCCGGATTAATAGTTTCAATCATCCCTCTATCATCAATGGTAATAATACCATCAATAGCATTTTGAACGATAGCTTTTAACAGGGCAGCATTTTCCATAATCATAGCAGCAATTTTTATATTGCAAATAAAGATAACGCTTCATTCAGAAAACATGGAGCATTTCATTGATAAAAATGATATTGATCACTTTTTTTATAAAATTTATATGTTGAAATTTCATTTTTATCAATGATGTCCGTCATTTTTTCGGCATTATATTAAATCGACTTTTACAGCAAAAAAATCTAACACCAAACCACAACATGGCAAACGAATCGGATATTCAATTTTTAGAAGGACCGCGGTCACGGTTCAAAGAGTTAAAGTTTGCCTTTGCAACTATGGTTGATTTAATAAAAGGTTTGCGCGGCTTGCATTTTATAGGGCCGTGTATTACGGTGTTCGGATCAGCCAGGTTTAAGGAAGATCATCCATATTACGAATTAACCCGTAAATCTTCGGCGGCTTTTGCCAAATTGGGTTTTACCATACTAACGGGCGGCGGGCCCGGACTAATGGAGGCCGCCAACCGCGGTGCCAAAGATGTTGGTGGGCGCTCGGTTGGGTGTAACATACAGCTCCCGATTGAACAAAAGCCTAACCCTTATCTGGACAAATGGGTTTATATGCAGCACTTTTTTTTACGCAAGGTATTACTGGTTAAATATTCTTTTGCTTTTGTGGTGATGCCTGGTGGGTTTGGAACCCTGGACGAATATTTTGAGGCCCTAACGTTGAAGCAAACACACAAGATCAGCGATTTTCCAATCATCATATTTGGCAAAGAATATCACCAGGAATTAATTAACCATATTAAGGTGATGCAGCAGGACGGTACCATAGGTGCCGATGACAGTAACCTATATTTGGTTACGGACGATATAGATGAAGCTGTACAGCTTATAGTTGAAAAAAGCATCAAAAAATACGGGTTAAAACCACAAAATAAATTTAAACCTTTTGGCTGGCTGTTTGAAAAATGGTAACATCATGAAGATTAGTTCATAGGTATTACCGTATGCAGAGCCTTATCTTTGCGAATTGTTTAACAAGCAACAGTATTCCTGATAGTACATCCAAAATTTATTTTTACTTTCTATTAAACTACACATTATCAATAATTTCCTTTATTTTTATATTGTAATTTTTAAATCAACCTTTCACTTCATTATCACATGGGTATTATCAATGGACAAGCTGTACTTAAACAGTTAAAAGCCGACCTGATCGGCAAAGATTCCTATCGCGGCGTAACATTGACGTATACATGGCTGGCTAACCAGTTCGGGCATATTTCGTTGGGTTTTATCCCAACTATTTTACTCTACCTTATACTTTTTCATTACCGGGTTACGCACCATGCGGCTTTTTATTCGGCGCTGGGCATCTCTGTTACCTGGCTATTGTTTGAAACCTATAACTTTTTGGGCCCGTTATTATTACAAAAACATTCCAAATCCAAGGTACTCTTCGTTCCGGATAAAGCCTATACTTTCCAGCCGGATTGGAAAAATATCGCGTTTGACACCATTACAGACCTGTCTTTTTTTTGGTTCGGCGCGGTTTCAGCAAGTTTGCTTTGCGGCTACGCGCCGGGTCGTATGATCATACTACTCGTGATAGTTGTGGCACTGATCTATCCTTGCCGCTATTGGTACCTCACCAAAATGTACTTGCAGGTGCCTCAGTATCCTTATCAGTTCAGGCTGGCTCAATGGGATCATAACCTCGATGACGCGGACAGGGCAACGATAAAACAATTTATAGACGGCGACGAAAATTTTCACCTGTTCCTATTCGGGGCCAGACGCTGCGGCAAAACCAGCCTGGGTGTGGGCATAGCTACCGAATTGTCGATTAAACACCAATCTGCAATTTATACCACCGCTATGAAATTAGCACCTAATTTTTTTGAATCGGACCAGGAACTGCTACAGGATAATGCCAACCTATGGACATGGCGGGATTGCGGAGTTTTGGTGATAGACGATATCAATCCCGGAGACCCCGTTAAGCCCGACCCGGTTAGCCCGACGGTGTTTCAACAATATATAGACACTTTTGTTCCCGAAAATACCGCCAACCGGCAAGCGTTGGCTAAATTAAAAACCATTTGGGTAATGGGGAGCGAGGACCCTGAAAAAACCATTTTAGTGCAATGGGAAACAATGCTGCATAACATCGGTGTTTTGCCAGACAAGATCATTAGTATCAACCTGGCCGCGGGTGGGTAATGCCTAAGGTAGGATATGATTTTTATGGGCGAAGCTTACCAAATGAGTAAGGCTTTTAACACCGAACCGGGTATAAAGTGGGATGATCCTTTTTTCGATAGCGGATTGAGAAACGTTATAATGATGCGCAATTTCTTTAAGCGAATAGCCTTTAGCCGCCAGAGCAACTGCTTCCTTCTCCTTACTTGAAATAGCATAATGTTGAAAAAGCTGTTTATTCAATTCTTCTTCAAATTCAGATTTTTCAGGGCCATACGCTGCGTAGCGCATAATATTACCCAGATTGATGCTTCTATTGATCTGGTTTCTTCCGATTATTTCTGTAACTCGCCCATTTTCTGAACGGAACACGGCAACGCGCACAATCAATGGCACATCATGTCCTGCCTTATGTGTTTTTTTTATTTCGATGGTGAAGCTATATTTTTCGAGGTCCTCCGTTTTTCCTAAAATAAATTTTAGTGCCTTATCATTCAGTTCATTGGAGAACGGCGCATACTCGGGCGAGGTAATATTTACGATCGTCAGCATGTTGATCTCGTCGTCACGATAGCCTAAAATATCCTCCCAGCCGTCAGCATATATCATCCGATTCTCCTTAAAAGAATAAATATAAATAGCCTCTTCAGGGAATCGTTGAATGGTTTCCTTATAGAACTGAGCCTCTTTGGTACGAAGATCAGTCGGTATGTCCGTGATCCTTGATTTGGAATATTCTCCGGCTTTTGACATGACAAGGTTATTTTTTTTATAACAAATATAAAAAAATAACCAAACCTGCGAATTTTCGCAGTTGACTGCACTTTTCTATAATGATACTTTTACACGAAGCATTTAATAAGTAATATACTAAATAAGAGACGACCTTCCTTTACCTTATCATAAACAATGAAAAAAATCACAATTACAGTAGTATTTAACCAATGGTGGCGTGTTACGTCAATTTCATTCCAACAAGCTATAAGGAATGGGAACCCATCGGAAACTCGTCGCGGGACTACAATTTAGACCGCGACGATTACATCATTATTTATAATACGGTTGCCGTTGATACTTAAACATTTAAGTTATAAACAATGAAAAAAATCACAATTACAGCAGTATTTAACCACTGGGGCCACGGTTATATCGATATTGTGCCTGCAGGTTATAGAGAATGGGAAGCCAATGAAAGTTCGTCGCGGGAGTACAATTTAGCCTCTGACGATTACACCATTGTTTATAACACGGTCACCGGCGGGGGCGGCTCCGTCATCGTTACGGACGAAACTGGCGCTACAATTGGTATTAACGAGCTTGCACAAGGGATGGACCAGGGTAATTTCAGATTAAGCATTTAATGCGCCGAATCATGAAAAAAATTTCCCTATTGTTATTTTCGTTGGGCTTTAAAAGGAAGCGCCTGGGCCCATTAAGGAGAACCAGTGAAAAAAATGACCTTGATCTATTTATTTAACAGCATCAAAACTTAGGCTATAACTGCCCACATGGACATCGGTCACTAGTCCCTCAAACACGGCTATGTATTTGCGGGGTTTATCAGAGCTATAAAGCGAAACATTGGCCTTACTCCAATAATTAGTTTGTTTTTAATGCCATCTATTAGCTTATACTAAAAAATTAAAAATACTGTTATAGAGGATAATTAGGCTAATAACTGTTGTTTGTAACAATATTTACCTATTGTATGATTTTTTTTGGTTGTGAATAAAAAAACAAATTATTTTGCAGTAATATTGTGCTATTGAATTTATGCAGGCACTAAAAAACAGGTTACTCCTATTTCTTACGGTTATTATGCTTGTTGCAAAACCGTTTGCAGGTTTTAGCCTGTTTTGCCACACTTCATCCGGACGAGAATCAAACATCCTCATAAAAGCCTTCTCTAAACGCAAACTGGAACATAATGAGGATAGCGAATTTAATATGCTCGCCATACAACACCGCCTTACTAATCCGGCTGTTGGGCTTTCTCTCCTTTTTTCTTTTTTGCTGGATATGTTTTTTCCGGTAATTATTAGCTCATTAAAATCAATTACTAATAAGACTTTAGCCAGCATACGGTTAAGTCTTTTCCTGCCAGAGCATGGTTACCTGCTTACCGGCCAACTGCTTATTTGACCCTTTATTAATACCTGCCACCTGCAGTTATAATATGTTTTGGTTTACGCGTTAACCCATTCTTAATATTCATTTAAATTTTTTTATAATACTAACATGTTTTATCGTAAAAGATACGTGGGCCTGGTGTTGTTGCTTTTTGTAACTATAAACACCTATGCCCAGCAAACTAAACCTCCTGTTACACTTAAAACCCTGCTAGAAAGGGTTAATCAAAATGCCCCGGCACTAATAGCCGATTCGGCAGCTGTGGCAATTAAACAAGCCCAGGCCACCGAGGTGCAAAACAGCTGGCTGCCTAATTTAAAACTTAATTACCAAGCCGATATGGGTACCAATAATAATACTGCCGGGCCTTACTTTGGTTTTGGTGTTGTACCATCAAACTCGCGCGGGGTGCGTACAACAAGCAATACATCCACAGTTTTAACCAGCCTGGGTATAGCCGCATTGGATTGGGAGATATACAATTTTGGTGCTTACGCCGCGCAAAATAAAGTAGCTAACACTGATATTGCTGTTCAGCAAAACCAATTTTTGCAAACAAAATATAGTTTGGATGCATTTACAATTGGTAACTACCTGCAATTATTGCGCCTGCAGGATTATTTGCTGATACAATCGCGCAATATTGAGCGTAACCAGCAAATAACCCAATCTATACAATCATTAGCAAAAAGTGGTGTAAGGCCGGGCGTTGATACCAGTATTGCCGAGGCCGAACTATCAAAGTCGCGGCTAATTTATATCGAACTGGATAATCAGCTTAAACAAACCCAGTTGCAATTAGCTTCGGTAAGTGGGTTGCCCTATCAAAATATTGTCCCCGATACGCTTGCAGAAACGCGCCTCATAGCACAAACCAATCTACCCGGATTGGGGATTGATACGGCTAATCATCCAATTATTAATTATTATAAATCAGTTGTTGAGGATAGCCGCCAACGAGAGATATTGGTTAAAAAGCAATACAACCCAAAGATATTATTAGAAGCAGCTACCTGGGGCCGCGGTTCAAGTATTGATGCAAACGATAAGTTTAACAGCCTTAACACCGGTTGGGGACTTGACAGAACCAATTACCTGGTGGGCGTAGGTATATCCTATAACCTTTTTGATCTGCGCCGAAGGCAACTAAAATTGCATACCCAACAAACCGTAACGCAATACGCGCAAAAAAACCTTGACGAAGAAAGATCATCGCTCGCCTTGGGTGTTAGCCAAGCCGATGTTGAACTGAATACCGCTAAACAACGCCTGGCCGAAATACCTAACCAGTTACGGGCAGCCAACGCGGGTTACCGGCAAAAGCTTTCTTTATACAGAAGCGGCTTAACGGATATCATCGAGCTAAATGCCGCGCTGAATATCTTATACCGTGCCGAAACAGATTACGCACAGGCAAGGTTCTCGTACGCAAGTGCTTTGTTCCAAAAGGCGGTTACAGGCAACCAGGTTAGTTCAATTTTAAACCTCTTAAATTAATTTACAATGTCAATGGTCACCTCCGCACTAAAGCGGCCCATAACCGTGGTAGTTATTACCATGAGTTTAATGATCTTCGCCGTACTTAGCGCCATTAATATCCCGATAGATATTTTTCCGCAGTTAAACCTGCCCACCATCTATGTAATTGAATCATACGGCGGTATGTCGCCCCAGCAAATGGAGGGCTTCTTCAGCACACGTTTACAAGATCAGTTTTTGTATGTAAATGGTATAAAAAACATCTCCACCAAAAATATACAGGGCTTAACCATGCTCAAAATCAGCTTTTACGAAAGCACCGACATGGCCGAAGCACAGGCACAGGTAGCCTTACAGGTTAACCGGGCCATGAAATTTTTTCCGCCCGGCGCTTTACCGCCGCAGGTAGTTAGGTATGATGCATCGTCATTACCCGTTGGCCAACTGGTAATGTCTGCCCCGGGCCGGAGTTTAAAGGAAATATATGATTTAGCGGCAACTCGCATCAGGCCAATGTTTGCTTCGGTGCCCGGACTTTCGGCACCGCCACCGTTTGGCGCAAATTCGCGGACAATAACCGTAAGCGCCGATCCTGCCAAATTGCGTAGTTATGATTTAACACCTGACGAGGTGGTAGAGGCGCTGGCAAAATTTAATGCCATGTCGCCGTCTGGTAACTTGCGCATAGATAATACCATGTTTACTACCACCGTAAATTCATTGGTACAAAAATCGGAAGAGTTTGGCGATATCCCTATCAAAACCAAAAATGGTGTTTCGGTACTGGTTAAGGATGTTGCCCGCGTGGCGGATGCTTCGGATATTACCGTAGATTATGCTTTAATAAACGGGAAAAGGTCGGTTTATATACCAGTTGTAAAAACGGCCACTGCTTCTACCTGGTCTGTAGTACAGGGCCTTAAAAGTAAACTGCCCGAAATGCAGAGTTTACTGCCTGATGATATCAAAGTATCCTACGAGTTTGACCAATCCATATTTGTGGTTAACGCTGTAAAAAGCTTAATTACCGAAGGCGGGTTAGGTGCCTTACTTACAGGTTTGATGGTGCTGCTGTTCCTGCGCGATTTGCGCAGCAGCTTAATTGTGGTTATTACCATCCCTGTTTCTATTTTGCTGGGGGTAATGTTGTTAGGCATGTTTGGCCAAACCATCAATATCATGACCTTAAGCGGACTTGCCCTGGCTATTGGTATTTTGGTTGACCAGGCAACGGTTACCATAGAAAATATACACCAGCACTTGGAGATGGGTAAATCAAAACAGCTGGCTATTTATGATGCCTGCGAAGAGATCTCTTTCCCCCTGTTGCTTATACTGCTTTGTATACTGGCGGTGTTTGCCCCGTCGTTCCTGATGAACGGTGTGCCTAAAGCGATGTTCCTGCCGTTATCCATGTCTATTGGTTTAACCATGATAGTATCTTACATTTTGGCACAAACACTAGTGCCAATATTAAGTAACTGGATGATAAAGGCCGAACGTTACCAGCATTACCATCATGGCCAAATACATGCCCATGCGGGCGAAGCGCTTAACAGGGCAGGAGAAATACAGGTAAATAAACATTTACGGGAAGAGCAGAAGCACCCTGAAAAAAACGATTTTTTTGAACGGGTTAAAATGTGGTTTATGCAGGTTATTACCGGTTGGATGCCAAGCAAAAAAATAATTGTACCGGTGTACCTGGTTTTAACAATTGTTTTAGCCGGAGTTGGCTTTATGATTATAGGTAAAGACATGATGCCTAAGCTTAACAATGGCCAGTTTCTTATACGTATTAAAGCTCCTGACGGTACAAGGCTGGAGCGTACCGAAGATAAATTTAAGCAGGTATTAAGCATAATTGATAAAACGGTTGATCATCATATCGAGATCAGCTCGGGTTATGTGGGTATTGTACCGAGCAGTTATGGCAGTAGCAACTTATACATTTTTAATACAGGTACCCACGAAGCTGTGTTACAGGTTAAACTGGATGAGAATTATAAAGTTAACATGGACGAGCTTAAAGATGCATTGCGCAAAAACATTGCCCATGAAATGCCCGACCTGCGTATAACATTTGAGCCTATTGACATGACCGAAAAGATAATGAGCCAGGGTGCCGCCACCCCAATAGAGTTACGCGTTGCCGGAAAAGATATGGACCAAATTGAAAATTACGCCAATAGGGCCGTTGCCAAATTAAAGCAGATACCTTACCTGCGCGATGTGCAAATTGTACAGCCATTAAAAATTCCAGTGATAGCTATAACGCTTGACCGCGAAAAAATATCGCAATTTGGATTGAATGTTACCGATATTGCCCGCTCAGTTACGGCAAGCACGTCGTCAAGCCGGTTTACCGAAAAGAACCAATGGCTGGACGAAGACAAGCAGTATACCTACCAGGTACAGGTGCAAATACCCGAGTATACCATGAACACCATGGATGAGTTAAAGGAGATACCGCTATTAAAAGGGCAAAGCACCCCAACATTGGCTGATGTAGCCAGTTTTAAAACCACTTATGCCCCCGGTGAATATGACCGAACCGGCCCGCGGCGGTTTTTAACAGTAAGTGCCAATATTTATAAAATGGATCTTGGCACTGCTACCACTGATGTGCAAAAGGTTATAACGCAGTTAGGTACACCACCAAAAGGCCTGGTTGCCGAACTTAAAGGGATGACCAGCCTGTTAACCGACACCATGAACAGCCTGCAAACCGGTTTAGGGTTTGCGGTATTGGTGATATTTTTATTATTGGCGGCCAATTATCAATCGTTCAAACTTTCGTTAACGGTATTGTCAACTGTACCGGCCGTTATATTAGGTTCGCTTACGGCATTATTAATTACTGGATCTACGCTTAATTTGCAATCGTACATGGGTATGATCATGTCTACCGGTGTGTCAGTAGCCAATGCCATCCTGATTGTAACCAACGGCGAAAAATTGCGGTTAGAATTCAAGGATGCTACAAAAGCTTCTATCACCAGCGCGTCTATCCGTTTACGTCCTATTTTAATGACCAGTTTTGCGATGATGGCGGGCATGGTGCCCATGGCATCAGGTATGGGCGAGGCCGGTGAACAAACCGCCCCGTTGGGCAGGGCAGTAATAGGTGGTTTATTTGCATCTACACTTGCAGCGTTATTTATACTGCCAATGGTATTTGCCTGGATACAAGATAAAACTACCTACCAATCGCCATCTTTAATGCCCGAAACAACAAATCCTGTTCAACCTTCAACTCTATAAAACATGAAAACAAAATTTTTAATATCAGGTGCTGTGGTTTGCTTTTTTGCAGCCTGTTCAGGTAACCAAAAACCGGTTGACCTGACCGAAACAAAAACAGCCGCAACAAAAAAATACGAAATAAGTACGATAACTGAAAAAGCGTTATCCAGCTATGCCCGTTTGCCGGGTGTGCTAAACCCATTCAATGAGGTAAATCTGTTTCCAAAAGTAAATGGCTTTGTTAAAGAGATCTATGTTGACCGTGGTTCGCAGGTAAAAAAAGGACAGCTGCTAATCACGCTTGAAGCGCCCGAAATGGAATCGCAGTTACAGGCTGCCAATTCGCGCTACCTCCAAGCGCAGGAGACCGCTAACGCCAGCAAGGAAAAATATAACCGCTTAAAACAGGCGGCAGCAGAGCCCGGCTCGGTATCGCCGCTTGATCTGGATAACGCCCTTTCGCGTATGAAATCTGATGTAGCTATTGCCAATTCAGAGAAATCAAATGTAGATGCAGTGCGTACCATGCAAGGGTATCTTAAAATTTATGCCCCATTTGATGGTATGATCACACAGCGAAATGTATCGCCGGGCGCGTTGGTAGCTCCGGGTAAGGCTACCGACCAGCCTATGCTGGTGTTGCAGGACATTAACAAACTGCGTTTAGAGGTTGCTATACCCGAAAATTACGTAGATAAAGTTGATTTAAAACAGCCGGTAACATTTACATTAAATGCATTACCCGGCGTTGAGCGCACAGCTAAAATAAGCCGTAGTGCAAATGCATTGGGCAACATGCGGTCAGAAGCTATTGAAATAGACGTACTTAATAAAGATGGCCAATTAAAGCCCGGCATGTATGGCGAGGTTAAAATACCTATGCTTTCGGGTGCAAAATCATTACTGGTACCTAATACCGCTATTGTCCGCTCAACCGAAAGAAAATACATAGTTGCGGTAAGAGACGGGAAAGCCACATTAGTTGATATAAAAGAAGGGCTGGTAAACAATAATTACACCGAAGTATTTGGCGACTTAAAAGCACAAGATCAAATTGTTGTTAAACCAACTGATGAAATTAAAGAAGGGGATAAAATTTAAGCCTATCCGCTACAGTTAGCCTGACCGGCAGATAAACAAACAAAGCTCTTTATATAAGGGCTTTGTTTGTTTATTTATTGTTTAAACTACTAATTCCTTTTTACAGTTGTAGTTGTTTGTGTGGCTGATGCTGTAACCGGGTGCCTTTTATACGTTGTTTTGTGATAAACAGGTTTGGTTCTGGTAGTATGCACAACGTGCGAGGTGCTTGTTGTAGTTTTTGTAACATGTGTTGTAGTTACCGGCATACGTTTAGCTTCGGTAGTTGTAGTAACTGTTGTGGTAGCCGGTACCGGAGTAGGAGCAGGATCATGGACCACAACTACTGTTGGACGTGGTTGCGGTTGCGGAGCAGCTACAGGTGCTTTACCTGATACAGCACCATCAACAGAACCTGTGATGGCTCCCGGTGTACCTTTACCCTCCATTCTGATTTTGGTTACCTGGCGTCCGTGAGCCCCAATTTTTACTTTTTTCTTTATTTCGATCTTGTTCTTTGTAGTGTCGCCAGATTGTGCGTGCACTGATTGCATAGCTAAAACCGTTCCGGCCATTGCTAATAATAAACAAATTTTTTTCATAGT
>NZ_JBDTJZ010000038.1:0-3402 GCF_039935595.1 Mucilaginibacter sp. | reverse complement strand
TAAGCACCTATCCGCTTATTGTTATAAGCGATGTAAAAACTGTTACCCCTGGTTTGGCACAACAATTAAACGTTTATGTAAGCAAAGGCGGTATACTAAGTGTTTTCCCGGCGGTTGATGCTGATATAAACAGCTACCGCAGTTTTTTACAGGCCATGAATGCTGCTTACCCCGAAGTTTTAGTTACCGAAACTGCCAGGGTAAGGGAGCTAAATTTACGCAACCCGGTGTTTGCAAGCATTTTTGAGAACTTTCCGCAAAACCCCGATCTGCCCGAAGTAAAAAAATATTATCGGTTAAGTAATTCCGGTAACGGTAGCGAAAGCTTGATGCAATTACAAAACGGCAGCCCATTTTGGGCCAGTTATACCAATGGTAAAGGTAAGGTTTATCTATCTGCCGTGCCGCTGGATGATAGCTATAGCAATTTACCACGACATGCGCTATTTGTACCTATAATGTTTAGGATAGCTTTATTAAGCGGGCATGATCAGTCGTTATTTTATACGCTGGGGCGCGACGAAACTATGGAGATACCCTCGGTTGAAACGTCAGAAAAGCAAATATTGAAGTTGGTAAAGGGTAGTCAAAGCATTATACCCGATGTAAAGCAGGATGAAGGCAGTACCCTATTGTATGTTTCAGATCAGTTGCGAGAGACTGGCCTTTATAACTTAAACAAGCAGGATAGTACAGTTGCCGTGATGGCTTTTAATGATAACAGGAGCGAATCTGACCTGAGTTATTTTAGCCGGGCCGACCTTAAAAAGGTGTTGCCCGACAACGGAAATATACTGTTAGGAACGGGGTCATTAAAAGATGCGGTGACCCAAACAAATTTAGGTATGCAATTATGGAAACTTTGTATAATTTTGGCATTGATATTTTTGGCTGCAGAAATATTGATTATCCGGTTCTATAAACTAGATAAAGCACCAGCTTTGCAGCCCGCCTGACACACACTCTATACATAAAGCAACGCTAATGAATTTGCTTATTAAATCAGCCAATATAATTGACCCTAACTCAACTTATAACCAAAAAATTGCTGATATATTAATTCAAAAAGGGATCATCACTCAAATTGCTGCTAACATTGCTGCCGACGAGCCTGTATTTGATGCCAAAGGCAAACAGGTAGCTCCCGGATTTTTTGACTTAAACTGTAATATTGGCGAACTGGGTTTTGAAACCAAAGAAACATTAGAAACCGGTACCCATGCCGCGGCAGCAGGCGGTTTTACAGGCATTGCCTTAATGCCCAATACGCAACCACCCGTACACTCAAAAGCCGAAGTGGAATATTTATTTAACAGGGCCAAAAACACCCTGGTTGATGTATATCCGTTGGGAACCATATCGCATAAGCGCGAAGGTAAGGACATGGCGGAAATGTATGATATGTACCTGAGCGGAGCCAAAGCATTTACAGACGGTAACCGCCCTGTGCAGGATGCCGGTTTAATGGAAAGGGCCTTATTATATACCAAAGGTTTTAACGCGCTGGTATTTTCATACCCGGAAGATACAGCTATTGCAGGTAAAGCCAAAGTAAATGAAGGCGAAGTAAGCACCATGCTGGGTATGAAAGGTATACCTTCATTAGCAGAAGAGTTAATGATAGCCCGCGACCTGTACCTGGCAGAATATACCGAATCAAAAATTCATTTTAGTACCATATCTACGGCACGCTCGGTTGATCTTATCCGCGAAGCGAAGAAAAAAGGTGTGCAGGTTACCTGCGATGTAGCCGCACATCATTTAGTATTGACCGACGAGACCCTAAAAGGCTTTGACAGTCTTTATAAAGTTAAACCACCACTGCGTACACAAAAAGACGTAGATGCACTGATAGCGGGCTTAAAGGACGGAACCATTGATGCTATAGTATCACAGCATACACCACACGAGATAGAATTTAAAGATGTTGAGTTTGAGGTGGCCGAATATGGCATTGCCGGGTTGCAAACAGCTTTTTCGCTGGCTTTAACTGCCGGATTAGATATAGGCCTTGTAATACAGAAACTGGCCATCAACCCACGCAAAATATTAGGTATAGAAGTGCCTGTAATTGCCGAAGGGCAAAAAGCCAACCTGGTAGTATTTGATAAGGATGCAACCTGGACGTACACTAAAGAAAACAACCACTCTAAATCTTCAAACTCCCCATTTATAGGGAACAACTTAAAAGGCCAGGTATTGTTAACTTGTAATAACAATCAACAATTTAAATAGTAATAGTATGATCGATCCAAAAATAAAATATTCAATAGCTGCAGCTTTACAATCTTTTTCAGATTACAGTGATTTTGACGCTACCAAGCTCACCAGGAAGTTTAATGAAATATTCGCACTTGACGACGATTTTATGACCAAGGTGGATAAGCTGGATGAGATTTTTGATAATAACCCCCAACTTGAAATTTTACGTGAGGTGTTTTTTGATTTGCTGATGATCAACTTTTTTAGTGCCGATGTAAAGAAACTGGAGGAAGATTACCTGGAAACGCCCGAATGGGAAGAAATTGAAGAACAAACACTGGATAGGGGTACCGAGCTGTTAAATGTGTTGCTTTACTTAAACGAGTGCGAGGACGAGCACCTTGAGCCTGAACTGGAAGATTATTTAAAAGAGTTTTTATTGGTTGATGAGGATGAGTTTCAGGACGAGTACCGGATATATGAACCGGTTATTGCCAACCAGATATTAATGGAAAGCCCTGTTGAAGAGATAAGCAAAATTGCCGATTCTTTGCCCGACGATTCTGAACTGAAAGAACTGTTTTACCCGGTAATGTGCTTTTTTCAGAATATTGATCCCTCAGTACCTGAGAAAGCCAAAATAGCCGATAAAGCTTTAGACAAACCGTTTGATATGGCGGTATTAAATATATTGCAAGCTTTTAAATAAACCTAAACAAACAATATTATGGAAAATTTAGATTCAGAAATTAAAAAGAATGCGCTTAATAATGGGCTCCTTTTGGGGGTCATTATGCTTATTTTAGGTATAGTTACCTTCTACATAATGATATCAATGGAAAGTGCCCTTGGGGTAATTGCTGTACCAATTATTTTTTCGGTGATTTTGCCTATTGCCGTTACTATATTTTTTACAATTGATCTGCGTAAAAAAATTGGAGGCTTTTGGGATTTTAAACAGGCAACTACGGGTATATTTATTATGTGTATCGTGTCATTTGCCATACAAACCGTTGGTAGGGACCTGCTTTTTGCTAAATTTATTGAGCCGGATATGGCTCAAAAAACCCAGGATGCTGTAGTAAAGGCTACCACCGCAATGATGGAAAAGAGTGGCGCGCCACAGGAAAAAATTGATAAACAAATTGAATCAACACAAAAGCAATTCGACTCGCAGGTAAACCCTACCGTAGGGAAGGT
>NZ_JBDTJZ010000037.1:0-8914 GCF_039935595.1 Mucilaginibacter sp. | reverse complement strand
TTGAAAGCAGCTTATGCGTCTAAAAACTTAGCCGATATTGAAGTCGCCCAAAATGAGTTGAACACTGCATGGACAGCCGCTTCTGAAGACATGTACAAAGCGTCTGCCGAAGGTGGCCAACCAGGCCCTGATGCAGGTGCGGGTGCCGGTCCGCAGGATCATGGTGATACCGTTACTGATGTTGACTTTGAAGAGGTAAAAGACGAGAGTAAATAAGTTTAAATCTATATAGTAAAGCCCGGCCCTAAATTATTAGGGCCGGGCTTTTTTTATGCCGAATGGAATTGAGTTTTTTTAGTTATTCTATTCCGGCTTGTTTTAAAATTGAAATTGCAGTCCTGAAGGAATATCCTCGCCATGTTCTTTTAAACTTTCTACATAAAGCTCAATGGCTTCCTGGGCATTAATTTTAGCTTCTTCAAGTGTTTCGCCATAAGTTATGCAACCAGGTAATGCCGGGACATTTACCGTATATCCACCTTCGGGCTCAGGTTTTAATAATACTTTATAAGTTAATGCTAATGCCATGATTAAAGATACTTAATTTTTTTAATAAGCAATATTTATCCGGCCAATATCATTGGCAAACTGGTCAATTTCAATATTTAACCCATGTAAAATGACCTGTAATTTCATGTATTTAGATACATAATTCCCTTTAACGGCAGATAATGTAATCGCTCGTTTTTGCGGATTAAAAATAATCGTGCGTTTATAATAATTTTCGGTTTGATAATTATACGTCAAGCCATCATCTTCATAATAAACAAACTCAGTTGCCTCCGTGCCGTTCCAGATATGGATGAATAAAATACCATCACCCTTTTCGCCGGTGCTTTGTATCACATTTTGCATGGGGATAATAGCACCAGCTTTAATAAATACCGGAAGATCGGTTAATGGGGCATCGGCATTTATCACCTGTTGGCCCGCAAATTTTTCATCGGTGCTAAGTCGGTACCATTCGCCTACAGGCAGGTAAACCTCTGTTGTTAGCTCTGTACTTATTACCGGGGCAACCAACATAAAATCGCCAAATAAAAATTGGTTCTGGTATTTGATATCAAAAACTTTTTCATCTGCTGTATAGTCAATAGCTAATGTACGGCACAATGGCAGGCCGATTTGGGAAGATTGATAAAAACCCGAATAAATATAAGGCAGCAGTTTATAGCGTTGTTCAATATCTTTTTTAATAATGGCTTCATTTTCTTCGCCCCATTGCCACGGCTCGCGCATTATCATACCTTCGGCACTGTGGTTACGAAACATCGGCGTATATACGCCTAACGAGTTCCAGCGCACCATTAATTCGGGTGTAGGGTTGCCCATAAAACCGCCAATATCAACGCCGGTGAATGACATACCGGTTAGGCCTAAACTATTTACCAAACGGCAGCCCAGCAGCATGTGCTCATCAGTAGCGGCATTATCACCCGTCCAAATAGCCGAATAGCGCTGTGTGCCCGCATAAGCGGCACGGGTAAGCACAAACGGACGCTTATTGCCTAATATTTTACGTACGCCGTTATAAGTGGCTTTGGCCATTTCCATGCCGTATACGTTGCGTATTTCGGGCATAAAGCGATTGCCAAATTTTACCAGCCAGGGTATGTTTTGCCCCCAGGCGGCAGGCTCGTTCATGTCGTTCCAAAAGCCTTCCACCCCCGGGTCGGTTAGCGCAGTAAATGCAGATCCCCACCATTCCTTTACCTTATCATTTAAAAAATCAGGGAAGTGGCATCGGCCCGGCCAAACACTGGCAGTATAAGGTTCGCCATCGGGGTAGGTGGCAAAATAATTATTCTTTATCCCCTCATCATACTGCTGATATCCTTCTTCAATTTTTATCCCCGGGTCAACAATAGTTACCAGCTTAAAGTCCATTGCCTTTAGCTCATCTATCATGGCTTTTGGGTCAGCAAAGGTTTCTTTGTTCCAGGTAAATATTTTAAAGCCGTCCATGTAGTCTATATCGCAATACATTACGTCGGCAGGTATTTGTTTTTTGCGGAAGGTGGAGGCCACATCCAGCACCTCTTTGGCGCTCATATAACTCCAGCGGCATTGCTGGTAGCCCAGACTCCACAAGGGTGGCATTTCCATGCGCCCGGTTAGCCAGCTATAGTCCTCCAGAATTTGCCTGATGCCCTGCGCACCGAAAAAGTAATAATTCATATCGCCGCCATCGGCACCAAACCAACTGGTTTCCTCATCAGTAGTAGCACCAAAGTCGAAATAGCTTTTATGGGTATTGTCAAAAAATAGTCCGTAGGTAAGTCCGCTATGCAGACCGATAAAAAATGGGAAGGTTTTATATAACGGATCATCATTTACGCCATGCAAGGATGCATCGGTATTCCAGTTTACATAATGGCTGCCGCGACGGTTCAGGTTACCTGTTTTTTCGCCCAGGCCAATAAACTTTTCATCGGGATATAATTTGCGGTAATTAATAACGCGCTCTGCCTGCCAGTTGGTGCCAAAACGGGTATCGTCTTCGCTTAACGGTTTACCGTCCGTAGTATAAAAATTAAAACGTAAAGGCGATTTATTGATGATGAGTTTTAACGCGGAGGTATTTAATTCGATATGATCAACCTGCTCGCTATAATCTATTAGGGTAAGCGGTTGTTGTATGACTGCAAATGAGGCATCTGCATTTTCATAGTTTTTGCTAATACAGATCCTGATAATAGTTGGACTGTAAACCGTTACCCTTGCCTGCGCTTCGGCAGTTTGAATAATAAGGGTGTTAGTATGTTTGTCTATACTTTTCGCGGCTCCTAATATTTCTATTTGCATATAACTTTAACAGGGGACAGCTTTTTTGGTTTGAAACTGTTAACTATTGTCGTTGGCTACTTCGATTTCAGTTATATAGCCATTGTCGTTATACTTTACAAAAATATATGCATCAGCTTTGGCTATCATGATATGAAGTGCATTGTCATTCGTAGCATTGTGTTCCCTATGAGCATATGACAAAGGAAATTGAACCTTGAATTTACTAATATTCTCCCCAACTTTATACCCAATCTTATCAAAGAATATAGTGTAATTTGGTCCGGTAATAGTTGTTGCCTGCCAACCATTATTAAAGCAAACCGCTAACCCATTATATTTGTAAGTATAGTCATATCCTCCTAGTGCATCATCCCTCTCTTTAATAACTTTTTTTTCTTTGCCAAACGCGTTTCGCAATTCTTTAACAGAGCCTGAAGAATATGTTTTATTCAACAGATTTTTAATTAAAATCTTATCGCTTTTTACCTCATTATAATCATATTGGCAAAAAGCGGGGCTGCAATTTATAAGGAACAGTGTTAATAGTAATAGTCTCATAAGTATTGTTGGTGTACTTAAAGGTACTTATTACTAAACAAAAAATCCCGCATTAGCGGGATAGGAACTCGATAAAGACTTACGAAGTTTCAAAAACTTCGTAAGTCTAACGGATAGGATTTTATCCCCACAAATTCTCCGGATAAGTACCATTGGCCACCAACTCCGAAATTGATTTTTGTACAATAGGCTTATCCTCTTTATAAGTAACACCAAACCATTTGGATGGGGTAGGGATAACTTTAAAATTAGCTATACCGCTTTTAATTAAATTATCAGCAACCAGCGGAATAAAGAACTCTGCTTTAGGGTTATTCTCATTAGCCTCCACAAAATCGCGGAACATTTGTTCGCTTTGCTTGAAAACTGCAGGTGTAAAGCCCCAAAAGTTCATGGATACACGTTTATCGTTCGGTAGTGGATGTTCGCCGGTAGCATCTTTATAAGCTACGCTGTCGTCTTCTTTAAAATAAACTTCGGTACGTTCGTTAACTTCGGTCATGTTGCCATCGGCATCCACCTCGCAAACGCCGCGCGATACCGAACCATAATCAGATAAAGTTTTATCAATCTGGTAGCCCACCAACGCGTATTGCGAATCGGTAGCTTCGGTAGTTAAAAATTTAGCCATTTTTTCAAAGGCATCATAGCCATAATAGTCGTCTGCGTTTATTACGCAAAATGGCTCGTGTACCTGGTTACGTGCGGCTAAAACGGCATGAGCTGTTCCCCAGGGTTTGGCACGCTCAATGGTTTTATCAATGCCAAAAGGTTTCAGATCAAAGCTTTGAAAAATATAGTCGGTTTCTACCTTGCCTTTAAGTTTGGGTTCGAATATAGATTTAAAATTCTCTGCAAATTCTTCGCGAATGATAAAGCCTATTTTGCCAAAACCGGCTTTAATAGCATCATGTATGGAGTAGTCAATTATAGTTTCGCCATTAGGACCGAAGCCATCTATCTGCTTCATGCTGCCATAACGGCTGGCCATACCCGCGGCCAATATTAATAGAGTTGGTTTCATATGTTATAAATCGTGAAAACTAAGACAATCAGGTTAAGCTAATGTTTGGTCTTGGTTATTTAATGTAATTAAAATTTTGTCCGTTTTTGATGTTTAACAATACCTCGTATATCAGGCGGATCACATTGTCAACATCTTCTTTATGTATCATCTCTACCGTGGTATGCATATAGCGTAACGGTAATGATATTAAAGCGGATGGTACGCCATCGTTGCTATAGGCAAACGCGTCGGTATCAGTACCGGTTGACCGTGACGACGCCTGGCGCTGGAAAGGTATTTTATTGCTTTCAGCAGTATCAATTAATAATTTGTTCAGGTTATTTTGAACCGCAGGGGCATATGATACCACCGGGCCTTTGCCACAAGCCAAATCGCCCTGGGTAATTTTGCTGATCATCGGGGTTTGGGTGTCATGCGTAACATCGGTAACAATAGCCACGTTTGGTTTAATGCGGTGGGCTATCATTTCGGCACCACGCAGGCCAATTTCTTCCTGTACGGCATTTACAATATATAAGCCGAATGGCAGTTTAACCTTATTTTCTTTTAATAAACGGGCAACCTCTGCAATCATAAAGCCACCGGCACGGTTATCTAAAGCACGACCAACATAATAGCGGTCGTTTAATACTATGAACTCATCTTCGTAGGTAATAACACAACCTACGTGTATGCCCAGTTTTTCAACCTCTTCTTTGGTGGTGCAGCCGCAATCTAAAAATATATTTTTAAGCGATGGCGCTTCTTCTTTTTCACCGCCTAAGCGGGTGTGTATTGCCGGCCAGCCAAATAGAGCTTTAACCACACCTTTGTCGGTATGTATATTTACACGTTTTGAAGGGGCTATCTGGTGGTCAGAACCGCCGTTACGTATAACGTATATTAAACCGTCACTGGTAATGTAATTAACAAACCATGATATTTCATCAGCATGAGCCTCTATAACTACTTTGTATTCGGCCTTTGGGTTGATAACACCAACCGCGGTACCGTAGGTATCTACATAATGCTCATCTATATAGGGTTTAATATAATCCAGCCAAAGTTCCTGCCCCTTCCATTCAAAGCCGGTAGGTGAGGGGTTGTTAATGTATTTTTCAAAAAACGCCAGTGATTTATCATTTACTACAGCAATGTGCTGCTGTTCGTCTGTTTTCTTTTTAGCCATAGTAGTTTGTTAATAAGCCATTTTTAGTGGCTTGCAAATATAATAAAGCTGTTGGTAAACAACTATTATAAACCAACAGGATAAACGATGGGGCCTAAAGTTTTTTTTCTAATATCTCATAATCAAACCCGTTTTTGCTGAACAGATTGCCGGTTTGCGTAAAACCATGCTTTAAGTAAAAGCCAATGGCCGTTGTGCGGGCATTGCACCATAGGTGTTTGGCACCCTCATTTATAGCAAAGTTTGTTAAATGTTTTAATAACATACTGCCTACACCTGTCCCTTGTACCCTTTCATCTACCGCAAATTTTCTAAACTGACAATCTGACTCATTAATAAATAACGATACCACACCCACCAACTCATTATCCTTAAATGCGCCAAAATGGTAGCCTTGGTTATCCTCGTCCATTTCCATCTCATACAGCTTTTGGGCAGGGTATAGCACCCGTTGACGCAAGCGCCAGGTAAGTTCAGGACGGATTTGTTCTATATTTAGCATAAAGCAGAAGGCAAAATGCTAAAAGCTTTGATAGTTACAAAAATAATCGCTTTCAGCTTTCTCCTTTTAGCTTTAAGCTTACAACGGAATATTCCCATGTTTTTTTCTCGGCGTGTTAACTACTTTATTCTCCAGCATTTTAAATGCTGCAATTAATTTTACGCGAGTTTCGGCGGGGTCAATTACCTCATCAATAAAGCCGCGCTCGGCAGCGCGATAGGGGTTGGCAAAGGTATCGGCGTATAGTTGTTCTTTTTCCTTCCATTTAGCTGTCTTGTCTTCGGCAGCATTTATTTCGCGCTTAAAAATAATTTCGGCGGCGCCTTTGGCACCCATTACCGCAATTTCGGCGGTGGGCCAGGCAAAATTCATATCAGCGCCAATATGTTTGGAGTTCATTACATCATAAGCCCCGCCGTATGCTTTGCGGGTTATAACGGTAATTCGCGGCACTGTAGCTTCGCAAAAAGCATATAGTAGTTTAGCGCCGTTGGTTATTATACCGTTCCACTCCTGGTCGGTACCTGGCAAAAATCCGGGTACATCTTCCAATACCAGCAGCGGTATATTAAAGCTATCGCAAAAGCGAACAAACCTTGCCGCCTTACGCGACGCATTATTATCCAGCACACCTGCCAAAAAAGCGGGTTGGTTAGCAACAATGCCAATACTGCGGCCGGCTAAGCGGGCAAAACCTACTATAATGTTTTCGGCAAAATTTTTATGCACTTCTAAAAACGATCCCGCATCAATAATATGAGCTATAACCTGCTGCATATCATAAGGCTGCGACGTGTTTTCCGGCAGCAAGTTATTCAGTTCCATGCGGTATTCGTCGGCGGGTTCATACACCAATGAGGGTGCTTTATCTTCGCAGTTTTGGGGCATGTAGCTTAGTAGCTTTTTGATGTGGTTGATAGCATCGATCTCATTAACGCAGGCAAAATGGGTTACGCCCGATTTAGAAGCGTGGGTATCGGCCCCGCCCAATTCTTCGGATGTTACCTCCTCGTGTGTAACTGCCTTAACTACATTTGGGCCGGTAACAAACATATACGAGGTTTGCTCAACCATTAAAATAAAATCTGTAATGGATGGCGAGTACACCGCGCCCCCCGCGCACGGCCCCATTATGGCTGATATTTGAGGTACCACACCAGACGCCATAGTGTTGCGATAAAAAATATCCGCATAACCCCCCAATGATAGTACACCCTCCTGTATACGTGCCCCGCCCGAGTCATTAAGGCTAACAACCGGCGCGCCGTTCTTCAAAGCAAGGTCAAGTATCTTACATATCTTTTCGGCCTGGGTTTCTGATAGTGAGCCGCCAAAAACGGTAAAATCCTGTGCGTAAACATAGGTGAGTCTGCCATTTATAGTGCCGTATCCGGTTACCACACCATCGCCGGGATATTTTTCCAGCTCCATACCAAAATCGGTCGACCGGTGGGTAACCAGCATCCCAATTTCCTGGAAAGTGCCTTCATCCATCAAAAAATGTAACCGCTCGCGTGCGGTTAGTTTTCCTTTTTTATGCTGACTTTCTACTCTGGCATGGCCGCCTCCTGCCAATGCCTGTCCGCGCTTATGTTTTAGCTGCTTTAGTTTATCTTTCAATGGATGTTTTTAATGTTTATGGTTAAAAATAACAATAAAATGCTGTTGATTAATTTTTTAGTAAATTAAGTAGCATCCCGGCGGCGTAAGTTGTCGGGGTGTTTTTTTTAAGCGATATTGCATAAAATATATATTTTAGCTAAAAATAATTTGCCATGTGTGCACAATCTGCAACCCATATTACTTACGAAGATTTATTGAAAGGCAACAAAGAGTTTGTTGCCAATGCTTTAGCTACTGATCCTGAATATTTTGATACGCTAGCTAAGGGCCAAAACCCGCCTGTTTTATGGATAGGCTGCGCCGATAGCCGGGTACCTGCCAACCAGATAACCAATACCAAGCCCGGCGAAATATTTGTACACCGTAATATTGCCAATATGGTAATACATACGGATATGAATATGTTGAGCGTGTTGGATTATGCGGTTAACGTATTAAAGGTAAAACACGTAATTGTTACCGGCCATTACGGTTGCGGCGGTGTAATTGCTGCCATGAGTAACAATGAATTTGGCTTAATAGACAATTGGCTTCGGCATATAAAAGATGTATACCGCTTACATGCTGATGAACTGGATAGGATAGACGATGCCAAAGACCGCGAAAGCCGTTTGGTTGAATTAAACGTGGTAGAAAATGTTTACAACCTTTGCAAAACATCCATTGTACAAAATGCCTGGGCAAAAGGGCAGGAACTGGGTGTGCATGGCTGGGTGTACAGTATTGAAACGGGCATAATTAGAGACATGAAAGTAAGCACCCATAACAGCGAAAATATGGAGGATGTGTTTAGATTTAAGTAGATCATAGTTGATAGTTCATGGATCATAGCAAATAATACTATGATCCATGAACTATGATCTATTTTACTTACCCCAAAAACGGGTACCTATAATCCTTAGGCGGGTCAAATGTTTCTTTAATAGTTCGTGGCGATACCCAACGCATCAGGTTGATCATTGATCCTGCTTTGTCGTTTGTGCCCGATCCCCTTGCGCCGCCAAATGGCTGCTGGCCCACTACCGCGCCGGTTGGTTTATCGTTAATATAGAAATTACCTGCCGCGTTGCGTAAATGCTGCGTGGCTTTGGCAATGGCGTACCTGTCCTGCGCTATAATACATCCCGTTAATGCATATATGGATGTTTTATCTACTACATCCAATATTTCATCAAACTTTTCATCTTCATAAACATATAGCGTAAGCACCGGGCCAAATAACTCGGTACACATGGTAACGTAGTAGGGG
>NZ_JBDTJZ010000036.1:0-4286 GCF_039935595.1 Mucilaginibacter sp. | reverse complement strand
GTGGTGGTGAGCGTCGCGAAGGCGGCTACAACCGTAGTGGTGGTGGTGAGCGTCGTGATGGTGGTACACCCCGCGAAAGAAGTGGTAACGCCGGTGGTGGCTTCCGTGATTTTTCGGGCAAACGCCGCGAAGATCGCCCCGAACGCCGCAGGAGATTTTAAGGTAGTGATTAGTTAATTGGAGATTAGTGATTAGTTTAATTTTACTAATCACTAATTAACTAATCTCCAATCACAATATTAGTTTAGTTAAAAAAGCCTTCTGCCTGTAACAGGCAGAAGGCTTTGTTTTTTATATTATCTTTTCATTATTGCATAAACTGCATAAACAGCTCATCGGCAACAATAATATGCAGAGCTATTAATAAAACGTAGCTTTTCATATACGTTAAACTTAACAGGCAGTACTAATCTTCTACTTTGGTTTTTAATTCGGCCTTGGTAACGTACACCCGGTGGCCCGATTTATTTACATAATAATAGCGAGACTTACTATCTATATAAATATTCTCATTATGGGGGCCAGCCTTGCCATCATATTTTTTATCTACAACAGCGGCAGCACCTTTCGCGGCCAACTCTGATGTTTTATGGCCCACTGCGGTTGCAGCTTCGGCAGTTTCGTTACCAACCTTTTTAGCTGTTTTAGTGGTGGCATGGCCTACCTTTTTGGTGGTTTTATCAATTTTTTGCCCAAGGGTTGTATCTCTGTGTGTTTGAGCCTGTGTTTGTGCTGCGGCAAATAATCCCGTTGCCAACAAAGCAACTTTCATTAAATTTTTCATAGGTCTTTATATTTAAAGACCTTAACACAATTTCTCTGCCAAATTTTTCATTTCCAGGTAGGGCGGGCGCTTTTGATATAATATAGCGTAAACGGCATCGCAAATAGGCATATTAACATTGTACTGTTTATTAACCTGGTGTAGACAATTTACGGCATAATAACCCTCGGCAATCATATTCATTTCTAATTGTGCCGATGTTACCGTGTAGCCTTTACCTATCATGTTACCAAAAGTACGGTTACGGCTAAATTGCGAATAGGCGGTAACCAACAAGTCCCCCAGATAGGCCGACTCTTTAATATCCCTGTCAATAGGATGTACCGCGGCTACAAAACGTTCCAGTTCGCGTATAGCATTTGATATTAAAACCGACTGAAAATTATCACCATACCCCACACCATGGCAAATGCCGCTGGCAATAGCATAAATATTTTTTAGTACAGCGCCATATTCGGTACCATAAATATCGTCAGACACAATGGTTTTAATATAGCGCGTATTGATCATCCCTGCAAACTCAGCGGCCAGCTCGGTATTCATGGAGGCAATGGTTAAGTATGATAGTTTTTCCAGTGCTACTTCTTCGGCATGGCAGGGGCCGCTTATAACCGCGAAACGATCAAAAGGTACGTTGTAATGTTGATTTAAAAACTCGGCTATTATCTGGTTTTCATCAGGCACTATACCCTTTATAGCCGATACAATTTTTTTACCAGCAAGATCATCAGCAGTAATATCTTTTAAAGCCTCCTTCAAAAATGCCGCGGGTACATTTAATAAAACAATATCCGCAATGGCAACAAGCTCTTTAAGGTTGTTGGATATGTTTTGTGCAGACAACTTGATCTCGACCGAGCTTAGATAGTTGGGGTTGTGGCCAAACTGCTGAATCTGTTTTACAGCATCTTCATTGCGCATCCACCAAAAAATTTCCTTTTCGGTAGTATTATCGCTAAGCATTTTAATGTTAGCTGTGGCCCAGCTCCCTCCACCTACAACCAGTATCTTATTTTTATGATTATGCACGGGGCAAAGTTAATAATTTGTCTGAACTAAGATTTGCATGATTTAAGAATGACAGGATTTAATCATGGCAATCTATAAATCTTATAAATCATGGTTCAGACATAAAAAAGGCCAACCTTTCGGTCAGCCTTAAATTCTTTTCATTTGCAAATTTGCACACCTGCATATCCGCACATTTAATTACTTCTTATCATCATCAGTAGCAAATAGCTTGGCTTTATCTACTTTTTCTACCGCAGAATCATCCTTTAATGTTTTTGAAATAGCCGGATAAGGGGCTGATACTACCTCATCGCCGTCTTTTAGGCCCGATAGTATTTGTATATAAGTATCATCCTGTATACCGGTGGTTACCAGCGTTTGTTTTACCGTACCGTTGTTATAAATAAATACATACTCTTTGGATGGCTGGCTGCTTGCGGTTTTTTCTTTGTCATCCTGTTTTGGGCCATCAACTTTTTCATCCTTCTTTTCATCGCGCGTGGTTACCGACTGTATAGGTACCGACAATGCTTTGGTATGATTGGTTTTAATATCAACCGTGGCTGTTAAACCCGGACGGAACGGCGACGTGTTGGCACGATCCTTACGCATAATGTCGGCGTATGATTTTGGATCTATCCTTACCTTAACAGTAAAGTTGGTTACCTGATCGGCATTGGTACCCACCACATTGGCCGAACTTCCTATCTCCATTACCACCCCGCTAAATTTCTTATCAGCAAAAGCATCGATCTCAATTTTTGATGAATCACCTAATTTAATTCGGTTAATGTCATTTTCGTTTACATCCACGTTAACATCCAACTGGCTTAAATCAGAGATGGTCATAATCTCGGTACCTGCAAACTGGGCAGTACCCAATACACGTTCGCCCTGCTCTATGGATAATTTAGATATCACACCATCTATCGGCGAATATATAGTGGTTTTTATCAGGTTATCCTGCGCTTCTTTAACAGACGCCTGTGATTGTGCCAAACCAAATTTTGAACCAATAACATTCTGCTTTGCAGCTTCTAAAGAAGCTTTTGAACTTTCATAAGCAGCTTTTGACGCATCAAACTCCGATGCGGTTAACACCTTTTTATCAAACAATTCCTTGTTACGTTTATAGGTTGCGGCCTGGTTTTCATAATTAGCTTCGGCTTGTTTTAACATTTGGCTGCTGTTACCAACGTTTGCTTTTTGCGAGTTATATGATGCAACCGCACGCTCGTAACCTGATTTTAAAATATCAGGACGTATTTTACATATCAGCTGGCCTTTTTTAACTACGTCGCCCTCTTTTACCGGTAGCTCAACAACCTCGCCTGATACTTCAGGGCTTATTTTAACTTCTGTATGCGGTTTAATTTTGCCGCTGGCAGATACCGTTTCATTAATGTCGCGCACGGCAGCTTTTTCGGTTGCCACCTGTATTTTTGCCGGCTTACCTATTATACCGGTAACCTTACCCACTACAAGCAGCACTACCAGCACACCAAGCGTTATCAGAATATATTTTGTATTTTTTTTCATGATGGTTTTTAAATTTTAAAGAGATATAGGGTTACCTAAATAATAATCAATTACTTTACTTCTGAATATGACTGTGTATTGTGCTTGTATCATATCATTTTGTGCCTTGTTATAATTGGTAAGTGCCGTATTATACAACAAGGTATTTACCAAACCAACGTTATATCGTTCCTGGGTAACATTCAATGCATCTTTATTAGCCTGATACGTTTGAATTGCCGATTGATACTGCTTATTAGCTGCCTGCAGATCTAAAATAGCCTGTATAATAGTTTTACTTAAATTATTACGGGCAATTTGTGTGGACAGCTCGGCATTTTGATAATTAAGTTTAGCCTTACGCACATTGGTACGTGCCTGGTACCTGTTAAAAATGGGTATTTGTAAACTAACACCTATTGACTGGTTAAAGTTGTTGCCAAACTGGTTGGTAAAAGGATATGGCCCATAAATTGATTGTGCAACCTGTGTTTGTACCAGTTGACCGGTTCCTTGTACCGTGCCTATAGTTTGTAATACCGGCGAGCCAAAGCCAATAAATTGCGACGCAGCATTTGAGTAGCTTGATTGCAGATTACCAAATAATGATAGCGTTGGATAATAAGTGCCCTTTGCTATTTTAATAGCCTGTGCAGACGTTTGCTGCCTTGCCTCGGCCAGTTTTACATCAGGGTTAACGGCAAGTGCGGTTTTAAGAACGTCATTTTGATCATATATGGTCTTTATATCCGTTAGCCTGCTAATATCCGGTTTTTCAACAATAATCGGTGTATTAGGATCCATCTCCATATATTGTTTAAGTACCAATATGGCCAGATCCAACTGGTTTTGGGCCGTGGTTAAATTATAATTGGCTATTGATACCTGCGCTTTAGCCTGCGACAGGTCGGCCAGCGTTTGGTTACCTACGTTAAAGCTTATCTGCGATTTATCTAAGGTTTGGTTAGCTATA
>NZ_JBDTJZ010000035.1:0-8590 GCF_039935595.1 Mucilaginibacter sp. | reverse complement strand
GCATTTTGGCTGGCAATAGTGCCTCCCGGATATGCCAAGCCAACGCAAAAAGCAGACACCGTATCAACAGCCGGCGTTACTTTTACCGATATACCTACAGCCGCAGATAGCATCGCCACAAAAAAGCTGGAAAAAAAGTCAGCGCAAAAGTTAAGTACTCCGGCCACGTCAGTTGCCGCCGAAAAACCAAAAACGCTTTGGGAAATTTTTATCGCGGGGCTTTTAGGAGGGTTTGCGGCGGTTTTAATGCCTTGTATTTATCCATTACTGCCTTTAACCGTTAGTTTTTTTACCAAAAAAGCAGGTTCGCGCACAAAAGGGGTATTACATTCCTTGTTATACGGATTATCCATCATCGTAATTTACGTGGGGTTGGGTTTAATCATCTCTATATTGTTTGGATCGGATGCGTTAAATGAATTGGCTACAAATGGCATATTTAACCTGTTTTTCTTTTTACTGCTCATTGTATTTGGCATATCCTTTTTGGGCGCTTTCGAGATAACCTTGCCAAGTGGCTTAGCCAATAAACTGGACGCTAACTCAGACAAAGGCGGACTTATGGGCATATTTTTCATGGCTGCCACATTAGTGGTTGTATCATTTTCATGTACCGGCCCAATTATTGGCAGTTTATTGGTACAGGCAGCATCCAAGGGCGACAGGCTTGGGCCAGCTATAGGTATGCTAGGCTTCTCATTGGCGCTGGCACTACCATTTACGGCGTTCGCCTTGTTTCCTTCGGGGTTAAAGAGTTTGCCAAAATCGGGCGGGTGGTTAAATAGTGTAAAAGTTGTGTTGGGCTTTTTGGAACTGGCTTTCGCGCTTAAATTTTTATCAAATGTTGACCTGGCTTACCATTGGAACTTGCTTGACCGCGAAGTGTTTTTATCACTTTGGATAGCGATTGGATTGCTGATGAGCTTATACCTTATAGGCAAACTCAAATTCTCGCATGATAGCGATCTGCCTTATTTATCAGTGCCACGTACATTTATAGCTATTATTGTTTTTGCCTTTACCATTTACATGGTACCCGGTTTATGGGGCGCGCCGTTAAAATCAATCAGTGCCTTTTTACCACCACCCGCCACACAGGATTTTGATTTGAGCAATAATATTGCTGCTCCGGCAACTACAAAAGGCAGCACCATACCCATCAAACAAAAAAAATACGAAGATGTGTTTAGACGCGGAAAAGTTAAAGGGTTAGATGCATGGTATGATTATGAACAAGCGCTGCAAGTATCAAAAGAACTACACAAACCCATAATAATTGATTTTACCGGCTGGAACTGTGTTAACTGCCGAAAGATGGAAAATGACGTATGGTCAGACCCTGCAGTATTTAAACTTTTGCGCGATGATTTTATTTTACTGCAGTTGTATGTTGATGATAAAACCGAGCTTTTGCCGCAAGAACAGTTTATTTCTGCTTACAGCGGCAAAAAAATTACTAATTTAGGCGGCAAATGGAGCGACCTTGAAGCCGACAGGTTTGGTGCAAATTCGCAGCCTTTTTATGTAATGTTGGATAGTGACGGTAATTTGCTAAAAGATAAAAACGGAGCGGAAATACAACCATCTCCGGCAGATTATAACATAAGCAGTTACCAAAAATTTTTAGAGGGCGGTATAAATGCCTTTCAGCATAAATAATGACACAAATAAAAAAAATAGGGCTTTTAACATCGGGGGGTGATGCCCCTGGGATGAATGCGGCAATAAGAGCGGTTGTACGAGCCGCAATATATTATGAATTGGAAGTTATTGGTATACGACGTGGCTTTGAAGGCATAATAAATGACGATTGTTTCCCAATGGACCGTAAATCGGTGTCCAATATCATCCAGCGCGGGGGCACAATTTTAAAATCGGGCCGCAGCGAGAGATTTGCCACCCCCGTAGGCCGAAAGCTGGCTTTTGAGCAATTGAAAAAAAATGGCATTGAAGCTTTAATAGCAATTGGCGGTAATGGAACATTTATAGCTGCTGATATTTTTGCCAAAGAATACAACTTCCCGATTATAGGTTTACCCGGTACCATTGATAATGATTTGATAGGTACTGATTTTACCATAGGGTATGATACTGCTATAAACACGGCTATTGATGCTATTGATAAAATAAGGGACACTGCCGAGTCGCACGCGCGTTTGTTTATTGTAGAAGTAATGGGGCGCGATTCGGGGCTTATTGCATTGCGTACAGGTGTCGGCGCGGGTGCCGAAGCGGTTATTATTCCGGATACCAGCTCTAACCTTGATGCTTTATATCACCGTTTAGAGTTTGGCCGTAAAGACAAATCATCACGTATAGTATTGGTTGCCGAAGGCGAAGAACCCAATGCCGCTTTCGAAATTGGCCGTATGGTAAAAGAAAAATTTCCAAATTATGATACCCGGGTATCTGTATTGGGCCATATACAGCGCGGTGGCAAACCAACCTGTATGGACCGCGTGCTGGCCAGTCGTTTAGGTGTAGCAGCGGTTGAACGTTTATTAGAAGGAAAGTCTGGCGAAATGGTGGGCCTGGTGCATGGCGAAATTACCT
This sequence comes from Mucilaginibacter sp., assembly GCF_039935595.1. Lineage (GTDB taxonomy): Bacteria > Bacteroidota > Bacteroidia > Sphingobacteriales > Sphingobacteriaceae > Mucilaginibacter. The sequence goes on along the minus strand of NZ_JBDTJZ010000035.1, from coordinate 6,037 downwards.
ACACACCGTTAGAAAATGCAGTTAAGCATCATATAACCATAAACCCCAATTTTTTAAAGATAGTAGAGATACTCTCATTATAAACCAAAAGGGTTTAGATATTACTCAATATTTAGGTCTGTAATAAATGTTCTATCCACAATTTGGTGGATAACGGTATCTATTTCGGTACTTACGGTGAATAAATGATCAATAATTTCTTTGTTAGCGGGATTGCTAAAATTATCTTTATCCAAAACTGTTATTAATCCCAGCATACTGGCTACCGGCCTGCGCAGATCGTGCGAGCTTAACGTGGCGATATGTTTAAGCCTGTTATTTTGCTCAATTAATGAATTTGCAGCTTTAAGCCGCTCTGTAATATTGCGTGAAAAACAGCCGACACCTATAATTTCGCCCTCGGCAGTATAAATAGGATTAAAATGCGTTTCGTAATAAACGGCTTGTTGAGTAAGCGGATTAATTGTTTCTTTGGTTATATAATATTTCTCTCCCTTTAAAGCACGGTCATAATATAGTTGCCATTCATTTACCGTTTCTTGATTATAAGCTTTAACAAGCGCTTCAGAAAAAGGCTTTTTTCCTGTTTGGGGCACCACACCTGTTTGGGCCCGCAAAACTTCTTTGAATGCTTTGTTTATATAAAGGTATCTGCCGTCCCTGTCAATAGACCATACTAAGTCATCAGTATTATCAATAAGACCTTCCAGGTTGTTGCGCGTTAAAGTTATTTCGCGTTCGGCCATTTTTTCGTGGGTTATGTCCTGACCAATGCCTTGTATCTCGGTTACATCGCCTTCATCATTAGTTACTGAAATAAACTCCCATTTGGTATCATGTATATTGCCCCCTTTGTCACGTTTTTTATGGGTGAGTTTAATAACCTTACCAGGTTGAGTAAGGCATTCTTGAAACGCTATCTCGCATTTAACCAGTTCTTCAGATATGGTTATTGCAGAAAAATGTTTACCTACAAGCTCATTGGCTTTAAAACCAAATACTTTTAAAAACTGGCGGTTAATAAAAGTAAGGTTGCCATTGGTTGCAATACGTATTAAAAAATTGGTTTGCGAGTCAATGAGCGAGTTTAAAAATTGCTCTCGTATTTTAGCGTCTTCCTGCGATTTGATTTTTTCGGTAACATCTGTGGCTATAATTATGCGGCAGTCATAATCAGGACAATTCATTTTGCGGCCGCTTATTTCGGCATAAATGGGGTTTCCTTGTTTGTTTTGATGCTTCCACACACCGGCATAAACAAATTCATCGCGTTGTTCATCGGCTGTTTTGGTTATCAAATATTCATTAAACTTTGCCAGGTTAAAGCGCGGTCGTATATCGCTGATGGCCATACCCAGAAACTCCTTTTCGGTATAACCATAGGATGTTATAGCAGCATTGTTAACTTTTAATATACGCAATGATGGTATCTCATAAATCCACATCGGATTGGGATTATGATCAAACAACACGCTAAAATCAGTAAGCATATAAGGCTAAGAAAATGGTAGATACTATATAAAAGTAAATAAACTTTTTGGGGTTATAATGCGGTATTGTACTATTTGCAGATAAAATTTTTATATAAATATATTTTCTTACCTTTGCAACCCCGCTGAACTAAACTCCGGGGATAATGTTGAACACATAAACAATAAAAAGAATGGCAACTAAAATCAGATTGCAAAGACACGGTAAAAAAGGAAAGCCTTTTTACTATATTGTAGTAGCGGATGCACGCGCACCAAGAGACGGACGTTTTATTGAGCGTTTAGGTTCATACAACCCAAACACCAACCCTGCAACTATTGATATTAATTTTGATAAAGCTTTAAGCTGGATAAATGATGGTGCACAACCAACAGATACCTGCCGCGCTATATTATCATACAATGGTTTGTTATACAAAAAACACTTACAAGGCGGCGTTAAAAAAGGCGCATTAACCCAGGAACAGGCAGATGCTAAATTTGCTGAGTGGACAGATCAAAAACAAGGAAAAATAACCGGTAAAAAAACCGACTTAACATCTGCAAAAGATGCGGCACGTAAAGCTGCTTTAGCTGCCGAAGCTGTTAAGAAAGAAGAAAAAGCCGCTGCAATTTTAGCTAAAAATACACCACCGGTAGAAGAAGTGGAAGTAGAAGAAGCACCAGTTGCTGAAGCTGCTGTAGAAGAAGCTCCGGTTGCTGAAACTGCTACTGAAGAAGCTCCGGCTTCTGAAGAAACTCCTGCTGATAGCGCAGAATAATTATATTAAAAACATTATCAAAAAAGCGGAGCAGCCGGTAGGTCCTCCGCTTTTTTATTTAAGAAAACTTCTGGATGAAAATAGAGGATTGTTTTAAAGTAGGAAGCATATTAAAAACCAAAGGTTTAAAAGGCGAAATGCAGCTATATGTTGATTTTGATGGTTTAGCCGATATCGATTTTAATGCCCTGTTTATTGAGATAGCCGGTAAGCTGGCCCCCTTTTTTTTAGAGTCCATAAAATATCAGCAAAAAAACGCCTACATATACCTTGAAGATATAGATACCATTGAGAAGGCGGCCCCGCTGGTAAAAAAGGATATATACCTGCCTAATAAATTAAAGCCCAGGAAAAGAAAAGCGGAGTTTACTTTAAAAGATCTGCAAGGATTTACCGCTATAGATGAGAATGAAGGCGCTCTGGGCGTGATTACCGCCATACATGAATACCCGCAACAATTAATAGCCGCTGTTACCTATAAAAATTGCGAAGTGCTTTTCCCGCTTAATGAGGAGATAATTACCGGTATTGATGTGGTTAAAGAAATACTTACTGTTGATTTGCCCGAAGGATTATTGGAAATTTATTTGGATTAGCCCCCTATCCCCCTGAAGGGGAAACTATTGAAAGCATAACCAATCACTAACTTCTAAACACTAATCTCTATCTTTGCGCCATGCGTTTTGATATCATTACTGTATTGCCCGGTTTATTAGAAAGCCCCTTTGCGCACTCTATTTTGCAGCGGGCGCAAAAAAAAGGTATTGCCGAAATACATGTGCATAATCTGCGCGATTATGCTGCCGGCAAACAAAAAAGTGTTGACGATTACCCCTATGGCGGCGGCAGCGGCATGGTAATGACCATAGAGCCATTTGCGGCGTGTATAGCACATTTAAAAGCCGAACGTGAATATGATGAGATCATATTTATGACGCCGGATGGCGAAACGCTAAACCAGCCTATTGCCAATCAACTCTCCATCAAAAAAAATATCATTATACTTTGCGGGCACTATAAAGGTATTGATCAGCGCATTCGCGACCTGTTTGTAACACGCGAAATATCTATTGGTGATTATGTACTTTCCGGTGGCGAACTACCTGCGGCCGTATTGGTGGATACGGTGGTGCGTTTAATTCCGGGTGTATTGTCTGACGAGACGTCAGCGCTATCTGATTCTTTTCAGGATGGGCTGCTGGATGCCCCGGTTTATACCCGCCCTGCTGACTGGAACGGACATAAAGTTCCGGATATACTATTAAGCGGCAACACCCCCGAAATTGAAAAGTGGCGTTTTGAGCAAGCGGTTGAGCGCACCAAACAACGCAGGCCAGATCTGTTGGATGAATAATATACCGCCCGATAGCTTCGATTTTAATAGTTAAAATATAGGCTACACTTTTTTGTACATTTAAGTTGCAACGTAAATGCCAATGCTGCATTATACTAAAGCGACATGAACCCACAGCAGGAAAGATATCTTATTGAACAATGTCATAAAGATCCGCAAGCGTTTGGGCAGGTATTTGACCTTTGGTACAAACCAATTTTTGGGTACATCATGCGCCGCACAGGCAATTACGACCTGTCAAAAGATATTGCCGCCGAAACATTCTTAAAAGCCTTCTTGAAAATTAATGGTTTTCAATGGCGCGGTATCGGCCTTTCCTCATGGTTATATCGCATTGCCACTAATGAGCTTAATCAATATCATCGCGCCAGCAAATACAAACCACAATCATTACAACAGTTATTGGAGGACCCGCAGATGGAGAAACTGCTGCATCGGGACGTTGACGATGAACGCGAGGTAATAGAAATGGAGATAAAAGCACACGACGAATATAACTTGATACGTGTGAACCTGCTAAAGCTGGATATTAAATACCAGGAGGTAATAGCATTGCGCTATTTTGAACAAAAAAGCAATTCACAGATAAGTGAGATACTGGATAAAAATCAGGGAACGGTAAAGTCGCTCCTTTCCCGGGGATTAGAAAAGTTGAGAAATTTGATGTAACCCGGTGCAACCAAAACAACAAAAAGCATTATAAGTGTAATGAATATGGAAAATGAACAAAATTTTTTAGATCAAATGGAAAATCTTAAAGTGCCTGATGTTGACACTACGCCCCATCAGCAAAAAATTAAAATAACCATCATGAACGCGGAGCGATCTGCAGCATTGGGTGTATGGCTTATAGCCGTACCTTGTTTTTTTTTATTCTGCGTTATTATGTATTATGCTTTTCATATTAAAAGCAGTTGGTTTGGCGCTATGTATAAATTAGTAACAGGCCTTAGCAAAAACCCATACATTGATTTTTTAGCACCTGTTGTATTATTGATATTGCCCATGATAACTATTATTATAAACACATTGGCCATAACACATGTGCATTATGAAAAACGAACTATTAGCCAACTAAAATACAGCGAATTAAATATCACTGTAAAAATTAAATGGCTCAATATATTATTGATACTAATAAGCCTGACCATATTACTTATATTATTAAGCTTTGCAATGACTGAAAACATCTCTATACAAAATTAACAACATGGAACATAGAAAAGACCTATCAAAAGTGCAGATCAACCTTAATTGGTTTACTCGAAGGGGAGTATTTTATTGGCCCGTTTCAATAATGGGATGGTTCATTATGATATTAGCTATAGCCTTTGCCATTTACAGGTTTATGGCTATTGATAGCCAATCACACTCGGTAAGTGATACCTTAATAAACTTTGTTTTTAATTTATTACTTATCGGCGCGGCTTATGCTGTAATTGCTTATTTTACTGAAAGTAAAAAAAATGATCATCAATAGTTGGGTGTATTAAAAAAAGTAAAAATCAACTTTTTATTATTAAAAAAATTCCCTATACTTGCAATCCGATTTTTAGGGGCTAAAAATCGCTTTTAAAGCTTAAAATCATGGATTTAGTAAAATTTGTAGAAGAGCAAACAGTAACAGTTAACAAATTCCCGTCATTTAAGGCAGGTGATACTGTAAGCGTACATTATAAAATTAGAGAAGGTAACAAAGAACGTATTCAGGTTTACCAGGGTGTGGTTATTCAACGTAACAGCGTTGGTGTTTCTGAAACCTTTACCGTACGTAAAGTTTCAAATGGCGTTGGTGTTGAGCGTATCTTCCCAACCAACTCACCAAATATTGATAAGGTTGAGGTAAACAGCCATGGTAAAGTTCGCCGCAGCAAACTATATTACCTGCGTGCGCTTACCGGTAAAGCTGCCCGTATCAAATCAAAAAGAGTTTAATTACAACAATATAAAAAAAAAGCCTTTCTGTTTTTCAGTAAGGCTTTTTTTATGGATATATATTATCGTATTGGCAGTCAGCAGTATTAATTAGTAAAAAATTTTGTTACTAAAGGCTAATAATACATATATTGTCATTTATATAATGTATTTTCACGTGTTTTAGGTATAATCACTACAGCTCAAACTATTAACCCTACAAAGAACCTTAATAAAATAATAGTATGTTACTATCACAATCTTTCTCCAGTTTAATTGAAAATAATAATTCTGCGTTAAATAATACATCTGCAGATTTACTGAACGGACTGAAGGTATTTCATAACAATCAATGGTATATATGCGGTAATTTGGCGCTTTATGAGGGCCAGGCTCCGCATAAACTGATCAATTCGTCGCCCAACGATCTTGACTACCAATTATTGGTTAAGGCAGCTATGTTATTAGTGGCCGATTCTGTTGAGCAACCCCTAACTATTACAACAGGGTTCCCTTAT
>NZ_JBDTJZ010000034.1:0-6316 GCF_039935595.1 Mucilaginibacter sp. | reverse complement strand
AGGTAGTGTTGATGATGGTAAAAGTACCTTGATAGGTCGTTTACTGTATGATAGCGATTCTATTTTGGCTGACCAATTAGAGGCTCTGCATTCATCCAACCGTAAAAACGACGATGGCAGTATTGATCTTGCCATATTAACCGACGGCCTTAAGGCCGAGCGTGAGCAGGGTATTACTATTGACGTAGCCTACAAATACTTTCAAACTGATAAACGTAAGTTTATTATAGCCGATGCGCCAGGGCATATTCAATATACCCGTAACATGGTTACCGGCGCTTCAAACGCTAATTTGGCTATTATATTAATTGATGCCCGTAAGGGTGTTATTGAGCAAACCATCCGTCACTCGTTTCTGGTATCGTTACTGGGCCTGCAGCAGGTGGTGGTTTGCGTTAATAAAATGGATATGATTGGCTACAGCCAGGAGATTTATAACAACATTGTAAAAGATTACCAGGCTTTGGCCCAAAAGGTAGGCTTAAAAAAGAATGTACATTTTATACCTGTAAGCGCGCTTAAAGGCGATAACATTGTAAATACCACAACCAATATGCCCTGGTATACAGGCACCAGTTTGTTAGATTTCCTGGAAACTGTTGAATTGGAAGCCGATATCAGCACCGAACATGCACGTTTCCCGGTACAATGGGTAATACGCCCGCAAACTGACGAATTGCATGACTATCGTGGCTATGCAGGTCGTGTATCCAGCGGGTCATTTAAAGTGAATGATAAAATTACCGTATTGCCATCAGGCTTTACTTCTACTATTTCAAAAATTGAATTTTTTGACAAGGAACTGGAAGAAGCATTAGCCGGAACTTCGGTTACGGTACATTTAAATGATGAGATAGACATCAGCCGTGGTGATATATTGGTGAACAGCAGTTACCAGCCGAAAGTATCGCAATTAATTGAGGCAGATTTATGCTGGATGGATACCCGTGCTTTGGATACCACCCACACCTACTTTATACAGCATAACAGTAAAGTAACCCGCTGTAAGATACAGGAAACACTATACAAGGTAAATATCAACACGCTGGAGAAAGAACCAAGCGAAGATTTTAAACTGAATGATATTGGCCGCATTGTTATCAAAACTGCCGATCCGTTGGCCTTTGATAGCTATGAAGAAAATAAAGCTAATGGCGGCGCTATATTGGTAGATAGCCGTACCAACTTAACCGTTGGCGCCTTAATGTTACGCTCAGTAGCTGACTAAGATTTTTTTTAATGTGATTTTTATATAAGGGTTCGGGATTTATTCCGGACCTTTTTTGTTACCCGATAACTATCCCCACCGCCTGTCATCTCGAACATAGTGAGAGATCTATACACATGCCACTAACGCGTGTATAGATTTCTCACTCGTTCCTCGTTTCGAAATGACATGGCGGGTGTATATATAATATACAAAACCAAAAGGGCTCAGGAAAATTATCCCGGCCCCTTTCTCAATTGAAACCTATATAATTAACTTATATATTCTTTATAAATTGTAACGCAAGGTTATACCAACAGTGCGTTGATCGCCAAGCACACCTGCATATTGACCGGCATTACCGCTGGCCGGTAGTAATTGCTCAAAGTAATTTTGATTAAAGATGTTACGTCCCCATAAGTAAGCCGAAAAACCATGTGTAGCCCTGAAACCTAAACGCGCGTTAACTAACGTATAACCGGCAATATTCAAATAAGCTGATGGTGTTGGGCTTGATGAAAATCGTGAACGTAAATAATCATCAACACCTATAAAGAACTTGCTGTTTTCGCTTATAAATTTGGCATCAGTAGCAAACTCGCCGCCAACTGATGTTGTCCATTTAGAAACACCGGGAAGTTGTGTGCCTGAGATATCTTTAAAAAATACTGTCGAAGATATACCTGTCTCTTCCAATGGAAGCGGAGCATTGGTGAATTTTACATATTTAGCATCATTATAAGCACCTGAAGCATAGAATGACCAATTTTTACCGGCTTGTATGTTCGCGTCAAACTCAACGCCTTTAACATTTACTTTCTCGGCAGTAGCCAAGTAGCCACGGTTCACACCCGGATCAGGCGATTGAACGTTAGTTTGATAATCGCTGATATCAGAGTTATGAAAAGTAACATTTAAAGTAATATTTGGGGTTGGGTTGGTTTTAGCACCAAACTCAATATGTTGGGTTTTTTCTGGTTTAATAACCGCAAGGTCAAGTGCCGGTGCACCATTAATAGTAGGTAAGCCTGCCACGTTAACACCTGATGGTTTGTAACTTGTTGAATAAGTACCATAAACATTAACCGCCTTATTTGGCCGGTATGAGGCTGTAATGTTATAAGTAAAGTTTCGCTCGTTAAAGTTGGTTGTATAATACTGGCTTGAGTATAAAGCCTTTCTAAAGCCAAGTAATGTAGGGTCGGTTAGGGTTATGCCACCATTTGCCTGCCTGTCATATACAACATCCTTTTTATCATAATTAAAACGAACGCCCGGATTGATGTGGAAAGCATCTCCGATTTTCCAATCAACGTTGGCAAATGCCGCGGCTGTTTGTGCTTTTATAGAAGCATTGGTAGATATACCATAGCCTTCAAATAAACCAGGTGTTTGCCATAACGCTGTATTAGTGGTGTTTTGGGCAAATCGCCATTGGTCTGAACCCGCTTCTTCCCTGCCTGTTGTGGTTACTTGCTGATCTAAATAGAATAATCCAAATACACCTGTTAAATTCTTCGATAAGTCACCCGAATAACGCATCTCTTCAGAAGTTTGGTGATGTTTAGACGGATTTTGTGATTTTGCTAATACATTTAAACCGGTAAAGTCACGATCTGTTGATGGATCCCAGTCCCAATAACGCCAGGCAGTAGTTGAGGTTAAAGTACCTGATCCAATTTTAGTATCGATATTTAATGAAAGGCCACCCAACTGATTACCTGATTTAGCCGGGGTATTTTGATCAATAACACGGTCAAACGGATTTGTTGACGGCAGTTGATAGCCCAAATCAGCAATGATATTATTAAACTGACGATAAGCGGCACGATAAGTAGGTGCAACACCTGCATATACCTGGACATATCCGTTGGGCTTCTGGTCGGATGCATCGCCATTTAAGGTAATTTGGGTATTGGCTGTTGGCTGGTAAAGTAATTGGAAACGACCGCCCAAATTATTAAGGTTGTTAACCGGCTCTTGTTTAGCAATATTATAAATTGCACCGTCACGTTGCGTTCCTGAAAAAGATAAACGCAAAGCTAATTTATCAGCTATAGGGCCGGTTACAGATGCTTTAGCTTGTACATATCCTAAATTACCAAAGCTGGTTTCAAACGAAACACCCGGTGTAAAGCTGGCTTTGCGGGTAGTGATATTAATGGCACCTGCAGCGGTATTTTTACCAAATAAGGTACCCTGCGGGCCACGTAATACTTCAATGTTATCAACGTCAATAAAGTCGAGCGTAGCCGCTGCGGGGCGTGCATAATAAACGCCATCTACATAAAAACCTACACCCGGATCTAAACCATCATTGGTTAAACCAAATGGTGAACCAATACCACGAATATTAATACCTGTGTTACGGGGGTTAGATGTATATAGCTGCAACGTAGGCACAAGTTCTTTAACGCGGTTTACGTTGAACGAACCTGTTTTATCGATTTGGGTTCCCCCTATTACCGAAACAGAAACAGGCACATCCTGCAAAAGCTCCCTGCGCCGTCTGGATACGACAACTATTTCGGTTAGTTGGTCGTCATTAACCAGTTCAAATTCGGTTGGCGCGTTTTGAATATTTAGCACCTGGAAATCCTGGGCTTTAAAGCCAACAGAACTTATCCTGATATAAAATGGCGGCTCAATACTTGGTTTAAGGGAGAATTTACCATTCTCATCGGCAGTAACACCAGTGGTAGTACCCCTTATAATTACCGATGCCGAAGGTACCGGCGCGCCTTTGCTATCTTTTACAATACCATTTATTATATTTTGGGAAAATGCGGCGGGCGAAAGCAATAAAATGAACGTTGTTAGTTTGAATAATTTAGTAGAAAATTTCATAAAAATTTGTAGTGATAAATTGTAAATAATTGAACTGTTGTAGTATGTTTTTTAGAGATCAACAACAGCAACACATAACCATTAAGCAGGTTACTTTACATTTTTTTTGAGTAGAGAAATTATTAAATAAATACATAGTCTATAGAATTAGTCGACAAAAATAAAATTAATAAATTTATCTGCAAGAACTTTTTAGAAATTTTTTATTTATGTATGATTTTAAGTATAAATAATGAAGATTTTTATTCCTTATACCCTACTGCATATCAATCATTTGCGCATTTGCATATCCGCATATCTGCACATCAAAACTCCTTTTTTAACAATTTATTAACCCTACAACAAACCTTTTCCTATATTTGCGTCGGGGTAAGTCTTTTACGGCCAGCTCCTCTTGAACTCCCCCAGGGTGGGAACGCAGCAAGGGTAGAGAGTTGAGCGGCGCGATAGAAGTAGCTTACCCTTTTTTTGTGCCTAAATTTTCGAAAAAAGCATATCAAACCTTCGATATTCATCATTCAAAATTCATTATTCGATATTAATACTGCACCACTCCCCTAATCTCATTATCTTCGTGTATGTTGGATATCCTCATCATTGGCGGTGGCCCCATTGGTATAGCTTGTGGGTTAAACGCCCAAAAAGCCGGTTTAAGTTTTGTTATTGTTGAGAAGGGATGCCTGGTAAATTCGTTATACAACTACCCTTCTACCATGACGTTCTTCTCTACGTCAGAGAAACTGGAGATTGGCGGCGTGCCCTTTGTATCCACCCATAAGCAACCTAACCGTGCAGAGGCTTTAGAGTATTACCGCAGGGTGGCTACTTCTAACCATCTGCCCATTAATTTATTTGAAGAGGTAACTGCTATCCTGCCTGAAAATGGTGGCTATAAGGTAACTACCAGTAAAGCTACTTATCAGGCTAAACGAATAATTATATCAACCGGGTTTTATGATATTGCGGTTAACCTCAATATTCCCGGCGAAGATCTGCCCAAAGTAAGGCATTACTACCAGGACCCACATTATTACGCCATGCAAAAGGTGGTGGTAGTGGGTTCAAGCAACTCGGCTATTGATGTGGCATTAGAGACCTGGCGCAAAGGTGCCGAAGTTACCCTGGTTGTGCGTGGCGAAGAGATAAGTCAGCGGGTTAAATATTGGGTTAGGCCCGATATTATCAACCGTATAAAAGAAGGCAGCATAAAGGCTTATTTTAATTCGGAATTGACCGCTATACGTGAGCATGAGGTGGATATACAAACGCCCGAAGGCCCGATAACCATCCCCAATGATTTTGTGATGGCCATGACGGGCTATAAACCAAACTTTGATCTGCTAAAAAAATGGGGACTCAATTTGTCGACAGACAAGTTTATACCCGAATATAACCCCGATACGATGGAAACCAATCTGCCGGGCGTGTATCTGGCGGGAGTAGTTTGCGGCGGTTTAGATACACATTTATGGTTCATTGAAAACTCGCGTATTCATGCGGATATGATAGTGGATGATATTGTGGCAAAAAGGTTGATTAAGTGAGTGGTTGGTTAAGTGAATAGTTAACTATATATCAAATTACTGTAATCTTAAACCTAATAAACCACTCACCTAATAAACTAATTAACATTTCTCTTGTTTAAATAAAAAATAATGCAAACTTTTGCATCAAATTTTAAATAAAACAAATACGCTATAAAATGAACTTACAAAGCTTAAATAAGCCAACTGTCAGAGCAAATTTTGCTCCGGTTGCCGCTGCTTTGGTTTCAACTGTTTTATTTTCCCCATCACGACGAAGGCTATTTATCCCACGGGTTTAAATTGCAGGCTATTCTATTGCCCGTCAAATTGAAGTTTATTAAAGCTTCTTCAATCCAAAAAACATTTAATTATTATGGCTTTAAAGCCAATAATTTAAACAGTAATTTTTCTACTTAAATGACCATACAAGATTTTGATATTCAGGTTGCTACTGCACAACATGCAGACTATGCCCCCGCTATTTGCGATGAGATGGCACAATCTGCCAAAGCGCGTGGTACAGGCATTGCCCAACGCACACCTGAATACGTGGCTAATAAAATGCTGGAAGGTAAAGCCGTTATAGCGTTGCATAAAGATGGCACCTGGGCAGGGTTTTGCTATATTGAAACCTGGAGCCACGGCGACTTTGTGGCTAATTCGGGCCTGATAGTAGCGCCCGAATATCGTAAAGTGGGTTTAGCCAAAGCCATTAAGCATAAAATATTCGAACTTT
>NZ_JBDTJZ010000033.1:0-7388 GCF_039935595.1 Mucilaginibacter sp. | reverse complement strand
GTCAATTCCAGTTGAAAATCATAATTCCAAGAAATGATTTTTATGTTGTCGGGGACTTTGGTTCTGGATTTCAAAATTGATGCCCAAAAATTATCATATCGAACATCAGGTAAATTTTTTCTTTGCTCCAATGTGAAATAAAGCGATAATACGTTTTTGAGTTTAACATACTCGTCATTTTTACCAGCTATTTGAAGCTTTCTCGCATACGTATCTACGCTGAAATTTTTTCCTGTATTACAAATGCTTTTTAACCATACTAAGTCTGCAACAATTTTTTTTCTTTCATCGTCTTTTTCATTGACAATTGACTCCCCAGCAACAGTGAATGAAGGATATATTTTAAGGTGTTCGGTATTAAACCAGGCAATTGTTTCTCCCATTCTATCGAACATTTCACTAACAGTGGGTATTGAATTGTAACTTGCACCTGCTCCTAATAAAAATGTAATTTCTGCCATATAATTTTTTGTCCTATAGGTAATAAATATATAAATTTATTTTTACTACATTTGCAGCCCGTTTATCCCGATAGCTATCGGGACGGTAAATAATTAAAAATCAAAGTATAACAAATGCAACAGTACGAAATCGTTATCGTTCTAACCCCGTTGTTATCAGAAGAGACTGCTAAAGAGGCAATTGCCAAATACAGCAAAACCTTAACTGATGGCGGAGCCGAAATTGTCCAGGAGGATAATTGGGGTTTGAGAAAACTAGCGTACCCTATTCAAAAAAAGACTACAGGGTACTATCACTTAACCGAATTTAAGGCTCCGGGTGAATTAATCAATAAACTGGAGATTGAATTGAGGCGTGATGAACGCGTACTTCGTTTCCTGACTATAGCGTTAGATAAACACGCCGTAGCTTACAATGACAAAAAACGCACAGGCGCTTTCAACAAACCGAAAGTAGCTAAGGCAGAAGGGGCAGCGAACTAATGGCAAATGATCAAATAAAATACGTTACCGCTCCAAAAGTGGAGGATAACCGTAAAAAATATTGCCGTTTTAAAAAGAACGGTATTAAATATATCGATTACAAAGACGCTAACTTTTTATTAAAGTTCATTAACGATCAGGGTAAAGTATTACCTCGCCGTTTAACCGGTACTTCATTAAAATTTCAGCGTAAAGTGGCACAAGCTGTTAAACGTGCGCGCCACATCGGTTTATTACCTTATGTTACTGATTCATTAAAATAAACAGGAGGAAAAGAAACCATGGAAGTTATTTTAAAACAAGACATCAAACACCTGGGTGATAAAGACGATATCGTAACCGTTAAACCAGGTTATGGCCGTAATTTCCTTTTCCCTAAAGGATACGCCATATTAGCTACTGAGTCTGCACGTAAAGTTTTAGCAGAAAACTTAAAACAAGCTCAGTTTAAACAAGAAAAAATACGCAAGGATGCTGACGCGATAGCTGCCCGTTTAGAAGGTGTAAAACTTACTATTGGCGCTAAAGCTGGCGAAACCGGTAAAATTTTCGGTGCCATCAACACTATCCAAGTTGCTGATGCATTGAAGAAAGAAGGCTTTGACGTTGACCGTCGTCGTATTACTTTTGATCAGGAGCCTAAATTTGTTGGTGAATACACCGCGATAGTTAACTTACACAAAGAAGTTAAGGTTCAAGTTCCTTTTGAAGTAGTAGCTGAGTAATTTCGGATATCGGATTTTCGATTTCGAATTTAGATATAAAGGTGTTTCGCAATTGCGGGACACCTTTTTTGTTTAATACCGGCCTTGTCATGCTGAGCCCCGTCGAAGCATGCGCGTGCAGGCCATAGCACGCACCCTTCGATAAACTCAGGGTGACACCACTCCTTGCTCACGGAAAAATAAATCCGAAATCCAAAATCCGACATTCGAAATAAAACAATAATTTAGATGCCATGAATGGTGTCTGGAAACTCGTCCTTCGCGTTGTAAAATTAGTGGTACTGCTTTTTGTGGGCATTTCTATTTTATGGGTATTGCTGTACCGTTTTGTACATCCGCCAGTAACCTGGCTTATGGTAACCCGTGGCTTTGAGCGCAAGGCCGATGGTAAGGACTGGAAGATTGATAAACAATGGGTACCTTTTGACGAGATATCCGACGGCATGAAACGCGCCGCCGTAGCTGCCGAGGACCAGAAATTCCTGGACCATTTTGGCTTCGACTTCCAGGCTATGGAACGTGCCATTGATAAAAACGCGCATAGCAATAAGCTGATTGGCGGCAGCACCATATCGCAGCAAACAGCTAAAAACGTTTTTTTATGGCCGGGCCGCTCCTACGTGCGTAAAGCCTTTGAGGCTTACTTTACCATGCTGATAGAGATCTTCTGGAGCAAAAAACGCATTATGGAAGTGTACCTTAATGAGATAGAAATGGGCGACGGCATTTACGGCGTACAAGCCGCGGCACAGGCTTATTACCACAAAGATGCCTCGCAATTAACGCGCAAAGAGGCGGCAGCCATAGCGTCTATATTTCCTGACCCGCTAAAATGGTCGCCCACTAATCCGAGTAATTACGTTAGGCACAGGCAGTACCTGATATTAAAGAATATGAGAAGATTAGGGCCGTTAGATTTTTAAACCGTCCGACTACCCGTCTATCATAGGATGACAATTAAGTTTTAAATCATATATAAACCGATGAACCCTACCCTTGTTCCGCATGCTTCCCTCCTGCAGGTATTGATTTTCCTGCTGGCCGGTATCGCGCTTATAGTGTTGCTAACGTCCAAATACCGGGTACATGCGTTTTTCGCGCTGCTGATAGCTTGCTTTGTGGTGGGGCTTGGTGTACAAATGCCGGTTGATACCGTTATAGCCACCATTAAAGATGGCTTTGGCAGCATCATGAAATCGTTAGGGTTTATTATTGTGTTGGGTACTACCCTGGGGGTTTTGTTAGAATATACAGGTGCCACGCAGGTTATGGCCACCTATATTATGCACAAGGTTGGCCAAAAACGCTCGGCGCTGGCCATGAGTTTAACCGGCTTTATTGTTGGCCTGCCCATTTTTTGCGACTCGGGATATATTGTTTTAAGCGGGTTAAATAAATCATTAGCCAAACGCACGCATACACCTATGGTGGTTATGGCGGTATCGTTAGCCACCGGACTTTACGCGGTACATTGTTTTATCCCGCCCCATCCCGGCGCATCCGCAGCGGCAACCCTAATTGGGGTTGATTTTGGCAAACTGATATTGGTAGGTATTGCCATGGCCATACCGGCAGCGGCGACGGGGTATTTATGGGCCAATTATATGGGCAACAAGCTGCCGAATGTAGTAGAGCACGAAGACGTCATCGTTCAGCAGCATATACAGTTACCATCGGTTACCCGGTCGTTTTTGCCGGTTATAGTGCCTATATTATTAATATCGCTGAAATCATTTTTGGTGATCGATCCCGCTTTTTCCAATGAATGGTTAACCATGCTCCTTTCTCTGGGTGACCCGGTTTTAGCTTTGGCGGTTGGCGTTATATTGGCCTTTAACTGCAAGCGCCATTGGGATAAAAGCAGCCTAAGTAAATTGATGCAGGAGGGCGTTGAAAAGGCCGGCGGTATATTGGTTATTATTGGCGCGGGCGGCGCTTTTGGCGCGGTGCTTGCCGCCACCAAATTAGGTGACAGGCTGGGCGAAGCATTGGCGCTTAACAGTATGGGCATATTCTTCCCGTTCCTGATAACCTTTGTGTTAAAAACGGCGCAGGGTTCGTCAACCGTGGCTATCATAACCGCGGCATCCATTGTTGCGCCTTTACTGCCTGCCCTGGGCCTGGCTACACCCAACGGGCATTTATTAACCGTTTTGGCTATGGGCGCAGGCTCCATGATGATATCACATGCCAACGATGCTTATTTTTGGGTGATAGCCAAATTTTCAGGTCTTGAGCTTAAAGCCATGTTAAAGGTATATTCGGTAGCTACTATATTAATGGGGTTAACTTCGTTAGCCATGGTATTTATTTTATCCCATATATTAGCCTGATGCTAATTATTTGGCTAAAGCCATTTTATAAATTTATTTTTATCCGTCCCATAAATGGGACGGCAATGAATTAAAAAGATAATCTTATCCGTTGCCTTCAGCCAACGGATAAGGTATCCCATAAATGGCGATGGCAATGAATTAAAAAGGTAATCATTGCCGTTGGCTTCAGCCAACGGATAAGGTTAAAAACAATATGGCTTTAGCCTAAATAGAAATTGCGATACAACTATGCATATCCTCATTGCCCCCAACGCTTTTAAAAATAGCCTGTCTGCCCAGGCGGCGGCCCATGCCCTGCAACGCGGTTTGTTGGAAAGCGCGCTCGATTGCACCACCGAGTGTTTCCCTATTGCGGATGGCGGCGACGGCACCGCCGAACTCATTATGAAAAAACGCAACGGTACATTTACTAACGTTACGGTCAATGATCCTTTAGGCAGGCCATTACATACTTCGTTCGGGTTGATTGATGATGGGCGCACGGCTGTTATTGAAATGGCCAATGCCTCGGGTTTGCGGTTGTTAAAGCCTGATGAATTGAACCCTATGCAAACCAGCACCTACGGCACCGGGCAGATGATGCAGATAGCTTTAGACAAAGGCGTTGACAAGATCATACTGGCTATGGGCGGCTCGGCTACCGTTGACGGCGGTTGCGGCATATTGAGCGCTTTGGGCGTGCAGTTTTTGGACCGGCATGGCAACGCCTTACGGCCCAACCCCGCCAGCCTTATGCAGCTGGATACTATTGATACCGCTAAGCTGGATGTACGCATACTGGAAACCGAGATCGTGGTGATTTGTGATGTGGATAACCGCTTGCTGGGCGATCAGGGCGCGGCGGCGGTATTTGGACCGCAAAAGGGTGCCTCGGCGGGGGATGTGGTGCAGTTGGAAACGTTTTTATCCCGGTTTAATGCGATAACGTTGCAGCAGTTTGGCAAGGACATGGCCGCGCTGAAATATGGCGGCGCTGCCGGAGGCTCCACCGCGGGTATACACACCTTTTTAAACGCCCAACTGGTGAACGGTATTGATTACTTTTTAAAGCTTACCGGCTTTGAAGCCGCCCTGCAAAAAGCGGATGTGGTAATAACCGGCGAAGGCAGCATTGACGAGCAAACCCTGCAAGGCAAAGGCCCGTTTGGTGTTGCGCAAATGGCCAAAAGCCGCAACATACCCGTTATTGGTGTTGCGGGCAAGATACTCCTACACCAAAGCGCAGAACTGCGCCAATATTTTAATGTACTATTAGCTATAGGCAATGAACCTACAGACCTGGCAACCGCGCTTCAAAACACTACCGATAATTTGGTACGGATGGGTAGGGAAATTGGCGGATTGCTGGCGATATAGCCGCTCTGTTTTTGTTACAAGCGCGGTATCTAAAATAACCCTGCTTTTTTATTTTCAATACTATTATATCCAACTATGTAGGTATAAACCGAACTTGGCACAAACATTATCTCAATATCATTAACAAGTTTTACCCCCTCTTTATCAATTGTAGTTACAATAGCATTCTTAAGTCCATTTTTCCCACAAAAATATAATAGGGCCTTTAATTCATCGTATGGATTTTCAATAGCACGATTAGACCATTTTATTTCAACAGCCCATATTGGCTTTAGTCGTTTCTCGTCAAGCGCAACTAAATCGACTTCTCCATCTTTCCATCTTGCATACCAAGGCGTAAAATATATTCTATGTATCCATTGGGCGAATATTGCAGTTTCGACCATGTGCGGAAACGCATCATCAGTAGCTACTAATGGGGAAAAAAGGGCACTTCTAAGAGAAGGATTGGTCAAATAAACCTTATAATTCGTTTGGCGTTTGAATTTTTTTGCGCAATCGTCAATTTTACTAACCGACTTAATCAAAAAGGCAGCTTCTAAATATTCTAGATATTTTTTTAATGTGAGTTTATTTACACCACTGGTTGTGGATAAACTTTCTAGTGACAATTCATTACCACAATAGTAAACCAAAGTGGTAAAAAAGGTATTCAGTTCTTGCACGTTAGCTATTCCGTACAAGCTTGGTAAATCCCTAAGAAGCACCTTGTCTATAATATCGCTTTTAATATACCTCCCTACGTTTGACTGTATCTTTTCAGAAAATATAACCTCTGGGTAACCTCCATAGTTTATATAATCAATAAAGTGTTTATTTAATTCTTGAATATTGTTAGTGGTAAACCATTCACTTGTTTTACCCCTCCAAACAATTTTTGTTTTAACAATTAAGTGATTGAGCTCTTTGAGATGAATATATTCATGGAACGTCAATGGAGGTAATAGGAAATCCGTAAATCTACCAGCACCGCTTTCAGAACTTTTCAGCTTTAAAGCAGCAGCAGCAGAACCCGATACAATAAATTTAGTATTTGGATAGCTATCCACCAAAACCTTTAAATGAATTTCCCAATTTGTTAAATACTGTATCTCATCGAAAAACACGTAATATCCATCTGGATTATCAAAACCACTTGCAGATCTTGCCAGTGCAAAGAGCTCTTCTAATGCCATACCAAAATATAGGGGATTTTCAATGTTTATAAAGCAAATCCTACTTCTATCAACAATGTTTTTTGTCAGCAACTTGCTAATTGCATGATACATCATTACAGTCTTGCCCACCCTTCTTGGCCCCATTAGTACAACCGCTCTTCTTGGTTCTTTTTCCTCAACCAATGGATAAAACAGGTCAAAGTATAACCTTGACTTCATTGTTTTATATTGCGTTTCTATCTCATTGTCTACCCACCATGGATTTTCATAGCGAATTCTATTTAACTTTAGTTCGTTAGAAATAGGTTTTAACTTGATACTCATATCATTACATATTAACAATAAACAAATATACTTATTTTATTAATAAATGTCAAATAAGAATATTTAATTATTATTATTTGACATAATTGAAACTTACCCCGCTGGTCGAAGTTTAGCTACAGCGTAACTTCACACCGCTACCGCAAGCGTTTTATATAAAAAAACAGGCAAAAATCATGGTTAACACATTTTTGCCCGATTTTTTTTTAATTTGTTGATTGTTAATAAATTAACTCATTTTTTTACCGAAATGTGTTAAATTGTGTTAACCCTCCTTTTACCAAAAAAATGCGCCCCTAAACTTAGGCCAGCGGGGTATTAACTCACCTCCGAAGGAGTCCTACGGACCGGGCAACCGCAATGAAGCTAAGCCACAATAATGTTTTTTAAATGACAGCATCGTCCGCTCATAGCCGCGGGGGCCTAGTTCTTTTTCCTTAGAGTGGCTGTTGCGCAACGATCTGCTCAAAAGCGTTATTTTATTTGATTTATTTACGTCAGTTTAGGCAGATGAACAAGGAAGGGAATTATATTCAGAAGGTCTTT
>NZ_JBDTJZ010000032.1:0-22127 GCF_039935595.1 Mucilaginibacter sp. | reverse complement strand
GACCCGGCCTTTGATGCGGCCTATAGATTAGCTGACACTTTAAAACGGCTGGGCTTCATAATTTCCGGCGAGCCGGAATCAACCTTAACTTTAGCAGGCAAATCATTGCCAACGCCGGGTATCGCTACAAATTTAGCTACTATAACTTCGCCAAGTTTGGCCCAAATGGTTTACTGGACCAACCGCAAAAGCATTAACCTATATGCTGAGGAACTATTAAAAGCCATCGCCCTAAAATCGGGCAAGGAAGCTACCACACCTAATGGCATTGATGCCTTGCATACCTTTTGGAAAGCCCGTGGAATCGACCCGAATTCAATGGATATTGCTGACGGCTGCGGCTTATCCCCTGCTGATAAAATAACTACAACAACTATCGCATCCATATTACAATCAGCCAAAAAAGAAAACTGGTATAATGATTTTTATGAGAGTCTGCCCGTTTATAATGATATGCGCATGAAAAGCGGCAGCATCCACAATGTACAAGCCTACGCAGGTTACCAAACCAATAATGGCAGGCAGTTATGCTTCTCCATTATTGTAAGTAACTACAATGGCTCTACGCGTGCTATTAAGGATAAGATGTTTAGGGTTTTGGATGAGATGAAATAATAATTTGTTCTGACCGTCATCGCGAGCGTAGCGTGGCGATCTCTGCATTGACAGGTCGCTATCTGGCGTGTAGAGATTGCCACACTCGTACCTCAATGACGCTTGGGAGTTATAATAAAAAAGCAACCCTTTTGAGGTTGCTTCTACAGTATGTTATATTTTTGATATTACTCATTTATAGCTTTCACCCCCGGCAATTCTTTCCCCTCCATATACTCCAACAGCGCGCCGCCACCTGTTGATACATAGCTAACATCGTCAGTCAGGTTAAATTTTGATACTGCCGCTGCCGAGTCGCCGCCACCTATTAGTGAGAAAGCGCCTTTTTTAGTAGCTTCAACCACCGCGTTGGCAATGGCTTTAGTACCTATCAGGAATTTTTCCATTTCAAAAACACCCATCGGGCCGTTCCATAATATGGTTTTTGATTCTGCTACCACCTTGCTGAATATCGCAACGGTTTCCGGGCCAATATCCAGGCCCATCCAGCCATCGGGTATTTGTCCGGTTTTGGCGGTGTTGGTATTGGCATCGTTGGAGAATGCATCGGCAATCACATTATCAACCGGTAAATACAATTTAACACCTTTTTCTTTTGCTTTTTTAACAATATCCAAAGCAAGATCCAGTTTATCAATTTCAACCAGCGATGTACCTATTGAGCCGCCATCAGCCTTGGCAAAAGTATAGGCCATACCGCCGCCTATTATCAGGTTATCAACCTTATCCAATAGTTTTTCTATCAGTTGTATTTTGTCCGACACCTTCGAGCCACCCATAATTGCGGTAAAAGGCTTTTCGGCATGGTTCAATATTTTTTCGGCGTTGGCAATCTCGGCGGCCATTACATAACCAAAATATTTGGCGTTAGGGAAAAACTGCGCGATAACGGCGGTTGAAGCATGTGCACGGTGAGCGGTACCAAAGGCATCATTCACATATATATCGCCTAATTTTGATAATTTTTCGGCAAAATCTTTATCGCCTTTTTCTTCTTCCTTATAAAAACGCAGGTTCTCTAATAATAACACCTGTCCATCTTTTAACGCTTTTGATTTGTTTATAGCTTCGTCGCCAATACAATCATTAGCAAACTCAACCGGCTGACCCAACAGATCGCCCAAATGTTTTACCACATGCTTTAATGAATATTTATCAGTCGGTCCATCCTTCGGCCGGCCCAGGTGCGACATTAATATAACCGAGCCGCCATCTTCTAAAATCTTTTTGATGGTAGGTAGCGCGGCGGTAATACGGTTATCATCGGTAATGTTATAATCGTCATCAAGGGGCACATTAAAATCAACCCTTATTAATGCTTTTTTTCCCGAAAAATTAAACTGATCTATAGTTTTCATAATGTTTGTGTAGCGTGTAGTAATCCAGCCGCCAAATTGAGCAAATTATTCTAAATTTTGACTTTAAAAATGAAAAAAGCCTCATCCCGGTCCTCTCCAAAGGTGAGAGAGCTAATAAAGTCCTCTCCTTTGGAGAGGATTTAGGTGAGGCTATTGTATCTTAACATACATTACATGATGCGGACCGATGCCCGGCACTTCAAACTCATCAGATATAATTTCGAAGCCTGTATTATGATAAAACTGCAAAGCAACTTTACGCGCGTTGCACCATAGGTAATTTACTTTTTGCCCGCGCAGGTATACTATGGCAAAGTTGAGTAACTGGTTGCCGAAACCCATCCCCCTGTATTTTTCAATAGTGGCCATGCCACGCAACTGGTAACCCAAGCCTTCAAAATCGCCATAACCGTTTTGATGAAAGGAAGCTATGGTTGCCAGTTCATCGCCCACATAATAGCCTAAATGAAAAATACTATCCAGCGTATCTGATGGGAAACGACACTCATCAGGGGTTAACCGGCCCTCCCGCAACACTTGGTTGCGTATGGGCAGCAGATCTTCAAGGGCAATAAATTTTATCATTGTTTAAGCAGACTTATTTTTTCAACCAGATCGGCAAGGCGGCTTGAATAACCAACCTCGTTATCATACCAGCCAACAACTTTTACCAGATCGCCTACTATGGAGGTTAACCGGGCATCAAATATACAGCTATGAGTATTATCAATTATATCTACGGATACAATAGGGTCCTCGGTATATTCCAACACATTTTGCATGGTGCCGTTAGCGGCTTTTTTAAAAGCAAGATTTATCGCCTCAACCGTTGGCTTGTTTTTTAAGATACAGGTAAAATCAGTTAACGAGCCATTTAAAACCGGCACACGTATACCCGCGCCACCCAATTTGCCATCCAAATGCGGAAATATGGCGGTTATAGCCTTGGCCGCCCCGGTAGTGGTAGGAATTATAGAAGCTGATGCGGCTCTTGCTCTGCGCAAATCTTTATGCGGTGCATCGTGCAGACTTTGGTCGCCGGTCATGGAGTGTACGGTAGTTATGTAGCCATTTACAATGCCCCAGTTATCGTCCATTATTTTTACCATGGCGGCAACATTATTGGTAGTACATGAGGCGTTTGATAATATAGGCGAATGCAGGTCAACCATACCATCGTTAACACCCAGCACAACGGTAGGTATATTTTTATCAGTTGATGGGGCCGAAATTATAACTTGTTTGGCACCTGCTGCCAAGTGTTGCCCGGCCCCTTGCTTAGAAGCAAATTTACCGGTTGATTCAATAACCAAATCAATATTCAATACCTCCCAAGGCAAAGTTGCGGGGTTAGGTTCTGCAAAAACTTTTACAGGCTTTCCGTTTATATAAAGGTTATCATGGTCAAAATCAACCCTGCCTTTAAAACCGCCGTGCACAGAGTCGTACTTAAATAAATGTGCAAGCGTAGCGGTATCTGTAAGGTCATTAATAGCAACAACCTGTATAGCTGGTTTTTCTAAAATACTCCTTAAAAAAATGCGGCCTATGCGCCCGAAACCATTTATTGCTATCCTCATAAAGTATTAATTACAAGGTGCAAATTTACTAAAAGTAAAAGGGGAATGGTATACTTACCGGTATTATGAGGTATAGATTACTATTTACCGGTTTAAACAAACAGGTTGCGCAAAGCTAAACTATGGCGTTCTTTTGAGCGTAATGTAAATGTTAGTCCCCAGTTAGCTAGTAAACAAACCCCAAAAATAAACATGATTAATACGTAGTTACCATAGCTGTTAAATGATAGCACAGTTATTACAGCTAAAATATTAAAGCCACCCAATATCAATGTGGCTTGCAGGTGGGTTAGCCCCAATTTTAACAAGCGGTGATGGATGTGGTTACGATCAGCAGTGAAAGGTGGAATGCCGTTAATTGCGCGTATAAAAAACACACGCAGGGTATCAAATATAGGCCCTATTAATATGGCTACTGCAACGGCCGGGGCCGAATAAATTTCCGGAAACCTGTTATTACCAACTTTATTTAATTCAATAAATTTTAAGGCTAGTACGGCTGATATTAAACCTATTAGCAATGAGCCGGTATCGCCCATAAATATTTTAGCAGGGGTAATATTATATTTTAAAAAGCCTAAAATAGCTCCTGTTATAGCTAATGCTACCATAGCCAGTTCGTACTCTTTTATATAGATAAATGAAATGGCGAAGGTAACATTTACCGTAATACCTGTTAAAGCAGCCAAACCGTCAATGCCATCAATTAAATTAAAGGCATTGATCAGTAACATAATAACCAGTATAGAAATTATTATGCTTGCTATATATGGCAATTCAAAAACACCGAATATGCCGTACATGCTGGTTAAGCGTATATCGCCCATTATTACCAGTATTAAGCTTATTATAAATTGTATTAAAAATTTTGTACTTGAATTAACCCCTGAAAGATCATCCTTTAACCCTGTTGCAAATAAGATAATTGATGCGATAAGCAGGTAACTTGTAGGGACTGATTGATTTATAACACTACAAACCAGTATAGTAAGATTAAAGCTTACAAAAATAGCTACACCGCCCAAACGGGGTATGCCCTGGTCATGCTGTTTCCTGAAATGGCCCAAATCATCATACAAGTGCCTGGCACGGGCAACATGTAATATAGAAGGTATGATAATGTAAGTTATAAATGCCGAAAAGCATATTATAAATACATAATATACATAATAATGGGTATTTAAAAACTCGGACATATATTGTAATTTAAAGCCTAACTATAAACTAATACGAGCCTGATAATAATTTAGTTACAATATATTAAAAATATTGAACAATTTTCCTTAACGGCTTTAAAACTATCGCCAGCGATGGAAAAATAACCCCATTTTTCCTCATCGCTTTATAATCATTTACCCACGCATTATACCTATTACGGTAGGCTTTATTACTTACCCCGCCTATACTCATTTTAACGATGGTTTTGTTTAAATAATATATACTTACTTTATTTTGATGTATAAACCTAACCATCAACTCATAATCTGCCGCGGTACCATATTGCAAATTATATGCCCCAAACTTTTCAAACAGTTCCCTTTTACAATAAAATGTTGGATGCGGCGGCATCCAGCCCCAATTAAAACGATTATTTACATATCGGCCCGCTTTCCATATACGTTTAATATTTCCTTTCAGATCTATATAATCTAAATTTCCATACACTACATCGGGGTCGTGCTGTACAAAAGCCTGGCTTATACAGCTAAGTACGTCATTATCTGCAAAAAAATCGTCGGAGTTTAGTGTGCCTATAATGTTTCCTGTAGCGGCTTTGATCCCTTTGTTCATAGCATCATAAATGCCGCCATCAGCTTCTGATAAAAAAAATTTGATGTGCGGTAGGTATTGTTCAATTATCTGTAAAGTACCGTCGGTAGAGCCGCCATCAATTATTATATACTCAATATTTGGATAATTTTGTGCTATCACAGACTCAATACACCGCTTAATAGTACTTGCTGAGTTATAAACAACTGTTATTAAAGATATTTTTAAGTTGGACACTTCTAAAAATAGATTAATTTAGCAACAACAAAATATGTAGTTTTGGATTTGCGCGGAAGAATATTACATTTAAGCATCTTTATATATATGCGGTTTTTACACATTACGTACTTAATTTTAGTATCATTATTGATTTTAAGTTCGTGCGCTTATAAACAAAATCAAATACTTTTTGAAAAAAGAGGTTCAATTCCCGACAGTATATTAGCTAAAAGAAATCTAACAAATATAATTAATTATCGTATTCAGCCCCAGGATATTTTACAGATTAGAAATCTGCAAAACAGTAAGGCCATAGTTGATTTAACAGCGGCTAACGCAAACCAATCAAACTCAGGCGCTGTTGCTACACCCCAGGAAACTTTCGAGGTAGAAGAGGACGGAACAGTAGCATTAACCGGGCTTGGCCGGGTAAAGGTTGAAGGCCTTACCAGGATAGAAGCCTTGAATAAGGTTCAACAGCTTTATAAAGACACCTTTTTAGTGGCCCCATTGATAGAGCTTAAGATAATTAATCTTAAAGTAAACGTATTTGGCGAAGTTAAAACACCGGGGGCTTTCCCTTTAACCAAAGACAGGACCACCCTTGTTGATATATTGGGCGCTGCCGGCGGACTTACCGAAAAAGCCGATGAAAGACATATACAAATCATTCGCGGAACAGGACCAAACCCTACCAGGATAAATATTGATTGGGGTGATATAAAAAGCATAACAGATCCGCGTGCCATACTACAAAATGGCGATGTGGTTTATGTTATGCAAAACGACCGTACTGTTAGAACAGATGCGCTTCAAAATTTCACTAGTATAATTCAACCGGTATTGATAGTTATCAGTGCTGTATTACTTATCCTTACAATTACCAAAAAGTAATGGAAGAAGCTGATAAAATACATAAAAATTTACCAAACCAGGAATTTGACTATTTTAAGATTGGTAAAATACTTATCAGCCGCTGGTACTGGATTGCACTTTCGGTTATAGTATGCATGTTAGTGGCCGAAACCTATTTATGGTACACCCCCGAAACCTTTGCTACATCAGCCACGATGAAGTTTGAGGAAAAAAAATCAGATATTTCTGACCTGGTGAATGTAATGAATTCAGACAAGGGGCCATCAAAAACACAAAGCGAAATATTTGTTTTACAAAACGCCGCCCTTATACGTAACGCCATTAAAGACCTTGACTACCAGATAAGTTTTTATGTTGAAGGGCGGGTGCGTACCAGAGAAATATATCCCAAAAAACCACTTACTATAAAACTGCTGAAATTTGACAGCTTAAACTTTTACAATCAGCTTATTACATACAAGCCTATAGATGCCCGCACTTATAGTTTATCTTATCAAGATAACGGGAGCCTGGTAAAAAACGTATTTACCTATAACAACCCGATAAATATTGGGCCAACAACATTTAGCATAAGTTACCCTGGCGAAATAAATAAAAACGCTGTGCTTTTATTTAAATTTAATACGCCTGATGATTTTGTTGGCCGCGCCAAAGGTGGGCTCCAGGTTAACGAATTGATAAAAAATTCAAATATTATCTCCTTACAAGAAACGGACTCAAACCCGCAATTCGCCGCTGATGTACTGAACGCGATAATGAATGAATATTTAAAGTCTGATCGTGTACACAAACAACAATCAGCTACAAGAATTATTCACTATATTGATCAAACGTTAGATACCATAACAAACAAAGTAAAGCAATCAGAAACCGCAATAGGCGATTTTAAAAAATCATCGCAAATAATGGATGTTGCGTCTTCGGCCCAAGCTGCAGTAAATAAAGCTAACGCTATTGAATTACAGCGCGATGCATTAAAAATGCAATTAAATAGCATCCAGGTTTTTAAACGGCAGCTTATTAATGAGAAGGATAACATAAGCCTTAATTATAGTGTCGAAGGTGCCAGCCAACAATTAATGAGCACGTTGATAACTAATTTAAATGCGCTTTATGCCCAAAGAAACTCGTTATTAAAAATATACATAAGCACAGCCTCGCAAATTGCCGACATTAACCGCCAGATTGCACAGATAAAAACTGACATTATGGCCAACGTTAATTTGGCTACTACAAGCACGCAGAAAAAAATAGACGATCTTAACGCGCAACTGGAACAGGTAAATCAAAAAATAGCATCCTTCCCTGACGCCGAGCGTCAGCTGGTTAGCCTTAACCGCGATTTTGAGATCAACGAAAAAGTATACAACTTTTTATCTGAGAAGGATCTCGACGCGCAAATAAGCCGTTCGTCAATACTTCCCGGCGCAACAATTATTGAGCAGGCACAGGCCAACTTTGGCCCTGTTTCGCCCAACGTACAAGAAATACACCGCACCGGTATAGTAATGGGCCTGTTAATAGGTATAGGGATGATAGTGCTGATAAGAGTATTAAATCCGTATATATATGATAAGGAAACCATTGAAAGCCTTACAACCACACCAATTATTGGGGTTATACGTAAATTTCCGCAAAAACTGGACGAAAACAGTTCAGAGATACTGGTACTTAGTCAGCCCAAATCTATATTTGCCGAGTCGGTACGTTCGGTACGTACAAACCTGAGTTTTTTGGCGGCAGAAAAATTGCAAAAAGTTATATGTGTTACATCAGAAGTAGCAGGTGAAGGCAAATCATTTGTAGCCGTTAACCTGGCCAGTACGTTGGCATTAATTGATAAAAAAATAATATTAATAGCTGCCGACTTGCGCCGTTCAAAACTACACAAAACCTTCCATGTGCCTAATGATGTTGGTTTGAGTAACTTTTTGGCTAACCAGAATACTATTGATGAGATCATAATTCCTACCAACCAAAGCAACCTGGATTTTATACCTTCAGGGCCGGTACCCCCAAACCCATCGGAGTTATTGCATACCGACAGGATGACCTATTTAATTGATGTATTAAAACGCACCTATGATATTGTTATGATAGATACCGCGCCTGTTGGCCTGGTATCAGACTCGATACCATTAATACGGTCAAGCGATATCAACGTATTTGTTATACGGTCGGGTAAATCTAAATTCTATGCGGCAACCATACCTCAGCGCGTATCACATGAATACCAGTTAAGCAACAGCGTTATAGTGCTTAACGCGTTTGAAGAAGATTTACTGCACAGCAGGTTTTATACCACCAAATTTAGCGGAGACAGCCATGGCGGCGGATACTACTATTCAGACTATGTTGGGTACGAAAGTTCGGGCTATTATATAGATTCGGATAAAAAGAAATGGTGGGATATAAGAGGTTGGTTCAAATAACTCCTTTTATTAAATATGGCTTTAGCTGCATTAGCTGCAAATACAGCAACACGTAAATGGTACCCGGTTTATACCCACGCCCGTGCCGAAAAAAAAGCCTGCCAGGCCCTGCTAAAAAAGGGCATTGAAACCTACATGCCACTTAACAGGCAACTAAAACAATGGAGCGATCGCAAAAAATGGGTTGAAGAACCTTTTATAAAATCGTACCTGTTTGTTTACATAACCGAGCATGAGCAAATGGAAGTGCTCATGACCAAAGGTATTGCCCGCTTTATATATTTTTCGGGCAAAATAGCTTGTATGCCCTCCACTCAAATTGAAGAGCTTAAATTATTAATGGCCGGCCCTTACCAACTTGAAATAACCGAAGAAAACCTGCAACCCGGCGAAAAAATAGTGATCAAAGCCGGGCCCTTAAAAGGCATTATGGGCGAGATAATATCATACCGTTCGCAAAAACAACTGGTATTGCGGTTAGAGAACATGGGCCTATCTATTTTAGTGCATGTTGCAGCATCATTAATAAACCGTTTATAATTACAAATTATGTAATTAATTAACATTTTTAGCTTATTTTGATATGATATTAATTACACATTGGCATGTTTTAATTTAAGATGCTGATAAATAATAAGTTACAAGAATAACTTGTGACTTACGTGGCGAAGCCATGTAAACCTATTAAAATGTGCCGCATAGCAGGAATTATTTCTAACCAATTACCGCCGGATGAACTTCGCGAAAAAGTAGGCATCATGTGCAACGCGTTGCGGCATGGCGGCCCGGATGACGGCGGAATATATACCAATGACGATGAACGGCTTTGCTTTGGTCATCGCAGGCTTTCTATTATTGACCTTAGTGCCAATGGCCACCAGCCTATGGCCGATATTGACAAAAAAGCATGGATATCTTTTAACGGCGAAATTTACAATTACCTCGATTTAAAAGAGCAACTGCTAAAGGCCGGGGCCAGGTTTCACTCAAATACAGATACCGAGGTTATATTATTAGCCTACTTATATTGGGGTAACGCCTGTTTTAATAAACTACAGGGCATGTTTGCCTTCGCGCTGTATGATATTGAAAAGGAAATAACCTACCTGGTACGCGATAGTAGCGGCATTAAACCTTTATACTACTGTACGGCCAATAACAGTCTTAGCTTCGCCTCAGAAACAAAGGCTTTAAAATTGGCCGGCATAGCTACACAACCCAATGAGAACTGGCAGGTTAGGTTTTTGGCCTATGGGTACATACCTGAGCCTTATACCGCTTTAAGAAATGTATTTAACCTACCTAAAGGACATTTTTTATGCTGGGATAATAGAACTGGCAGCCATATTATTAATTGCTATGTAGTACAGCCCGCACTTAATACAATTGTTAATGAGCGCGAGGCTAAAGAATATATACATAATAGCTTAAAACAAGCGGTAAGCAGGCAGTTAATGGCTGATGCACCGCTGGGTGTTTTTTTAAGTGGTGGCATTGACTCGAGCATATTAACTTTATTGGCCGCCCAGAACCAGCGGGACCTTAAAACCATATCCATTTTTTTTGATGAGAAAGCTTATGACGAGCGCGCTTACCAAAACCTGGTTGCTGATAAAATAACCGGCGAAAAATTTGCGCACCTGGTAAAGCAGCGTGACTTTAATAATCATCTGTCTCAAATTATAGGCGACATGGATATGCCTACTACTGATGGCATAAACTCATGGTTTATTAGCAAATATGCACATGAGGATGGGTTAAAAGCAGTTTTATCGGGCGTTGGGGCTGATGAGCTTTTTGGCGGGTACCCATCTTTTAACCGCATTAAACATATTAATTTGTTGCGCAAATTACCTATAGCCTTGCTTAATGCCGCCAGGTATTTTAAAAAGGACAAGTACAAAAAAATAGCTTACCTGGCGCATAACCATTACCTGGCCGATTACCTTTTGTTACGTGGCCTTTTTACACCTGATGATATTGCCAAAATTTTAAATACTGATACTGTACAGGTTGAGCATATATTATTTAACGAGGCTAATAACTATCCCGTAAAAAAATACAATAAAGACCAGGCATCGTGGTTTGAAACCAACCTTTACATGCAAAATCAACTACTGCGAGATACAGATGTAATGAGCATGAGTCATGGCCTTGAGGTACGCGTACCGTTTTTGGACGAAAAATTTATTCAGGCAGTACAAAGCATTTCGCCGGCAATAAGGTTTGATAACCATCAGCCTAAAAAATTACTGATCGATAGTTTTACGGATATGCTCCCCGCTGCTATTTGGAACCGGCCCAAAATGGGCTTTACATTTCCGCTACAGCAATGGATGAAGCAGCACCCGGAAATAAGCAACGAAGACGTTTATAAAAACATTGCGGCAAAAAACATCATCAAAAAATTTAAAAACAACGAGTTACATTGGTCAAAAGCCTTTACCCTTTACCAGTTACAGTTGCATGGCTAAAAAAATAATACTTTTTACGCTGCAAACTTTTAGCTCAACAGGTGGCATACAAAAAATGACACGCACGCTGGCCCATGCATTAAGTACTGCAGCTGTGAATAACGGCTGGGATTTTAAGCTATGGTCGGCCTATGATAAAGCCGGTGATTTGGACTTGCGGTATTTACCTCAAAAAAACTTTAAAGGGTTTGGCAGCCGCTTAAAATTTATAAAAAAAGCCATGCTTAGCGCGGTAAAGTTTGATGTGGTTATATTGAGCCATATTAACCTTGCACTTGCAGGCAGCATTATAAAGCTTATTAATCCAAAATGCAAAATATGGTTGGTGGCTCATGGCATTGAAGTTTGGCGCAAATTATCGTTTGTTAAAATAAACCTGTTAAAAAACTGCGATAAAATAATTTGCGTAAGCAACTTTACTAAAAATGAAATTGTAAAAAGGCACGGTATTATTGCCAATAAATGTGTAGTACTAAACAACGTGGTTGATCCCTTTATGTCACTACCGGCAGCTTTTGAAAAACCCGCACATTTGTTAAATAAATATGGCTTATCGGCCAATGTTCCTATACTTTTTACCCTTACCCGGTTAAGTGCTGCCGAACAGTATAAAGGTTATGAACAGGTAATAAAAGCCGTTAGTAAATTAAAACATACCTTTCCGGCTATAACATATATTATTGCCGGTGCGGCAGATACCCGGGAAGAAGCGCGGGTTAAAAAATTGATACACGACAATAATGTTGACAAACACGTAATTTTAAGCGGTTTTATTAACGAAACCGAGCTTACTGATTATTTTTTATTAGCTGATGTATTTGTGTTGCCTAGCCGAAACGAAGGTTTTGGGATAGTATTTATTGAGGCCATGGCTTGCGGCCTGCCGGTTATATGCGGTAATATTGACGGCAGTCTTGATGCTATAAAAAACGGAGAGTTGGGCACATCAGTAAATCCGGATAATTTGTATGAGCTTGAAAATGCTATAACACAGTGCTTATTAAAACCATTAACACTACCAGCGCGTAAAAAGCTGCAACACAATTGCCTGGCATACTTTAACGAAGCAGATTATATAAAAAATTTACAACAACTATTAAACAATGAGTTTGCCCACTGAAGACTACTGGGATATAGAGATTACATCGCAAAACAAAGCGTTCGGGTTGGGCCTTAAAGATGTTTGGCAATACCGCGACCTGTTATTATTACTGGTAAGGCGCGATTTTGTATCATTTTACAAACAAACCATACTTGGGCCTATTTGGTTTTTTGTACAGCCCATAATAACCATCTTAATTTATAACCTCATTTTTAATAACCTGGCCCAAATAAGTACCGATGGCATACCCGGCCCTATTTTTTACCTGGCCGGCACTATTATCTGGAACTATTTTTCTGATTGTCTTACCAAAACATCAACTGTTTTTAAAGACAACGCGGCCATATTGGGTAAGGTTTATTTCCCACGTTTAATAATGCCTATAAGTATTGTACTGTCAAACCTGATTAGGTTTGGTGTACAGTTTTTACTATTTATGTTATTGCTGATTATTTACGGCTTTAAAAGCGCACCCATATATCCTAATATGTACATATTGCTTTTCCCGGTGTTAATTATTTTAATTGCCGCATTGGGTTTGGGTTTGGGCATGATCATATCAGCCGTTACCACTAAATACCGCGATCTTGCTTTTGTGGTAACATTTGGCATACCACTGTTAATGTACACTACCACAGTAATTTATCCATTATCAGAGGCTATAGCAAAATACCCCACTTTTAGCTGGATAATTAAATTTAATCCCGTTACCGCGGTGATAGAAACTTTTAGATATGGCTTTACCGGCAAGGGACATTTTAGCTGGGCCATGCTTGGATATAGCGGTGCAATAACCGCTATAATTTTATTTATAGGGATAATTATTTTTAACCGCGTTGAAAAGAATTTTATTGATACCGTTTAATGGCTAAAGTTATTAAAGTAGAAAATCTGTCAAAAGCCTATCAGTTGGGCAATTTTGGAACCGGCACCATTTCGCGCGATCTGGAACGTACCTGGGCGCGTATACGCGGCAAGGAAGATCCATACCTTAAAATTGGCGAAATAAACGATTATGCCATTAAAGGCGAAAGTGATGTGGTTTGGAGTTTAAAAGATTTGAATTTTGATATTGAGCAAGGCGACTCAGTAGGCATAATAGGTCGCAACGGCGCGGGCAAAAGCACCCTGCTTAAAATTTTAAGCCGAGTAACCTCGCCTACTACAGGGTCGGTAAAAATAAAAGGACGAATAGCCAGCTTACTGGAAGTAGGCACCGGATTTCACCCGGAATTAAGCGGGCGCGAAAACATATACTTGAACGGGGCCATATTAGGTATGCGCAAAAACGAGATAAAGCGCAAGTTTGATGAAATTGTAGATTTTTCAGGCATCGAACGCTATATAGATACCCCGGTAAAACGTTATTCATCGGGTATGTACGTGCGCCTAGCGTTTGCGGTAGCAGCGCACCTGGAATCAGAAATATTGATAATTGATGAAGTATTAGCCGTAGGCGATGCCGAATTTCAAAAAAAATGTCTCGGCAAAATGGATGATATGAGTAAGGGCGATGGCCGTACCCTATTGTTTGTTAGCCATAATATGGGGGCTATAAAAAGCCTGTGCAACCATTCTATTTTACTTAAAAACGGGCAGATTGTAGAAACAGGCAAAACAGCAACGGTTATTAATAAGTATCTCGACTCTGCAAAAAAGCAAAACACCAACAGCATAAACTGGGTAAAAAGAAAGGGAAACCGGAAAATAGAATTTTTAGATATCGGTTTATATGATGTAGAGGGTAAACCACGGTTTGAGTTTTTTATGGGTGATGGTATAATCATAAAAATTAAAGTGCTGTTTAATGAAAAAACAACTCGGGCCGAAATAGGCATCAACATCAAAAATAATTTTGATGAACTGTTTACTCACCTTACAAATTTTGACGATGAATTTGCAATAAGCGGCGATAAAGGCGAAACTGCCGAATATGTTATAACAACGAACGAAATATTTTTTACGCCCGACACCTATACTCTTGACCTTGCATTGGTTTGGGACAATGACCTATACGACCAGTTAGAAAGCTGCCTGAGTTTTGATTTGATTGAAAGCGAAAAAATAAAACGCGGCAGTTTCCCGGGGCATGTAAAAGTGTTTACACCATCAACCTGGAAAAAAAACATAATATAACCATGGTATACGATTGTTTTTTATTTAATGATGAGTTAGACATGTTGCTGCTAAGGTTAACCTATATGTCAAAATATGTTGATTATTTTGTGATTGGCGAGAGTACACAAACCCATTCTGGCTTAGAAAAGCCCTTGTATTTTTTAAACAATATCAGCAAGTTTAGCCAATTTAAGGATAAGATAACACATGTACTTATACCTCCGGCCGATGGCTTAAACGCTTGGGGGACTGAATTTTTTCAACGTAATTATTTAAAAACCGGGTTAAAAAATTGCAAAGATGATGATCTGATCATAATAGGCGATAATGATGAATTTATTAACATGGATCATTTAACCGGTAATTACAGCATCAATAAACCCACCATTATTAAAATGCAACTGTTTTATTATTTCCTTAATCTTAAAACTGATGTAAAATGGCGCTGGACCTTAATAACCCCCTATAGTTTTATAAAGGATATTAATATTGGCGACCGGGAAATATACTTTCAACTAAATTCGGTTGTGTTAACTGATGATGAAACACTGGGCTGGCATTTTAGCTATATGTTTGGTTATGATATAGCATTGTATCAAAGTAAATTGAAAAGCTTTTCGCACCAGGAATATAACACTCCTTATTTTTTAAATACCGAACGAATAAAAACCTGCTTAAGTTTAGGTGTAGATTTTTTAGAAAGAAACTCTGTTTATACAATTACAGATATATCCAAAGAGTTTCCTCAAAAGTTGCTTGATGCTTTAGATGAAACAGGTTTGACAACAAAGTATGTATATAAAAAACCTGGCTTTTTATTTTATTTAAACTTCTATCATTTAAAATATTTTATAAAATTTAAACTAAAACCTTTATTAAAAAATAAGTTAAACGGGTTAAATTAATATTCAATGATTGAAATTTATAAGGACAAAGACCCATCATATTATAAGCATACCCGTAACGAGTTATTGCCATTTTTACCGCAAAACCTTGATACTATTTTAGATATTGGTTGTGGAACAGGAAATTTTGGCTTAATGTTAAAAGAACTATATAACTGCAAAGCTTGGGGGATAGAGCCTGATAACACCTCGGCTTTAGAAGCCAAAGGCAAGTTAGATGGGGTAATTAATGCCGATTTTGATAAAAATATACAGATCCCGAACAATCAAAAATTTGATTGTATTTTTTTTAATGATGTGCTTGAACATTTAGCCGATCCGGAAGGGGCACTTTTATTGGCGGGTACCTTATTAAAAAAGGATGGACAAATTATAGCTTCTATTCCTAATATACGCTGGTACCCGGTAATGTTATCATTATTACGTTATAAAGATTTCAGGTATCAAAACTCAGGCGTTATGGATAAAACGCATATGCGCTTTTTTACGGCCAAAAGTATGGTAAGACTTTTTGAAGATGCCGGTTATAAGGTTTTAAAAATACAGGGTATCAATAAAGATACGGGCTTTATATTTTTTAATATCCTGAACTTTTTACTGTTTAACACACAGGAAGATATGAAGTACCCACAATTTGCTTTAGTTGCCACCAAACAAACCAATGCCGATTAATATTGATATCATTATTTTAAGCTTTGCTAAAAACGAAGAGCTTAAAGCGCTTACCATCCAAACAATTGATACCTTACTGGCATCTGAAAATGCTGCCGAGATAGCTTTTAACATATTGGTTATTGAATCAAATAAAACCCTACAACCTTACCAGTTTGAGCATACCACAACTATTTACCCTCATCAAAAGTTTGGCTTCAATAAATATTTAAACCTGGGCATACAGGCAACGCATAACAATTATGTATGCCTTTGCAATAACGACCTTATATTTCATAAAGGATGGGCCGGCACGCTGCTAAAAATGGCTTCAACTATTAATAACCAACATTGGGTTTTAAGTCCCTTTTGTGAGTTACAGCATAGGGACTTTACTGAATTAAAAGAACCCACCGAAGGTTACTTTGGCTACTTTGCCGGGTATTGCTTTTTTACAAATCGCGAAACTTTAAAATTGGTAGGCCCTTTAGACGAAAAAATAAATTTCTGGTATGCCGATATGGATTTTATTGAGGTAATGACCGCACACCACATACCACATTACCTGGTACCCGAGGCGCGTGTATCACACTTAACCTCGCAGGTAACGGTAGGTTTTAATGAACTTGATAAACTTAAATACACCTATTACCCCAGCATATATTTCAGGTATAAATGGAAGGATAAAAACATACTGTTATATGTTAAACGAATGTTGTATTATGGGTTTCAATATATAATGTACTACTTAAAAAGTTTGTGGGCCTAACGGATATGAGGCTGATAAGTACTGCCGCATTATCAATTAAATTATCATGATAAAATATATTAAAAATCTGGTAAAGCAAAATATTTTTAAACCTTACTGGAACAGTAAAGGCAGCTTTATTTATTGCGACCAACGGGTTTACTTCCCCAAAAACAACGCTATTTTTAATAGGACCATGCACGAAGGCATATTTGAGCTTGAAAACTTTGAAGCCATGGACCGGCTGGTAAAACCCAATACCGAAGTTTTTGACGTAGGCGCCAATATTGGCATAATGCTTATACCAATACTAAAAAGCCATCAGGATATAACATTGGTGGCTATTGAGGCTTCGCCCAATAACATCCCCTATTTAAAAAAAACACATGCTGCCAGTCCTTATAAAAATAGATGGACCATTATTGACCAGGCGGCGTTTAATTTTGTAGGCAAAATTAACTTTCAATTAGCCAGTGCCGAAAATGGTGCCTTTGATAGTATACATGATAACAAGCGGATAGCCTTTGAAAGAACGGTAGAAATAGCGTGTACCACTATTGATACTGTTTGGGAAAGCCGCAATAAACCTCAAGTTTCATTTATTAAAATTGATATTGAAGGGGCCGATTTGGTAGCATTAAACAGTGCGGAAAACTGCATAAACACCTGCAAGCCATCCATATTAATGGAATGGAACCAAGCCAATATTAAGCCGTTCAATTTAGTAAATAAGGATTTATTTGAATTTTGCAATTCAATAAATTACACCCTTTATGCGTTACCTAATTTAATAAAAGTAACTGACCTTAGGGACTTGGAACTATACAGTAAATTCACCGAAAACTTTTTGCTGATACCTAACGACGCTGAATAAAAACTTGCAAAAACGCCATACCTTCTCTGCCGATTATTCGGTTATCACATTTGCTACCAACAAGCAAAGTTATGTGCAGTTTGCTTTTAATTGTACCCGCTCCATATTGCTTCATAATGATATTAGCATATTTATAGTATCTAACTTAAATTTCACCATACCTGAGGCATTAAAAAATAATGTTTTTATAGTACCGGCCCGCCAAGAGCATGTTGCCCTGGGTATTGGAATGAAGCTGCACATTGACAAGTATTTACAAACCCCTTATTCGCTTTTTATTGATTCGGACTGTATGGTTTATGGCAGTTTAGCCCCCGTTTTTGAGGCCGCGGGCAATAATGATATAACTGTAGCGGGCAATATTACTGCTGCCCAAAACTGGTGTGGCAATGAACAGGCCGAAACTATAAAACAACACTTTGGTTTAACTGAGTTGATAAGATATAACGGCGGCCTATACTATTTAAAAAAATCGGCACATACCACACGTATGTTTGATAAGGCCCGCGCCATAGGCGAAAAATATGACGAATACGGATTTTCGCGTATTAACAATAAGTGGATAAACGAAGAAGCTCCGATATCAATAGCCATAACGCTTAACCACCAGCACCCAATGCCCGATAACGGACAATTTATGACCGACCTGTTTACCAATAGCAGGCCAGATACATTAAACGTATTAACAGGTGCCATACAGTTAAAAAACCCGCCGTTACCTTCGGGCAAACATAGGCCCTGGTATCCGGTAGCTTACTCGCCAATAATTTTACATTTTGGCGGCAGCAGTATTAATTCATATCCATATAATTCGCAAATAGCTTTGTTAAAATTAAATGATATGGGTTTACCCCTTTGGCTTTCATCATTTATTGTAACGCTGTTTATTCATGTCCCTTATAAAATGTGGTACTGGTTTCGCCGCGCATAAAAAGTAACTGTATATGGCCAATATTAACCTATCATACATTATCTCAACCCGCAACAGGCTGCCGTTTTTAAAAATATTATTAGCGGAGCTGATACCGCAACTAATGCCCGATGAAGAAATTGTTGTTGTTGATGGCCAAAGTACCGATGGGGCAAAAGAATATCTGCAACAGCTTTTTAATGAGGGAAAGATACACCAGTTTATTTCTGAGCCCGACAAGAATCAGGCACACGGCTGGAACAAGGCCCTGCTATTAGCCAAAGGCATTATTATTAAAAAGCTGATTGATGATGATGTTTTTTGCTACAGTGCTATAAGGGAGTGTAAGGCTTACATGCTGCTTAATACCAATGTAGACGTGATGCTGTCGAATGATTTAACCAGCGACATCAATAATCATGAAATCATAAATCAGCAAAGCCGTTTTACGCAATTTGAAAACTGGAAAAACGGCCAGGCACCATCATTTACCTTTGGCGATGTGCACATGCTGATACGTAAAAGCGCATTAAGTTATATAGGGCTTTACAGCGCTTTATTTACCATGATGGATTGGGAGTACTCCTTACGCATAAGTTATTTACAAGTCAATATTGCTTATTATACCGGTTATAATGCGTTAAGTGTTATGCATCCGCAGAGTATTACATCCTTAGCAGATAAAAGAAAAATTGCACAGGAAGGCAAAAAAGGCGAATTACTTTATGATTACGCCGGAGATAGTTCAGATATCAGTATGTGGTCAAAAATAAAGATAGCGGTGGGCACCAGGCTATCATCCATACAAAAAAACAATACTGACAATAAGCAGCTAATCCCCGAAGATCTTGCCGTGGTTTACAATTACTATTACGATTATATAAACCGGCTAAATGCCTCCTTACAAACTACGTTTATACAAAAAGCATAGCATTGGCAAAACGTTTAATAAAACTTCATTTTCAAAACGGTTTAAATCTCCAGTCTTTTAAAAAAGAAGTTTGGGATATAAACGGAATAGCAGATGCCTTTGATTTTGAAGAATCAACAAATCCGGATATGATTATTTTTGGCCCTTATGGCAATGATATACCCGTACCGGGCTCATATATACGCGTTGGTTACTTTTGCGAAAACATTAAACCCGACCTTTCCATTTGCGAATGGGCATTTGGCATACCCCGCGAGCAGGAAATAAACAACCCGCGTTATGCGCGTATACAATGGCACGGCACTGATCCGCAATTACTGGTAAAACCCGATGATTATAACGCAGCGGAAATATTTTCGAAAAAAAAATACTTCTGCAATTTTTTGTACTCGCATAAAGTGCCTTACCGCGAAGAATTTTTTAAGCAGTTATCGCAATACAAAAAAGTTGATGCACCCGGCAAGTCAATGAACAATATGCAAAGTTTTGATGGCTTATATACCGGCAATGCCTGGCAGCGCAAACGGCAGTTTATGAGCGGCTATAAATTTACCCTCGCTTTTGAAAATGATGTGTATCCGGGTTACCAAACCGAAAAACTATATGATGCTATGCAGGCCAACAGCATCCCGGTTTATTGTGGCGACCCATTTGTTGACGAAGTATTTAATACCGCCAGCTTTATAAACGTATATGATATTGTAAATAAGCCCAATACTCCCCGAATGAGTTGGCTTGAAAAAAACACCCTTTTTGATTTTAAGGACATCCGTCCGGCTTTTTATAATAAGTCGGCAGATAAAATAAAACGCAAAATAAAAGCTGTTGGCAAGGATATAAAAATGCAGCGCAAATTTACCAGGGAAGATTTTGCCAAAGTAATTAACCGTATTATTGAGTTGGATAAAGATGACGAGGGCTATATTAAAATGTTGCAGCAGCCGTGGTTAGTTAATAATACTGTTCCGCAAAATTTAGGGGGTGCGCAACGTTGGATGGAAATATTTAACAGCATTAAATGAACAACCCGCTTGTTTCTGTAATTATCCCGGTTTATAACGCCGAAAAATATCTTGCCGAAACTATTACCTGCGCCATTAACCAAACGTGGGTAAACAAAGAGATCATTATAGTAGATGATGGCTCGGCAGATACCTCATTAGCTATTGCCCAAAGTTTTGCTAATGACCAGATAAAAGTATTTAGCCAACCCAACAAAGGCGCAAGTGCGGCCAGAAACAAAGGTCTGCTGGAAGCAAAAGGTGATTACATTCAATTTTTAGATGCCGACGACCTGCTGATGCCTAATAAAATAGCCCGGCAGGTACAACAGTTGATAGATAAACCCAACACGCTGGCTATTTGCCCGATGGCAGATTTTTATAATCCTGCCGACATTGCAGCTATACCTTTACAAACGCAGCTACAATCCATCATTGCGGATAAACTACAGTTTTTATTGAGCATATATGATATGGAGAATAAAACAACAGTACCCATTCATGCCTGGCTAACCCCTGCATCTGTAATAAAAAAGGCAAACCTGTGGAATGAAAGCTTAACAGTTAATGATGATGGCGAGTTTTTTTGCCGGGTGGTGCTGGCCGCTAATGGTGTAATAGCTGTTAATGATACTTTATGTTATTACCGCAAATATAAGGGACTTGGAAAATCGTTATCCGGCAAAAAGGACCTTGCATCGCTTCAAAGCCAGTACCATTCGCTGTTGCTGATTGATGAACATTTAAAAAAAGCAAATAATCATGACGCAATTAATAAAGTAATTGCTCAAAATATGGCTGCATTATTAGTACAGGCTTATCCGGCTCATAAAAAACTGGTTAAACACATCACCCAAAAAATAAAAGAGCTGGGCGGTACGCATTACATTCCGGTACTTGGGGGTACAACTATTGAGTTTATTAAAAAATTGTTCGGTTGGAAAACAGCCCGCTTATTGCAGTTTTACCTGTATAAAATCAGCAAAAATTGACTTCGGCCCTGCATAAACCTAAAATATACGCTATAGAAAATTTACGCGGCATAGCGGCACTATTGGTATGTGTTTTTCATTTAACAAGCAATCAGTATTTACAGGGCACAGACAGTTTATGGCGAAAAATTGCCGGTTTGGGCTATTTAGGTGTGCCTGTATTTTTTGCTATAAGCGGTTTTGTTATACCGTGGGCATTATATAACAGTAATTACAAGATCAATAATTTTTTTAGTTACATGCTTAAACGTGCTATACGTATTGAGCCACCCTACCTGGTTTCAATTATTATGCTTCTGGTATTAAATTACTTATCGTCTCTCAGTTCTTTGTATGCCGGCTTGCCATTTAGTTTTAGTATAAAACAGTTTTTACTACACTTATTTTTTTTACCGGGCTATTTTAATTACGTCTGGTACCAGCCGGTATACTATACCTTACTTATTGAGTTTCAGTTTTATATACTGTGTGGGTTATTATTTGTTGTTTTTGCTTCCTCAAAACGTTGGGCAACTTATGCTTTGCTTATAGCCGCACTGTTGGCATGTCGTTTTTTTCCTGTTCACTTTTT
>NZ_JBDTJZ010000031.1:0-9481 GCF_039935595.1 Mucilaginibacter sp. | reverse complement strand
CATGCGCACCACCCGCTACCCGTTCGCCATGGTAACGCGAATCAATGGACACGCCCATAATGCCCAGTTTTGTTAAGCTATACAATACATCTGTTACTTCTTTACTATCCTTACTACCACCGGTACCATGCATAAATATAACTACCGGATAGCTTTTTTGGCCCGTTGCAGGTTTATATATCAGTATGGGTACTTTTTCATTAACCTCACTGTTTATAATGCCGCGCTCAATAATAATATCATTGTTTTTTATTGTAGTAAACGATGGGTTAGCCGGCACAATTGGTCGGCTTAGCAATGCCTTAAAATCTGCGGCCACTTTATCGGGAGATGGATACGACATTGACTGTGCAAACGACACAGCACTTTGCAAGAACAATAAAGTGCAGATGGTGATTGCTCTGAAACTTACTTTATACATGGTTTACAGTTGGATAGGTAAATATACAAAAATAAGCCCCACCCAACCCTCCCCCGGAAAGGGAAGGCTTGGGGCTGTCATCCCAACACCATTTTACCAAACCCTTATTGCAAGCACCTGTTATTAGCAATACATTTGAAAAGACGATTTTAATTGAGTAATTTTCTGAATATGCTATCCGAGCCTACCTACATTGCTGCACGAATGGTGGCTACCACCATAGAAACTCATTTTGCCGAACATCTGGCCGAAGCGCGGTTATTGGGTTCGTCTGACCTGGCTATCGAACCACCTGCCGCAATTATTGAAGCTATAATTGATGTGGCATTTTGGGCAAGTTTACGTAAGGAAGAGGGGCGCTCACCCAAAATTTCTATATCGTTATTGCCACCCTACCAGGCAAATAGTCCGTTGGTATTTGGCAAACCGCTGCGCTTAACTCCGCATAATTTAACCAAGCTTGCCCCGGCCGTTGAAAGCCCCGGTATTCACCTGGGGGTATGGTTTGAAAATGACGAATTATTTGTGTGGGGCACTACCCTGCAAATACCCGGAATATGTTTTGTATTGGAAGTAGTTGAGCCGGGCCTATTGGTTATTAAACATAGCCGTATTGATGGCTTTGGCAAGTTTGTGAATATTGCCGTTTTAAAAGGCGATGTAATTAAAATTATTGATGAGGATAATGCCGCCTTAGCCAGTTGTCATGCGCTGCTCAATTCGCTATTGGGTATGCCATTGCCGGTTTTTTTGAATGATTCAATAAACGTGTTGGTTGAGTTGTCCGCATCTATGCGTGTACATGGACGTGGAGGCTTGGTATTGATAGTACCCAATGGTTCAACCGAGTGGCAGCAATCTATAATTCACCCTATATCCTACCCGGTTATTCCGGCCTTTGATGGCATTACACAACTTATACAACAAGACCCGCGTGAACGTGTAAAAACAAGCTGGCAGGATGGCTTACGCAAAGCCATTGATATTGTAGGCGGCTTTACCGCCGTTGATGGTGCAACCATTATTAACCGCGATTACGAACTGATTGCTTTTGGCACTAAAATAGCCCGTTCAGAAGTTAGCACCCCGGTTGACCAGATTGTTACTACCGAACCTGTGGTAGATGGTGTTGCCGAGTTTATACACCCCGGGCAAAACGGCGGTACCCGGCATTTGGCTGCGGCACAGTTTGTGTATGATCAGCGCGATGCTATAGCCTTAGTAGCTTCGCAGGATGGGCACTTTACCATTTTTGCATGGTCAGCCCATTTTCAAATGGTGCATGCGCATAGGATAGATATTTTGTTGCTGTAGAACTACTCGCTTAACACCGTAAATTTAAAATCCAACGGCTCAAAGCTTTTTACCAGTTCATCAATAAATTGCTGTCCCCATCTAACGTAAAGCAAACCAAAATTTTCGGTACGTTCCTGTAGGCTGTCTTTGGGGAAAAGTTCGGCTTTTATCTGGTCAATTTGTTCAAGGCGAGTATGATAGTTGCGTTTTTCGGCTTTGATCAATTTTTTCTCCAGATTATCCAACGCTTTTTTCAAGCGGACCTGTACAGCCTCGGCAGATGGTGCAAGGGTGGTATCTATTTTTAATGAGCGTTGTTTTATCTTTTCAAAAACGGCTGTCAGTTCCTTCCATTCTTCCTGTAAGGACAAAGTATGCTCGCTGTGTTTTTTAATCCATTCGTTTTTAATGGTATCTGTGCTTTTAAACAGCTCCTCGGCAGAAAGTTCCATTTTAGCTATCTTAGCCGCTGATTCTTTACGGATAACCAAACCCGAGTTACGCAATATCAATATCGGGAAATCAACATCGTAAAAATCAAAGGTAGACTTTAATTCCAGCCAGTAAACCACCTCCGCACCACCACCTACATAAGCTATGTTAGGCAATATACATTCCTGATACACCGGACGCATTACCACGTTAGGGCTAAACCGTTCGGGGTATTGCGCTATTTCCTGCTGTAATTGTTGTTTGGTAAAGTGGGTTTCGGTATTTAAAACGCTATAACGGTCTCCTTCAAAAACTATACGCTCGCGCAGTTTATCCTGCAAGTAAAAAAAGTTTATCTCTCGCGGATTAACCTGTATATGTACTCCAAGCTTCTGCAATTGCTCGTTAGTAGCATTGATATGGGCAAAACTGTTTTGCTCTGTAATATCTTTTTCAATAATTGGCGCGAATTGTTGTTTAAAACGATGATCATCAGCATCAATTATCACTAATCCATATTGTCCAAATAGTGCGTTAACTAAATAACGGGTAGCGTCAGCCAGTTTATCA
The DNA here is from genome assembly GCF_039935595.1 of Mucilaginibacter sp. Lineage (GTDB taxonomy): Bacteria > Bacteroidota > Bacteroidia > Sphingobacteriales > Sphingobacteriaceae > Mucilaginibacter. Next base: position 6,762 of record NZ_JBDTJZ010000031.1, on the reverse strand, counting down.
AAACCGGCATAGGCAGTCTCAACAATTTTTGCCAGATCGCCGGCATGGCCATCTAAACCTAAAGCGCCTTTGTATTGGTTCAGCGCTTCGCGGATACTTTCTGGACTAATGCGCCCGGTAGCCCCCGTAGCCTCATACCACCAATGCACTTTTTTGCCGCCAATGTTGGTATAGTTTATCTCGGCAAAATCATGATCCTCAGACGCCATCCAGTAAACCGGTACAAAATTTTTATCGGGGAAATTTGCTTTCAATTGGCGGGCCAGTTTTATAGCCGTTACTATTTTGTATATAAAATATAGCGGACCGGCAAAAATATTTAACTGGTGGCCGGTAGTAATGGTATAAGTATTATCGGCCGCAAGGAGTTCTAAATTTTTTTTAACGCTATCGGATATTGTATAACTGGTATCCGAAATACTTTTATACTGATCGGTTAGCACTTGGTATAATATACCACGATCGGCAACAACTTTTTTATTAGCAATCAGATCAGCAAACCCTTTAATATCAGGGCGATGAGCATAAAAATGTTTTAAAGCAGGCGCGTCATCGATATAATCGATAACCGTTTGCGAGAAATAACCGGTTGATTTATAACTGATACAGGAACTATCCATTGGGCCAAATGTAAAACCATTAATGCTAATTACACAATGCGTTTATATTATTTTACAATATGTCCATAAAAAACTGACAGCGGGGGGCCTATTAATTTGCAATTCAATAATTTAACTAAAACCAATGTTCAATTTATGGGTTTTAATTAAAAACCATATCTATGAAAAACAAATTACTAATAATGGGCTTGTGCGCCGGAATGGCATTGGTTAGCTGTAAAGGAACAAACAGTTCGAAAAGCACAGATAGTACCGCTATGGATTCTACCACGATGATGAGGGATAGCACCGGCATGGGTACCAATTCCGGAATGAATGGAAGCGGCAGCATGAATGGTTCAGGAACAATGAATGGCGGAACAATGAATGGCAGTTCAACTTCAAACGGCACTGGGGGCATGATGAACAATAGCAACCCAAGTGCCGCCGGTACAACCCAGGGAGGTATTCATAATGATAATACAAAAGGCGGAACAGGTGCCACCAAACCGTAAAACTTATAAAACAAAAAAATCCGGCTGATATGTCCGGATTTTTGTTTTATATAGCGTTGGTCTATTTTACAATATGTCCATAAAGGTCAAAGTCTTCGGCGGTATCTACCTGTACATTAACAAAGCTGCCAACGGTAGCATAATCAACACGGGCATCAATTAAAACTTCGTTATCTACCTCGGGCGAATCAAATTCGGTGCGGCCCACAAAATAATCACCGTCTTTTTTATCTATCAGCACTTTAAAGGTGCGACCAATTTTTTCCTGGTTCTTGTCGAAAGATATGCCTTGCTGTATCTCCATGATGGCATCGGCACGTTGTTGCTTTACATCCTCGGGTACATCATCATTTAATTTATGAGCAGCTGTTTTTTCTTCGTGCGAGTAGGTAAAGCAACCCAGGCGGTCAAATTTGGTATCTTCTACCCAGCGCTGCATTTCTTCAAAGTCCTGCTCCGTTTCACCGGGATAGCCGGTTATCAGTGTGGTACGCATAGCAATGCCCGGTACACGGTCGCGTATCTCGTTCACCACATCAATAGTTTTTTGTTTGGTGATACCGCGGCGCATGGATTTGAGCATGTTATCAGTAATATGCTGTAAGGGCATATCCATGTACTTGCAAATGTTCTCGCGCTCGTTCATCACATCCAAAATCTCCATCGGGAAACCGGAAGGATAAGCGTATTGCAGCCTTATCCATTCAATGCCGTTCACGTCACTCAATCTACGTAACAATTCATCCAGGTTACGTTTTCCATAAAGGTCCAACCCGTAATAGGTTAGGTCCTGGGCAATCAATATCAGTTCTTTAGTGCCGTTTTGAGCCAATTTTTTGGCATTGCTTACCAATTCTTCAATCGGGGCGGTTAAATGTTTACCGCGCATTAATGGTATGGCACAAAACGAACAGGGGCGGTTACACCCCTCGGCAATTTTAAAGTAGGCATAATGCGATGGCGTGGTTAATAAACGCTCGCCTATCAACTCATGCTTATAATCGGCACCTACTGAGCGTAATAAATTTTGCAGGTCATTAGTACCGAAATAAGCGTCGACATTGGTTATCTCGGCTTCCAGTTCGGGTTTATAACGTTCGGATAAGCACCCGGTAACTATTACCTTCCCAACTTTGCCCTGCTCTTTTAATTCGCTGTATTGTAAAATGGTGTCTATTGACTCCTGCTTGGCGTTATCAATAAAACCACAGGTATTAATAACAATAATATCATCCTTACCCACTTTATCCGCCTCATGCACCACATCAAATTGGTTGCCCTTTAACTGGCCCATCAGTATTTCAGAGTCGTATGTATTCTTAGAGCACCCTAACGTGACAACATTTACACGTGGTTTCTTAATAATTTTCGGCTGATAAATTTCTTTTGTCTTCATGTATTAATATCGAAGCGTCATTGCGAGCGTAGCGTGGCAATCTCTACACGTTAGGCGGTAACCTGCCGTGTAGAGATTGCCACGTCGTTTCACTCCTCGCAATGACGTACTAATTATTTTTTATTGTTTAAATAGACTTTCTACAAACAACCGTCTATCAAACAACTGCAAATGTTCTACCCCCTCGCCTACGCCTATGTATTTAACCGGTATTTTAAACTGATCTGATATACCTATCACTACACCACCTTTTGCTGTGCCATCCAATTTGGTAAGGGCTAAAGCATTAACAGCAGTGGCTTCGGTAAATTGCTTGCATTGCTCAATGGCGTTTTGTCCGGTTGATGCGTCAAGCACCAGCAATATCTCATGTGGGGCACCCGGAACTACCTTTTCCATTACGTTCTTAATTTTGGTCAGCTCGTTCATCAGTCCAACCTTATTATGTAAACGCCCGGCAGTATCAATTATAGCCACATCATCGCCATTGGCTACGGCAGATTTTAAAGTGTCGAAAGCTACCGATGCAGGGTCAGATCCCATGGCTTGCGCCACAACCTTTACCCCTACACGCTCACCCCATAGTTTTATCTGGTCAACCGCCGCCGCGCGGAAGGTATCGGCAGCGCCTAAAACCACCTGGTTACCCGCCTGCTTTAATTTATGGGCCAGTTTGCCAATGGTAGTAGTTTTACCCACGCCATTAACACCAACCACCATTATTACATAAGGCTTATGGTTGCCGTATTCAAAGTTTGAAAAATCGTTGCTGTTATTTTCGGCAAGAAGTTGCTGTATCTCGTCGCGTAATAAGCCATTCAGATCGGCTGTGCTTACATATTTATCTTGGGCAACACGTGCCTGTATTCTTTCAATGATCTTAAGCGTAGTGGTAACGCCCACATCTGATGTTACCAGCACTTCTTCCAGGTCATCCAGCACATCATCATCAACACTTGACTTACCTGCTATTACTTTGGTAATTTTTGAAAAAAAGTTATCCTTGGTTTTTTCTAAACCTGTTTGCAGCACTTCCTGCTCTTGAGGTGTGCTTTCTTTTTTCTTAAAAAAATCAAATAATCCCATGGCCTCACCTAAATCCTCTCCAAAGGAGAGGACTTTTATTTTTCGTAAATATATGTAATACCGTTTAATGATTTGCCCCATTTAACTCCCTCTCCTTGGGAGAGGGCTGGGGTGAGGCTATAAAAAAAGCCCTCTCGTTAAAACAAGACGGCCTTTATAATTTTCCTGAAGCAGATTACTGAGCTTTTGCAGCATTGATCGCGTCTTTAACGTGATCGTTGTGTACAATTACTTCTTTAAATGAGTAAGCACCTGTTTTTGGCGATTTAACCATTGTAACTACTTTTGAGTATTCTTTGCCCTGTCCTGTTTTCAGGGTCGCAACTACTTTCTTTGCCATTTCTTTTAATTATTGAATTAGTGAGTTATTGAATTAGTGAATGATATTCACCAAGCAATTACTTAATTTCTTTATGAACAGTTACTTTTCTTAAAACCGGGTTAAATTTTTTCATTTCTAAACGCTCGGTTGTATTTTTCTTGTTCTTGGTGGTAATATAGCGCGACATACCCGGCATACCACTTGTTTTATGCTCGGTGCACTCTAAAATTACCTGAACTCTGTTACCTTTCTTAGCCATCTTATTTTTTATGTTATGAGTAATGAGTTTTAAGTTTTGAGTATTAACTCATTACTGCTAACTCAAAACTGAATACTACTAAATGTATCCTTTTTTTACAAATTTATTGATACAGGCAGTTATGCCGTTTTTGCTGATAGTTTTAACAGCTGATGTAGATACCTTTAAGGTTATCCATTTATCTTCCTCAGGGATATAAAACTTTTTAAGTTTCAAGTTAGGATGAAACCTGCGTTTGGTTTTAACGTTCGAGTTAGAAACGTTATTACCAACTAAAGATGCTTTCCCTGTTAGATCACAAATTCTTGACATGACAAATAAATTTAATTACTCTTTTTTGTAAAGAGTTTGCAAATATCAGGATTTTAACTCAAATATTCAATACTGTATCCAATTATTTTTTAAATCTTTTTTAAGATAGAATTAAGAGTGATGAATGAAGCTTCAGGATACCTTGTTATTCTTGATTCTTGGCTCATAATTCTTGACCCTAAAACCGTAATTTTACCCCATGAAAAGTACCCAGCCAACCATATTAGTTGTTAATGACGATGGTATAACCGCACCGGGCATAAAAGCTCTTATGGATGCCATGGCCGAACTTGGCCGCGTAGTGGTGGTAGCGCCCGATAGTCCGCAATCAGGCATGGGGCATGCTATCACCATAGGTAAACCGTTACGGTTAGACCCTGTCGACATTTACGAGGGTATTGAAATGTACCGATGCTCGGGCACCCCGGTTGATTGTGTAAAGCTGGCCGTTAATAAAATACTAAAAGGCAAAAAACCTGATCTTTGCGTATCGGGTATAAATCATGGCTTAAATAATTCTATTAATGTATTGTACTCAGGTACCATGTCGGCAGCGGTTGAGGGGGCTATTGAGAGCATACCATCTATCGGCTTTTCGCTGGATGATTATACCCTTCAGGCTGATTTTACCCATTGCGTTAAATATGTAAAAGAAATAGCCAAACAAGTTTTACAAAACGGCTTGCCCCAGGCTACCTTGCTTAATGTAAATTTCCCCGCAGGGGGCGCATTAAAAGGCATAAAAATATGCCGCCAGGCCAATGCTAAATGGGCCGAGGAGTTTGACGAGCGCATGGACCCGCACAACCGCCCGTATTACTGGTTAACCGGTGTTTTTCAGTTAAATGACAAGGGCCAGGATACCGATAATTGGGCGTTGGATAATAACTATGTATCAGTAGTGCCCGTTCAATTTGATATGACCGCCCACCATGCCATTAGTGTATTAAACGGGTGGAAGTTTAATGTTTAACCATGCTTAATAAAAATAACATAGCCATCGGCTTTTTAATAGGCCTGATATTTCCTGGCATAGCCTGGCTTATATCCGAAGTAGCTTTTAAAACTTATTTATTCACATTAAATAGCAAACCGGGTATGCCTTATTTGGTGGCTATCGCCGTCAATCTTTTTATCATCCGGTATATATTTAAAAAGGGTAACGACCAGACCGGTATCGGCCTCATAATTTGTACCTTTATTGTAATGGCACTGGTTTTTTTATTTAAGATGGGGCACGCATGAAATATTACCTGGTAGCCGGCGAAGCATCGGGCGATCTGCATGGCGCTAATTTAATGAAGGCGTTAAAAGAGCTCGACCCGCAGGCTGAGTTCCGTTTTTTTGGCGGCGATTTGATGCAGGCAGAGGGCGGCACATTGGTAAAACACTACGCCGACATGGCCTTTATGGGCTTTTTAGAGGTAGTGCTGAATTTGCGCACCATTTTTAAAAACATGGCGGCCTGCAAAACAGATATAGCCGCCTGGCAGCCTGATGTTTTGATATTGATAGATTTTCCCGGCTTTAATTTGAAGATAGCTGCATACGCCAAACATATTAAGTTGCCTGTATATTATTATATATCGCCAAAAGTTTGGGCCTGGAACCAGAAGCGGGTATTAAAGATAAAAAGGTTAGTTGATCATCTTTTCTGTATCCTGCCGTTTGAGGTTGATTTTTATAAAAAATGGGGAATGCAGGTTGACTATGTTGGCAACCCCCTGCTGGATGCGGTTGATGCTTTTATTCCGGATGATGATTTCCTTAAAAACAACAACCTATCCGCATCAAAAAAAATAATTGCCTTACTGCCCGGCAGCCGCAAACAAGAAATAAACTATTTATTACCAGAGATGCTGGATGTAGCTGATCAATTTACTGACTACCAATTTGTAATTGCCGGCGCGCCTTCATTTAATATAGATTTTTATACCCGGTTTATTGGCGGTAAAAACATCCCGGTTGTATTTAATGCTACTTATGATTTGCTGAATAATGCAAGCGCAGGCATAATAGCATCGGGCACCGCCACTTTAGAGACCGCCCTGTTTAATGTGCCACAAGTAGTAGTTTATAAAGGTAACCCGGTTTCCATTACCATTGCACGTATGGTGGTTGATATAAAATACATATCGCTGGTTAATTTAATAATGGACAAGCAGGTGGTAAAAGAGCTGATACAGCAGGATTGCATACCGCAAAAAATAGTTGCCGAACTGGATAATATCCTCAACAACAAGTCATACTTTGATGAGATGCACCATGATTAT
>NZ_JBDTJZ010000030.1:0-18091 GCF_039935595.1 Mucilaginibacter sp. | reverse complement strand
CAAGGTCAAAACCTTCATCCAGTAAAAGTTTCATGGCATAATTAGTATTATCCCAAAGTTTTTGGATGCGCTCAGGCTCTGATTCAATAATATCTAAAGCGGCAATTACGCTGGCTACAGAGCCGGGCGTCATACTGGCGCTAAACATTAATGAGCGTGCGCGGTGTTTTAAATAATCAATAGTTTCGTGGTCGGCAGCTATAAAGCCACCTAATGATGCTAATGATTTACTGAAGGTGCCCATTATAAGGTCAACATCATCAGTAAGGCCAAAATGCGAAGCGGTACCGGCACCTTTATGGCCAATAACCCCTAAGCTATGCGCGTCATCTACCATAATGTTGGCGCCAAACTGATCAGCTATCTGTACTATTTCGGGCAATTTAACAATATCGCCTTCCATGCTGAAGATACCATCAACAGCAATAACTTTTACAGCCTCTTCCGGAAGAATACTTAGCTTACGCTTAAGGTCTTCCATATCATTATGTGCGTATTTAATAACTTTTGAAAACGAAAGACGGCTGCCATCAATTAATGAAGCGTGATCATATTCGTCTAATATTAAATAATCATTACGTCCGGTTATGCTTGATAGCACACCTAAATTAACCTGGAAACCTGTGCTAAATAATACAGCAGCCTCTTTACCTACGTAAGTGGCCAGCCTGTCTTCTAATTCAATATGTATATCAAGCGTACCATTTAAAAATCGTGACCCTGCACAACCCGTTCCATACTTATCAATTGCTTTTTTTGATGCTTCTTTGATCTTAGGGTGATTTGTTAGACCCAGGTATGAGTTTGACCCAAACATTAACACTCTTTTATTGTCTATAATAACTTCAGTGTCCTGTCCAGACTCAATGGGCCTGAAATAAGGATATAATCCTTTTTCCCTGATCGCTGCGGCATCTTTAAATTGCGCAATCTTATCATGTAGTCTTTTAACCATGTATTAACCCTGCTTAAATTTTTTGTAAAAATACCACGAATAAGCTTATAACCTATATTTAGTATGTAATTTTTTTTAACATTACTTTTTTTACAAAGTAAAAAGTTCCTTCTCAGTCGGCAAATTAATTAAATTTTTTATTTATTTATGATTACTATTTTTCATTTTTTTAAATAGTGCCATAAAAAAGTGGCTTAATATATGATTTATGTAGTATTTACGTAAAAATTTTATTCTTGATTTTTTATTCCTTATACATTGTCTCATCTTCGCATTTTCCTAATCAGCTAATACTATTTACAACAATTTCAACATTGCTGTTAAAAAAATCACCCGGTCTCAGGATCAATTTCTATCGTATGAAAAAAATACACTTATTGTTAATAATTATTTTAACATCATTTTCACCTTTCACCTTACTCGCACAGCATAATAATGATACCATTCAAGGTAACGTAACCCTGCAGCAATGTGTAGTTTACGCTTTACGTAATCAACCGGCGGTACGGCAGGCCGCTATTGACGAGGAAATAAATGAAAAAGATATACGTATTGGTTTAGCGGGCTGGCTGCCGCAAATCAATTCGTCGGGCTCATACCAGCATTATTTTAAAGGCAGCCCTGTAAACTCGACAGGTAGTGCCGCCCTGCCCGCCGGTACGCCCAATAACGAATTTTCAAGCCTGGGCCTGCAGGCCAGCCAGGTTATATATAATAATGATGTTTTGCTGGCTGCTAAAACGGCCAACTACTCACGTTTATATTATAAAGAAAACGCCGTTAGCAGCCAGATAAATGTAGTGTCGGACGTTAGCAAGGCATTTTTTGATGTGTTGTTATCGCAAAGGCAGTTGAATATTATTAATGAAGATATTACCCGCCTGCAACGCAGCCTGAAGGATGCGTACAGCAGGTACCAGGCTGGTGTGGTTGATAAAATAGATTACAAACAGGCCACCATAGCTTTAAATAATGCTATAGCCAACCGCAAACAAACCAGCGAAGCTATAAATGGAAAATTGGCTTATCTTAAACAAATAATGGGCGTTAACCCGGCTAACCCCATAACACTTGATTATGATTCTACCCGGTATGAAAAGGAGGCTTTTATTGATACCAACCAGCGGCTTGATGTAAATAACCGTATTGAATTTCAATTATTGCAAACGCAAAAAAACCTGAAAAACTTAAATGTTAATTATTATAAATATAGTTATTTGCCTTCGCTGTCGGCCATTGGGAGTTACAACCTAATTTATTTAAACAACAACTTGTCAAATTTGTACAGCCGTTCCTTTCCAAGTGCATACGCAGGCCTAACATTGGCTTTACCTATATTTCAGGGAACCAAACGTTTGCAAAATTTAAGTAAGGCGCGTTTGCAGGTTGAGCGTGCCGATCTGGATATTGAAAACTCAACCAATACCATAACCACTCAGTATACACAGGCATTGGCCAGTTATAAAAGTAATTATACCAACTGGCAAATGCTTAAGCAGAATGTTGATTTGGCAAAAGATGTATATAATGTAGTAAGCCTGCAATACCGAGAGGGTGTAAAAACCTATCTTGATGTAATTGTAGCACAATCAGATCTGCGAACTTCCGAACTAAATTATTATAATGCTTTGTTCCAGGTACTGTCAAGCAAAATAGACCTGCAAAAAGCATTGGGTACACTTACCGTACAATAACTATTAACATCAAAATGAAAATCACATCAATGAAAAACAATTATATATTTTGGACGGCCCCTGTTATATTATTAGCGTCGGCCTGTGGTAATAATAAACAAACTGCCCCTGTTGTAGCGCCAACACCTGTAAACGTAGTGGAAGCAAAAAAAGCCGCAGCAACTTATTATGATAACTACCAGGGTACGGTGGTTGCCTTAAATACGGTTGAACTGCGCAGCCAGGTGAGCGGTTTTATAACCGGCATTTTTTTTAAAGAAGGCGAAGTAGTACAAAAAGGGAAACCGCTGTATGAAATTGATCGCCGTAAATATATGGATGCCTACCAACAGGCACAGGCTAATTTATTAAGTGCGGAAGCTAATCTTACCAAAGCCCAAAAGGATGTGGACAGGTATAACATGTTGTTAAAAAATGACGCAATTGCGCGCCAAACAGTTGATCAGGCAACCGCCGCTTACGAAACCAGCAAGAGCCAGGTTGCTGTTGCCAAAGCGGCTGTGTCATCAGCAAAAACAGATCTTTCGTATGCTACTATTAGCGCACCTTTTACAGGGCGCATAGGCATTTCGCAGGTAAAATTGGGGGCGCAAATTACGCCGGGCAGCACTTTGTTAAATACCATATCAAGCGAAAACCCAATAGCGGTGGATGTAGTGATCAATGAGCAGGATATTAACCGTTTTTATAAACTGCAGCAACGCAGTACAGATACAACGTTTAAACTGCAACTATCTGACGGGGTAACTACTTATAATAAACCCGGAAAAATTTTAGCTATAGACCGTGGCGTGAACAACCAAACCGGTACCATTAAAGTAAGGGTAAAGTTTGATAATGATCAGGATATACTTAAGGATGGTATGAGCTGTGTATTAAAGGTGTTGAATAATGAATCGGGCGTACAGGTGCAAATACCATACAAAGCGGTAACCGAGCAAATGGGCGAGTTTTTTGTATTTGTTGCCCAGGATACCGTTGCCCGCCAGCTAAAAGTAACCTTAGGGCATAGGGTAGGGTTTGACGTAGTTATAATGAATGGCATCAATGCCGGAGATAAAGTGATAACCGAGGGATTCCAGCGCTTGCAGGATGGCGGTAAAATTACCTTAGGTGGTGCTGCACCTGCAGCCACACAAAAAGCACAGCAGGCAAAATAGAGGTTTATAAAAAAATAAAAAGAAAGAATGATTGCAGATACCTTTATACGAAGACCTGTTACCGCCATTGTAATATCATTGGTAATAGTTATTGTAGGTATTTTAGCCATTGGCAGTTTAGCCATAGGCCAATACCCCGAAATTACCCCGCCAACCGTAAACATAAGCGGCAGTTATATTGGCGCGGATGCCTTAACCGTTGAACAAACTGTGGCCACGCCTGTAGAAGTACAGGTAAACGGTGTGCCCGGCATGACCTATTTGCAAAGTAACAGCACCAGCAACGGCGCCGTGAGCATGACCGTTAACTTTGAAGTAGGAACGGATATTAATATCGCCGCGCTTGATGTACAAAACCGGGTAGGCATAGCCACACCAACGCTACCACAGGAAGTTCAGCGTTTGGGCTTAACCGTACGTAAACGTAACCCTAGTATATTAATGCTGGTGGCTTTATATGCGCCTAAAGGATCGCATGATGTTACGTTTTTAGATAACTATGCTAATATTTTTGTCCGCGATGCATTATTGCGCTCAAAAGGGGTGGGCGATGTGTTTACCCGTGCTGATGATTTTAGTATGCGTATATGGTTAAAGCCCGATAAACTGGCGGCATTAGGCATAACCGCAGGTGATATCACCGCGGCCTTACAGGAGCAAAATGCGCAGGTATCTGCAGGTACAGTAGGCTCAACACCGCAAGAGAATGGGCAGCCGTTTGAATACACGGTATTGGTAAAGGGCAGGTTAACCAATAAAAGTGAGTTTGAGAATATTATAGTACGCACCCAGCCAAACAACGGTGCTGTAGTGCATTTAAAAGATGTTGCACGGGTTGAGTTGGGTAAATTTAATTACGCGGGTAACTCGTATGTTGATGGTAAGCGTGCATCGTACCTGCTGGTTTACCAGGCACCAAACAGTAATGCTATTGAAACAGCAGATAATGTTTATGCCACCATGGAGCAGCTTAAAAAAAGTTTTCCGGTTGATGTGAATTATGTAGTGCCATTTGAAGCGGTAACCGTAGTAAAAGTATCTGTTCATGAGGTAGTAGAAACGTTACTTATAGCACTGCTATTGGTTATTGTTGTGGTGTATTTGTTTTTACAAAGCTGGCGCACTACGCTAATACCGGTATTAGCTATACCTGTATCTATTATTGGTACGTTCATTTTCTTTATCCCGCTGCATTTTACTATTAATACACTCACCTTGTTCGGTTTTGTACTGGCCATTGGTATTGTGGTTGATGATGCTATTGTGGTGGTTGAGGCCGTGCAGCATTATATGGACGAGAAAAATATGTCGCCGCGCGAAGCTACTGAACATGCCATGCGCGATATATCTGCTCCGGTAATAGCTATTGCGTTAATATTAGCCGCAGTGTTTGTGCCGGTAGGGTTTGTGCCGGGCATTGTGGGCAGGTTATACCAGCAATTTGCTATTACCATAGCTATATCGGTGCTAATATCAGCGTTTGTGGCCCTGTCATTAACGCCCGCTCTTTGTATATTAATATTAAAGCCGCATAAGCTTGACGATAAATCAAAAGGGCTTGATAAGTTCTTCTATAAGTTTAATACCTGGTTTGAGCGTGTTACCGGTAAATACCGTAACGGGGTGCATCGGGGTATAAAAAACTCCAAATTTGTGGTTATTATACTGGTATGTATTGTAATTGGTACCATATTGTTATTTGAAAAGAAGCCTACTGGTTTTATACCTACAGAGGATGACGGGCGTATATATATCACGTATGATCTGCCCGAAGCCGCCTCAACACAACGTACCGTTGCGGTTTTGCATGAGATGATGAAAACGCTTGACAGTATACCCGAAATAGGGCACTATGCTGCTTTGGGTGGATTGAATGTGGTAAACTTCGCCACCAAATCAAACAGCGCCACCATATTTGTGCAGCTTAAACCCTGGGATGAGCGTAAAAATAAAGAGCAACAGTTATTTGGTTTAATACCACGGCTTCAGCAAAAACTGGCAAAGTTTAAGGAGGCCAACTTAACCATTATACCCCCGCCTGCAATACCGGGGTTAGGTAGCACAGCGGGTTTCTCATTTATATTAGAAGAAAAACAAGCCGGTGGGGATATTAAAAACTTTGAAAGCGTATTGAATAATTTTGTAAAAGAGGTAAATAAACGGCCGGAGATAGCCAAAGCGTTCTCCTTCTTTACAGCGCGTACACCTGCTTACCAGTTAACTATTGACAGGGAAAAAGCTAAACGGATGGGGGTGCAGTTATCAGATATTAATAACGCGTTGCAGGTTTATATGGGTAGCTCGTACGTAAATGACCTTACTTTATATGGCCGTACCTTTAGGGTAGTTGAGCAGGCTGATACTAATTACCGAACCAATATCCAAAACATAGGGCAGTATTTTGTGCGCAACCAGGCCGGTACCATGGTGCCGTTAAGTACGGTTACCAGCTATAAGGTTATTGAAAATGCGCCGTTAATTTCGCACTTTAACCTGTTCCGCTCCGCGGAGGTAGATGGGAACCCCAAACCAGGGTACAGTAGCGGCGATGCGTTGAACGCGTTAGAGGAAGTAGCAGCCAAAACCTTACCACAGGGCTATGGCTATGAATTTGCCGGTCTTAGTCGCGAAGAAAAGTTATCAGGGTCAAAAACGGTATACATATTCGCTTTATCTATAGGCTTTGTGTTTTTGTTCCTTGCTGCCTTGTACGAAAGCTGGTCGGTGCCATTTTCAGTGTTATTCGCTGTACCGCTGGGTGCCTTTGGTGCTATTTTGTTCCTCACCTTTAATTCAGGTTTAGATAATAACGTTTACGCGCAAATTGGTTTAATAACGCTTATAGGACTGGCGGCCAAAAATGCCATCCTGATAGTAGAGTTTGCCAAAGAACGGGTAGATAGGGGTATGGAGTTGGAAAAAGCTACCCTTGAAGCAGTGCGCCTTCGTTTACGGCCTATCATCATGACCTCAATGGCATTTATATTGGGTGTATTGCCGTTGGTATTTGCGTCGGGTGCTGGTGCTCAGGCCCGTAAAACCATAGGGTGGACAGTGTTTGGCGGCATGTTGGCGGCTACATCGCTGGCTATATTTATAGTGCCGGTATTGTACTTCTTAATAACCCGTTTTGCCTATGGAAAAAAGAAACTGGCTGAACTGGAGAAAAACTTTAAACCCGACCCGGATCACGATCCGCAGGTTTAAATATAAATAACAAACCCCTATTTGCAATTGCAAATAGGGGTTTGTTATTTTAAGTAAGTTTAGTTACAACTGAAAGCCGTAAGCTATACGCAACCCAACCAAACCGTAGTTGTTGCTTTGACCAGCAAAGTTTTCATATCTGGCTGCTATGTCCCAGCTTTTATTGGCCCAGCCTAAACCCGGCGAAGCAATAAATTTAGTATTACCACCGGTGGCAGTTTCAAAACCGGCACCTACTTCGGCACCAAAATAAAGGTTTGAAGCAAAAAACGCTTTAATACCTGCTTTTAATGGAACAATACCATTATCGCTATACTTTAGCGTTGACGAACCTGGAAGATGCTTACCAAACATATTGTAATAACCTGAAGTAAGTGTTAATGCCAGATCATTGGTTAAACCATATTGTAAGCGTGCAGTACCGCCTAATTCAAAATTTGAAAAGTTACTTGCGTTACCGGTAGGTAGGCCGGTTTCTAAACCTATCCCAAAACGGAAAGCGTTTGAAGGGGTAGTTTGCGCATGTACATTGGTTCCGATTAATAGCGCTACGCCAGTTAATGCTGCGGCTGCTAATTTTTTGAAATTTTTCATTGTTGTAGTTTTCATTATGTGTAAATACTATGAATAATATTACTGGCATGTAAACAAATACTTTGCCAATAAGCCATTTTGGTAATTATTTAACATTTCAAGCCACCGGTCAAAGCGATATATTTGTGGTTTATTAACAAATGTTAATATGTATCGGGTTGATTATGAGTTGATATTTTGATCTGTTTTCAAGAGTGGGTTTGCACGTGCGTTTAAGTAAAATTACTTTGAAATGGAACTTTTAACACTGCCATTTATTCGTAATAAATGGATAAAGTGTCTGGTTTTATGTCAAAAAGTGACTGTTTAAATGACAGTGATCATACTACCAAGTGTAGGGGGTATTTATCTGCATAAAAAGCAACCACAAACGTAACAACCACGTATTGTAAATAACAATCAATTTTACAATATGGAAAGAGACGAGTTTTTATCTAAATTAAGTTTGGGCGTATTACTGGCTTGTACAGGTTGTGGCCTGGTATCCTGCTCAAAAAAAGGAGATCCTTCTCCAGCAAATTCAAATACACCTACGCCGGGTAGCGGTACCGTATTTACTGCCGATTTAAGCACTACTTTATTAAACATTGGCGATACCAAGGTAGCGAACGGTGTTATACTGGCCCGTATTGCCGCCGGAAATACAGCTGCATCATTTACGGCTGTACAGGTTGCCTGTACCCATGAGGGTACTGCAATTAATTATAATCAAAACCAGGGTATATTTATTTGCCCGTTACACGGTAGTGAGTTTAGCACAACTGGCCAGGTTATAATGGGCCCGGCTGCAGCTGCATTGCAGAGGTTTACAGTGTCAGTAAATGGTTCAATTGCAACGGTAACTGCCTGATTATTGTAGTTAAGTACACTGTACTAAAACAAATAAAACGGTTAGCTGTCTTTGTAGTTTAATTGTTAGCTATGAGGATACTATTAACCGGTTTGCTTATATTATGTGTGTTTGATTTGTTTGCCCAGGGTATATCCAAAACCGTAAGCAAAATTAGCCTAATGGAAAAAATAGCTAACAAGGATACTGTAATTGAGAAAGATACATCAAAAGAAAACCAAGAACCCCGGTATTTTTACATAACTACAGGTGCCAATTTTTTTGTGAGCGCAAAAGGAGGGGTGGCCGAAAGGTTTATTCCCTCTATAGAAGTAGGAAAAACGTATGGTATATTTGATATAGGGGTGGCAAGCGGACAATTTAGCACAACAAGAACAGATACTACCCATTTTTTTGAGTTTAGGCCGACCATAAATATTTTTTCGAAGGGCCGCTTTTCTGAGGGGTTGTGTTTGGGTGTAGGTTATGTGGCAGGAGCTAAACAGGCATTAGTTACCGAAATTTGTAACAGTATTAATTTTAATATATCCGAAAAGCTGGAGGTGGCCATATTACAGGGCTTTTATTATTTTGATGGCACCAATAGCAGCCGCAACATGCAATATATGGGGCTCAACCTTACCTATAACTTATTAAAAAAGCATAGTGTTAATTTAAGACGTAAAAAGGAAGCTATTATAAGTGATAAATAACAAACTAAACTGATAAACAGCTTTATAAGCCCATTTTTATGAGCCCGGTTATTATTGGGCAAATTAAACCGTACCTTTGCAAAATTATTTTTGGAAACATCCTACTTGATTCAACTATAATAATACAGATAATATGAAAAAGATAGTTGATTACAGGAAGCTTTTAGGTGTTGCAGAAAATGCAGAATTGCAGGAGTTAAAATCAGTTTACCGCGGTTTAATGAAAACCTGGCACCCAGATAAGTTTCAGGATAGCGCAGAAAGTAAATTAGAGGCCGAAGAAAAAAGCAAGACCATTATTGAGGCGTACCATTTTTTGGTAAGCATTGCGCCCGAAACCCGCGATCAAACATTTGGCGACTATACACTTACCACAACCACCTCAAATATTGCTGATTTTGAATACCGGTCGCAGGTGCTTAAAGTATCATTTTTAGATGGCAATGAGTATGAATATTTTGATGTACCTAAAGCGGTATATACTAAATTGATCAATTCAGATTCGCCCGGCAGGTTTGCACGCCGGCATATTTATAATGAATATGTTTACCGTAGTGTAAGTAAATTAGTAGCTATTACTTAGGCTAATTTAGGAAAGTAATAATAAACTTAGCACCCTCATTGGGTTTGCTTTCTATAGTTATAGTTCCGCCCAAATTGGTAATATGATTGTAAACCAGGTACAGGCCAATCCCCTTACCATCGGCATGGTCATGAAACCTTTGCCTGAATCCGAATACCTTATCTTTTACTTTATCCATATCAAAACCAAGCCCATTATCTAAAAATATCACCTGCGTAGTGTTATCGACCAGTTTACTATAAACTGATATAACTGGAGGCTGCTCCGGTCTCGCATATTTGATAGAATTAGTGATCAGGTTTAAAAATGTGCTTTCTAAGTAAGCTTTATTGAATTTTACATACCCTATTTCACTAAAATCAATATTTATCGTTGTATTTGAGTTGTGTATAAGGGCTTTTAATGATTGCTTTATGGTATGTATACATTCGTTTAAGTTTACCTGCTCAACATGAATGTGAAGGCTGTCGCGTTGGGTTAAATTATCAATATAAGTACTAAGGCTTTGCTTCAGGCTTTCGGTAGCTGTTTTAAACATTTCAATAAAGTTTAAAAATTCGGTATCCTGTATTTTATCTAGATCAAGCAAATTAAAAACCGAAAGCAGATTGTTTACAGGCGCCCGCAAATCATGCGATGTAGTATAATTTAGCTGTTTAAGATCGTTATTGATCTCCGTTAATTTGGTAAGCAACTCGTTCCTGTTTTGCTCCTGTTTCTTTTTATGGGTGATGTTTTTAGCTATAGCATATACTGCTTTTTCATTATCGTCAGGCATTGATGTCCATGCCAGCCATACCACATCGCCTGTTTTGGTTATATAACGGTTCTCGAAATTTAAAAGCGGGATAGTGTTTTTTAAATTATCCCTGTTTCTCTGTGTTATTTCCTGGTCTTCGGGATGTATAAAGTCATTAATTGGCCTGGCAAAAAGTTCATCATTTGTATATCCCAATACTTTAGATACCGCCGGGTTTATCCGTTTAAAATACCCGTCATAACCGGCGATGCAAAACAAGTCTGCCGAAAACTCGAAGAAAAGATCGAGATTAAAATTTGTTTTATCAGTTAATTTAGATGGCATATAGTAGCAGTACAATTAAAGTTACTCAAAATTGTTTTGTTGAAATGCAATTATTAAGAATTTTTAACTGAGTAAACTATTGGTAAATTCAAGCTTAATTTTCGATTGGAAATTTTTGATCACTTTAAATACTTCTTTAAGCGTAACGCGTTCAATTTTACTAAGGGCAGAAATGTCCATATAATTATCGGGGTCGGTACGGTCCTGCATTAATTGTATACTTTGCTTTTTAAGGCGAATGTTCATTAAAAAATAATAAGCCTGATTTAACTCGTAATACTGGGCTTCGGTAAACACCCCTTTTTCTTTTAAAATTTTCATCCTGTCGCCTGTGTTTTGTTCAAAAATGAGGTATTTAAGCGCGTAAACCCGTACCAGATCAACAATAGGGGTCATGGCCTTTTTAATATCAAAAACTTCTTTTTCATCCTTTGTAAATGTGCGTATGGAGTTAAAAAAAGTTAAAGGAGGTTCGTACTGCAGTGCATTAATAGTCATGTTGTAAAATAACTTATCCTGCGGTTTTTGCAGCATCTCGTTTAAAAAATCATGCAGCTCATCCATAATACTTTCGTCGCCATAAATAGTACGGCAATCAAAAAATGTAGAGAAATTGATAACTGTTTCGGGTAATGATTCATCCATCCAATGCTCGTAATTTCTTTTCCAATGCGATAACGAATGTGTCCATTTTGGGTTTTGTGCCATATAGCCGCCGGTGCAAAAAACAAAGCCTATCTCGTTCAACCTTTCCGAAACCTGGGTTGCAAAATTTAAAAAGTATTCTCTTACTTCCTCCCGGTGTTCATTAGCTTTATCTTCATAAATAATAGCGTTATCCTGATCGGTTTTAAAAGTTTGCTCTTTGCGGCCCTCGCTGCCCAATACGATAAATACAAATTTTGCAGGCGGTTGACCTAATAGTTCAATAGCCTGTTCAATAACCTTTAACGCAATTGTATCGGCAATAGTTGTGATAACGCGGTTAGCAATATGCGCATGCACGCCTCTTTGCAATAATTGGTTCACAAAAGCCGGCACAGCTTCCCATTTTTTCTTTAACTCCTGCGCAGATACTGCCGATTTAACTGATTGTATAAAAATCAGCGGCGACTGTGCCTGCTCGCTTAATAATTTATTC
Organism: Mucilaginibacter sp.; assembly: GCF_039935595.1. Lineage (GTDB taxonomy): Bacteria > Bacteroidota > Bacteroidia > Sphingobacteriales > Sphingobacteriaceae > Mucilaginibacter. The sequence continues at coordinate 6,131 of NZ_JBDTJZ010000030.1, read as the reverse complement.
CTGCTTAAAAAACCAATATAATCATCCCCCTTTTTTACCAGCAGGTAACGGGTTTTGGTTTGAAACATCATCAGTATGGCCTCGTACATATAAGCTGATACATCAACACTTACCACCGGCGATTCCATTACCGTGCTTACAGCTTCCTGCGGGTTTATCTGTAAGCCAATAACTTTATCGCGTAAAGTTATATCAGTTACATAGCCCATCATTTTACCGTTTTCATCGGTAACAAACAGACAGCTTACTTTATGCGTGGCCATAGTTTGTGCCACTTTATAAATGGACGTAGTGCCCGGGCATGATACGATAGCCCGTTGTTCAACACTTTCTATTTTGCGCGAGTATAGCTGGTCGGCAGCCATATAGCTTTCCTCAAATGTGGCCGGCTTTTTAAAAAAATGCACAAACTCCTCGTTTTGCATCCGTTTGCCAAACTCTGAGCTGAAATGCTGAAAAAAGTTTTCGTAAGTTTTACAAAGCAGCCTAAAATCCTTTCGGTGCAGAAAATAGATAACAGTACCCTTTGCTGCAATTACGGTACGTAATGATTGGCGCCTGTTCAACAAAACGGAAACGCCTCCGTAGCAAAAGCCGGGACCGTGTATCTCAATTAATCGCTTATTTTGTGCATTATCGTAAAAAAAGGACTCGTAGTGACCTTTGAAAATAATGTCAACACCTTTTAGTTTGGTAACCTCTTGCTGGTAAATAATCTTGTCGGCATCATAACTAACCTTGTGTAGTTGTTCGGCTACACCCTTTAACACATCCTCGGGTAATAAATTAAAGGGTGCTACAGTTTTCAGAAATTCCAGTCGATCTTTCATAAAATGCAATAAATTATTACACAAATTATAACCACTAATATTACCGGCAGCAGCCAGTTTTTTTGTTTAACTATGGGCCTGCGCCAATTGTACGATTGTTTATTTTGCCGCTCAATAATTTTAGCGGTTATTTCTCCGCGGTCAGTCAACTCAAAAAAGCAATCGGCTGCCGAGTGGGCGTCATACAAGGCATTGTGCGGTTTAACAGGATCTTTATAAAATAACAGGTTATATAGTTCGTCCAGCTTTAACTGCCGTTTCCTGTAATTTTGCGCAATATCGTCGCTGGTTATCATGGTGCAAAACATGGGGGTATCGTCAAAATTAAAGCTCATACCTGCCCTGTAAAGTTCGACCGCCAAAACATGATAATCCAGTTTAACAAAGTGACCAATCAGCAGCGGTTTAAATTTATCCATATCGGCTATAAACAGTTGTAAAACGGTATCTATTTGTTCGCCGTGTTGCTGTAAAAATGATTTAGTGATACCGTGAACCTTTAATGCACCGTCGCTTATTTCTACGTCATTATCAACACGTATATAATGATCTTCGCGCTTTATTTCCGTGCGATCTTTATTATAAATCACCCATGATATTTGCAGTGCGTGCGGCCAGTTGCCGGGGCTATCAAATGGCAGCGTCCAGTTTTTAGGCAGGTCGGTTGCTTCGGTATCAATAAATAATAAATAGTCGCTCACTAAACAAATTTATAAAATATGGCTAAGTCGTCTAATGTTTGTCTGTCTACATCAAAGTTCATAAGGAATGCTTTAATAATGGCTTAAAACTAAAGTTTTTGTTGGGATATCGTAGTTAATCAGTACTAAAAATATACAATAAAAATAAATCAGATATCAATTTCGAACTTGCAATCTGCTTCGGCTACTCGATTTTAGTAAAAAGATTAGTAGTACCTCCCTGAATTAAAGAGAAACTATTTTTTGCTGTGTCAAACTGCAAGGTAATATCATAAACAGAATAAGTAAATTTATCGGCACCTTTAGCTTCTAAAGGTATTGCTCTTGGAAACGTTCCCGGACCAGCTGCCTGGGCGTAAAGAGTCTTATTTTTTTCAGTTATGGCAATATTTATGGGTATTTGGGTGCTGGAATATTTACCGATATATTTATTGAGGTCTGTGGCGTTTAAGGTGATCCCTTTAAATTCAGGGATTGTAAATGGCCTGTTAAAATAAATGCTTAATGCACCTTTGACCACATCAAACGTTGAATATCTCGCCCCATTGGAAGTATAAGCTATCGCTACCTTCTCTTGCGGAAAATAAATAAGTAAACTTGAAAATCCATCCATTTCTCCACTGTGTCCATAACCATATTTATCATAAAATGGAATGATAAACATGGCCATACCATAGTTGTCTTTCATTGTTTTCATCCGCTCTAAATTAGCCGGGCTAATGAGTTTTCCTGCAAAAAGAGCATTTATAAATTTAACCAGATCAGCGGGTGTGGAAACAACAGCTCCAGCGCCAGCCGGAATACTCAAATCAGCTTCTGGCACTTGTGTCCACTGTATTGCGTAATCATAGGAGTAAGATTCGTTTTTGGCTGGGTTGGCTTTAGTTCCGTAATAAGTGTCTGCAAGGCCTATTTTTGAAGTAATACGTTTTCTTAATTCTTCAGCATACGTTTTACCAGTCAATCTTTCAATTATATAACCCAGTAGCACGAAATTAGTATTGCTGTATACAGCCTTTGCATCCGGTTCAAAATCGGGTTTCTGTCTTGCAAAAATGGCAATCATTTCAGCTTCTGACTTAGGAGTCGTTGTATAAGAAAGCGAATCGGCTGTAAAGTTATGAAGACCGCTGCGGTGACCCAGCATTTCTCCTATGGTAATCTTCCCGGCATTTGAGATTTGTGGAAAATAATTACCCAGTGGTGTCTGAAGGCTAAGCTTGCCTTCATCTATCAACTGAAAGATCATAGTAGCAGTAAACATCTTACTGATAGAGCCTATCCGATATTTTGTTCCAATGGTCGCCGGTGTTTTTAAACCGTTACCTACCTGGCTATACCCAATGGCGTTTTGATATACCAACATGCCGTTCTTGGCTATGGCGATACTACCCATACTTTGGTCATGCTTGTTCAGTGCTACAAAAAAGCTGTCTAACTTGCCTTTATTAAACGGTTGTGTAAAAGCGGCGCTTTGTAGAATACAAAACAGAAATAAAAAGCAGGCCGTTTTTTGAATCATTGCATTAATGTTTAGAAGATAAAGTTAACATTTCGCGCTTTATAACCTTATAATTTTAAGCCCGCAATGTAATATCAAACTATGTACGCACGATGTTATTTTAAATCTTAAAGCTAAAAAAGAGATACATCATTAAATAAAAAGCCCCTTTGCATTGCAAAGGGGCCAGAGGTTTTTTTATTTGGATAAAATTATTTCAATTTTCCTAAAGCCGATTTAATGCGTTTCATGGCTTCGATCAATTTCTCTTCAGAAGCAGCATACGACATACGGATTGATTTTTTGTCACCAAATGAATCACCACCTACGGTTGAAACGTGGGCTTCTTCCAGTAAGTAAATGCTCAGTTCATCGGCGTCATTAATGGTACGGCCATTATAGCTTTTACCAAAGAAAGAGGTAACATTAGGGAAGAAGTAAAACGCGCCTTCGGGTAGGTTTACTTTAATACCTTCAATATCTTTCATTAAGCCATAAACAAGGTCACGGCGTTTTTTAAATTGCTCGCGCATTTCTAATACGCTCTCTAAACCACCCAGATAAGCAGCTAAACCTGCACGCTGGGTAACTGACGAAGTACCTGAAGTTATTTGTCCCTGTAATTTATCGCAAGCGGCTGCTATTTCTTTATTTGATGCCGAATAACCTAAGCGCCAGCCGGTCATTGCAAATGCTTTTGACCATCCGTTTATAATAATTACACGATCTTTGATGCTATCAAATTGAGCTATTGACTCGTGTTTGTCTACAAAGTTAATATGCTCATATATCTCGTCGCTCAGGATGTAGATGTTGGGGTGTTTTTCAAATACCTTAGCCAGCCCTTCCAATTCGGCTTTGCTGTAAACACTACCGGTAGGGTTACACGGCGATGAAAACATAAACAGTTTGGTTTTAGGCGTAATAGCGGCCTCTAACTGTTCGGGGCTTATCTTAAAGTCCGACTCAACGGTAGTATCAATAAATACGCTTTTTCCTTCGGTTAACTTAACCACTTCCGAGTAGGACACCCAGTAAGGTGTAGGTATGATTACCTCTTCGCCGGGGTTAACCAGACATAGTAAAACGTTAGCAATTGATTGTTTTGCACCGGTAGATACCACGATCTGGCTTGGGTCATAATCTAAGCCATTTTCGTTCTTTAACTTTTCTACAACAGCTTTACGCAATTCAGGGTAGCCGGAAACAGGGGTATAATAAGTAAAGTTATCATCCATCGCCTTCTTAGCCGCTTCCTTAATATGCTTTGGTGTGTTAAAATCGGGCTCGCCAAAGCTTAAATTTATCACATCAATGCCTTTTGCGGCCAATTCACGGCCCATTTTGGCCATTTTAATAGTTGCTGATTCCGACAGGTTGTTTATCCTGTTACTTAATGCGCTCATGTCTGTTTTAAATTGTTAACGAGGGCAAATATAGAAAATAAGCCTTAAGCTAAAGCCATTAAAAGCTACTTTTTGCTTTTACTATTTTGGTTTCAGCTTTCTGCCATAGTTACCATTTGTTATTTATAAATTTGGCCCATATTTAAAGGGTTTTGCAGCAACAAAAAAGAATCATATTAATTTCGCTGGTAACGGGCGTTGTTTTAATGCTTGCCAAATTTGGCGCCTATTTTATAACGTCCTCAACGTTTGTGCTTACAGATGCAGCCGAAAGTATAGTAAATGTAATTGCCAGCTCGTTCGCGTTTTTTAGCATCTATTTAGCCTCGCAACCAAGAGATGAGAACCACCCTTACGGGCACGGAAAAGTTGAGTATTTTTCGGTTTTTATTGAAGGTACCCTAATACTGGTAGCCGGTTTAATTATTATTTTTAAAGCTGGTTACAGTATATTTTATCCGCATGTTATTCACGACCTGTTAACCGGTGCTTTAATAATTGGGATTACCGGTGCTGTTAATGGTGTGTTGGGTTTTTATATGATAAATAAGGGTAAAACGTTGCCATCTATAACTATTGAGGCAGATGGCCGGCATCTTATTACCGATATGGTTACCAGCGGCGGCCTGGTTGTAGGTTTGTTGCTGATACATTTTACAGGTGTGCTGGTATTGGATGGTGTATTATCTATAATTGTAGGATGCTATATAATTTTTACGGGTTATAAACTGGTTCGCAGATCGGTAGGCGGGTTAATGGACGAGGCCGATTTTTTGGTTGTTGCTGATGTTGTTGAAATATTGAACGATAAACGCAAAGAGGAATGGATAGACATTCATAACTTTCGCGCTCAAAAATACGGCAATGAGTTACATATTGATTGCCATGTAACTTTACCTAATTACTTTGATTTGAACAAAGTGCACGAGGAAGTATCAATGATTGATAAACTGATAAACCGTGAAGTAACCAAAACCGAATTATTTATACATGCTGACCCCTGTTTGCCCGACTGCTGTCATTACTGTAGTATGCCAAACTGCCCCATACGCTCCGAGCCTAAAACCGAACATATTGAATGGACGATGGACAGGGTTATCCGAAACAAAAAACACTTTGAATAATGGCTATATTTAATGTACGTGCTTATGGTTTGCTGGTTAATGAGGCTAACCAGCTATTAATTACTGATGAGAAGGAGTATGGCAGGCAGTTTACCAAATTGCCCGGTGGAGGTGTAGAATATGGGGAAGGATTAACCGATTGTTTAAAACGCGAGTTTTTAGAAGAATGTGATGTAGAGATAGAAGTGCTAAATCATTTTTACACTACTGATTTTTTTGTAAAATCTGCCTTCGGCGATGCACAGATAATTAGTGTTTACTACAGGGTTAAAGCAATATCCCCATTAAATTTGAGTATAAAAACCGTTGCTTTTGATTTTGATGGGGAAGGAGAGGTACTACAGGCTTTTCGTTGGGTGGCCCTTACAGACTTACAGCCGGAAGACATGACTTTCCCGATAGACCAGCATGTAGTAAAACTTTTAAAGGAGAATGTATGACTTTAGCAGAACGGGATTTAAAAGTAGTATGGCACCCTTATACCCAAATGAAAACCGCCCTGCCGCCCGTGCCCATTGTAAAAGGCGAAGGCGCTTGCTTATTTGACGAGAACGGTAAAAAGTATATTG
>NZ_JBDTJZ010000029.1:0-19793 GCF_039935595.1 Mucilaginibacter sp. | reverse complement strand
ACACCTGACAAACAAAAAACGCCTCTTATAGAGGCGTTTTAAATAATTATAAATCCGAAATCGAAAATCCGAAATCCGAAATTACTAGGTATCTATCTTCGCGTATTTGGCATTTTTCTCAATAAATGCGCGGCGCGGGGCAACTTCATCACCCATTAACATACTAAAGGTATGGTCGCACTCGGCGGCATTTTCAATACTAGCCTTTTTAAGGGTGCGTGTTGCCGGGTTCATGGTAGTTTCCCATAACTGCTCGGCGTTCATCTCGCCCAAACCTTTGTAACGTTGTACGTGTACGCTATCTTCTTTACCGGCGCCTTTTAGTTTTTGTATAGCTACGTCGCGTTGAGCTTCTGTCCAGCAGTATTCAAACTCCTTACCTTTTTTAACCTGGTATAACGGCGGCGATGCGATATAAACATATCCTGCCTCAATCAACTCTTTCATATAACGGAAGAAGAAAGTTAATATCAGCGTAGTAATGTGCGATCCATCCACGTCAGCATCCGTCATGATGATAATTTTATGGTAACGCAGTTTAGCAATATTTAAGGCCTTGTCATCATCCGGTGTACCGCGGCTAACGCCCAGGCCGGTAAACATGTTTTTTATCTCCTCGTTCTCATATATCTTATGCTCCATGGCTTTCTCTACGTTAAGTATCTTACCTCTTAACGGCAAAATTGCCTGGTACTCGCGGTTGCGGCCCTGTTTGGCAGTACCACCCGCCGAGTCACCTTCCACTAAATATATTTCGCATAATGCAGGGTCGCTGTTAGCGCAATCGGCCAGTTTGCCGGGTAAACCCGAGCCACCCATTACACTTTTACGCTGCACCATTTCGCGTGCTTTACGGGCTGCGGCACGGGCTGTAGCGGCCAGTATAACCTTGTTTACTATCATTTTGGCTTCCTTAGGGTGTTCTTCCAGGTAATTACCTAAAATTTCGCCTACGGCCATATCTACGGCGCCCATTACCTCGTTGTTACCCAACTTACCCTTGGTTTGGCCTTCAAACTGCGGCTCCTGCACTTTTACCGAAATTATGGCGGTCAACCCCTCGCGGAAGTCATCACCGGTAATTTCAATTTTCATGTTTTTAAGCAGCCCCTCTTTATCAGCATAGCTTTTTAGGGTACGGGTTAGCCCCCTACGGAAACCGGCAACGTGCGTACCGCCTTCAATAGTGTTAATATTATTTACATACGAGTATACGTTCTCGCTATAGGTATCATTATACTGCAATGCCAGTTCAACCGGTATGCCTTGTTTTATACCATCCAAATAAATTGGCTCAGGTATTATAGATGTGCGTGTACCATCCAGGTACTTAACAAACTCGCTTAAGCCGCCTGTCGAGTAAAACTCTTCTGATAAGAAACTTCCGTCGTCATTTTGCTCCCGCTCATCGGTAAGGGTTAAACGTATGCCTTTATTTAAGTAAGCCAGTTCGCGCAAACGACCGGCCAGTGTTTCAAATTTATATTCGGTAGTTAAGGTAAATATCTCCGGGTCGGGCTGAAAAGTTTGGGTTGTACCTGTGCGGTCTGATACGCCAATTTCTTTTACCTCAAATAAAGGTTTGCCTTGCGCATACTCCTGGGTAAATATTTTACCATCGCGCTCAACCACGGTTTTCATGTGTGTTGAAAGCGCGTTTACGCAACTTACACCCACACCATGCAAACCACCGGATACTTTGTAGGTATCTTTATCAAACTTACCACCGGCGTGCAATACCGTCATTACAATTTGCAGTGCCGATACTTGCTCTTTAGTAGTAATGCCCGTTGGTATACCTCGGCCATTATCAACAACAGTAATCGAGTTACCTTTATGTATAGTAACATTTATGGTATCGCAATATCCGGCAAGTGCCTCATCTATCGAGTTATCAACCACTTCATACACCAGGTGGTGCAAGCCTTTTGCGCCAGTATCGCCAATATACATCGAAGGGCGCTTGCGCACCGCTTCTAACCCTTCTAAAACCTGTATATTATCTGCCGAGTAATTTGATTTGTCCTGATTTTCTTCGCTCATATTTGGTTTAAAAAACAACCTGCGAAAATACACATTATACCTGTGATATTTGCCGGATTGTGGATAAATATGATGCTTTAGAATAACTTTAAAAAAAGGGCAAATAGTGCGACATTTACTCACCCCCGACTACGCTCAGACGCTCGTCGACCCTCTCTTAGCCTATGGCGGAAAGAGGGTGAACGACAAGTAAAATCCGGGTATGTTTTATGTCAACCCTGCAATTTTATAAATAATTGATTATTAAGTATTTAACCTATTTTTTCTTTAATTATGTAAAGCTATGTAAACCGTTTTACCAAAAAAAATCGCTAAAAAAATAAAAAAGGTCCGGTTATAAAGCCGGACCCTCGAGGTTATTAATTGGGAAAGTATCTTATTATAATTTTTCGCCATGCTGGCTAATGTCAAGACCAATTACTTCGTCTTCTTTTGAAACGCGCAGCGGCGATATCATATCCGTAATTTTTAATAGCAGCAACGAACCAAAAAAAGCATAAATGGATACTACTATCATGGCAAAAAGCTGTACTAAAAACAGGTGGGTCTCGCCAAAAAACAAACCGTTGCCTGTTGTGTTGGCCGGGTTTACATTTACGTTAGCAAATACGCCGGTAAGCAGCATACCTACCATACCGCCTACACCATGGCAGGGAAAAACATCCAATGTATCGTCAATCGATGTGCGGGTGCGCCACTCAACCACCAGGTTACTCACTACCGCTGATATAATACCTATTGCCAACGAATGCGGAACAGATACATAACCCGCTGCCGGGGTAATAGCTACCAAACCAACAACCGCACCAATACAGGTGCCCATGGCCGATGGCTTTTTGCCACGCAGCATATCAAAAAATATCCAGGTTAAACCTGCTGCTGCCGATGCTGTTGTACTGGTGGCCAGTGCCGTAACCGCTAAATGGTTAGCACCAAATGCCGAACCCGCGTTAAAGCCAAACCAACCAAACCACAATAAGCCCGTACCTATTAAAACATAAGTAATACGCGCGGGCGCATGGCTGGGCTCGTTTCTTTTCTTTAAATATAAGGCCGACGCCAATGCCGCCCACCCGGCCGACATATGTACTACGGTACCGCCTGCAAAGTCTAACACGCCCATTTTACTTAACAAACCATCAGGGTGCCAGGTGCAGTGCGCCAGCGGTGAGAATATAAATATAGAGAACAGACATAAAAATATGATGTACGAATTAAAGCGAATACGCTCGGCAAAAGCGCCGGTTATCAACGCGGGGGTTATAATAGCAAACTTTAGCTGGTACATGGCAAACAGCAATAACGGAATGGTTGGTGCCAGTTTCCAGGTATTGTTGCCTAACATGCCCTTCATCATAAAATAAGTTGAGGGGTTACCTATTACGCCACCTATACTATCGCCAAAGGCAAGGCTAAAGCCAAATATGCCCCACATTACAGTAATAATAACCATACAGATAACGCTTTGCAGCATGGTGGATATAACGTTCTTTTTGTTAACCATACCGCCGTAAAAAAACGCCAGACCGGGTGTCATGATCAGTACCAGCGCGGTTGACATGAGCATCCAGGCGATGTCGCCGGTATTGTAGTTTGATTTTGCTGATTTATCAAAATCAACAGATGGGAAAATAAAGGTTAAAAGGAGAATTAATACGATTATAGAAAATGGAAAATAACGCTTCATAAAATTAGTCGAATTATTTGAATTAAAAACGGCCTGAAATTATGATTAATATCATATATAAATGAAATAAATGTTAATTATTTATGAAAAAGTGGATAAAAAGTGTCTTTTTACAAAAACTGAAGAAGTTTATCAGGGAAAATACCAAGCAAGAGCACAATTAAACAAACAATGATTGCAAAAATGATAATTGTATTTGAATTTGAGATTACAGTAACCGGGTTTTCGCGCTTTTTAAGAAATAAGTACAGCGGTATTTTTATGTAATAGAATAAAGAAACTACGGTGGTTAAGGCCCCGGTTATCATAAATAATAACAGCCACACATCGTGGTTTTGCTGATAAACGCTGTAAACCGACGAAAAAACAAACAACTTACCCGCAAACCCTACAGAAACAGGCAGTCCGGTTAATGAAATCAATATAATAATAAAACAAATTGAAGCCGTGGGATAACTTAAGCCCAGGCCCCTATACCCTTCTATATCTTCCGCATCGGCAACGTTGGCAAAGTAGCTGGCTAACGCCAGCGCGGCTATATTAGCTATGCCATATACCGCAAGGTAAAAAGCAAGTGCGCTTATACCTTGCCCGGTAAAAGTAACTATAGCCATTAAAGCAAAACCTGTATGCCCAATGCTTGAATAGGCCAGCATGCGCTTTACATTGGTTTGCATAACGGCGGCAAAATTTCCGGCTATAAGAGTAATGATACCTATAATGGAGAGGTATAACTTTAAATTCAGGACCGAAAAATCTGCTAAGAATATAAACGGGGTTAAAAAGTTAACCAGCAACCCAAAAGCCGCAATTTTTGGCAGGGTTGAAAGATAAGCTGTAACCGGCGTTGGCGCACCCTGATACACATCGGGCACCCAAAAGTGCATGGGTACCATAGATAGCTTAAACCCAATACCAATAAACATCAATAACAGCGCGAAGGTTAGGGCTAAAGGGTTAATGGCGGAAAGGTTATGCAAGGCCCCTGTATCAAAAATATTTGCCGACCCCATAAAGCCGTAGAACAACGATATACCATACAATAGCATAGCCGATGACGCCCCGCCAAATAATACATATTTTAAACCCGCCTCGGTGCTAAAGCCATTTTCTGACCGGTAGGCCACCATTAAATACGAGCTGATAGATACCACCTCTATAGCCACATAAACCGACAACAGGTTTACAGCCATCACCATTAAATGCAAACCAAATACCGACCCGATAGTAATGGTATACAGGTCAGATAATCCCTTGGGATGGGCCTTTAAACGCTCGTCCCAGGGGAAATATATGAATAAGGCAAATGCCAATACATCAATAATAAATTTAAACACCAGCGAGGTATGGTTTAACAGCAACATATTGCTGAATAAAAGCCTGCCCTCATGTAACACCATAGCCACCTGCTGCAGATCTTTAAAAATAACAATGGCAATACCCATGCAAGCTACCGCGCGGCATAGTTTAGCCGAGTTTTTACCGAAGATGAGATCGGTTAATAAAACCAACATAAAAAATATAGCCAAATATATCTCGGGCATAAAATAGCTTATGTCGCCCAAAATTTGGGTTAGTTGCTGCGGTATATAGGGTAGTAGCTCGTGCATTTATCGCTGTAAAAACTGAACCAGTAACAAAACCGAATCATTTATTTTATCAAATACAAATGATGGCATTACCCCTAAAACCAATACCAGCGTGGCTAAGGGTACAAGGGCAATGATCTCGCGGGGATTCAAATCAGTTAATGCGGTTTTCCATACCTCGCCGCCTTTTAGGGATAACGAGCCAAAAAATACACGCTGTAAGGTCCATAAAAAATAGCAGGCACTAAACAATATACCTACCGCGCCGCAGGCAGCCATCCAGTAAGGTAATAAACCATTAGCCGATGGCGATTTAAATGCCCCGGCTAATGAGAAAGCTTCTGCAATAAATGCCGAGAACCCCGGCAAGCCTAACGACGCGAAAAATGCTATCATTATAAATACTGTGTATTTAGGCATTAAACCGGCAAGACCCCTAAAGTGGTAGATATCTCTATCATGCACTCGGTTATACACCACCCCTACCAGGAAGAACAGCATGGTTGATAAAAACCCGTGGCTCACCATTTGCATTACCGCGCCGCTTATGCCCTCGGCAGTTTGGGAGGCAATGCCTAACAATACAAACCCCATTTGCGATACAGATGAGTATGCGATAACCCGTTTAAGATCGCGCTGGGCCAACGCATTGAAGGCACCATATAATATAGAGATAACGCCCAATAACCCCAGCCAGAAAGCACTGCAGGTAGCTACATCCGGAAATATGCTGATACATACCCTGATGATACCGTAACCGCCAATTTTTAGCAATATACCTGCAAGAATGATAGATACCGGCGTAGGTGCCTCTACGTGCGCATCGGGTAGCCAGGTATGCAACGGCACAACCGGCACCTTAATGGCAAAGGCGATAAATAACACCACGAACCCAATAGTACGGGCAGATACCCCAAAAATGGTTTGATGCGCGAATACTGAGAATATAGAATCGCGGCCATAGTTGGCGGGGTTCATCATTTGCACCATATTAAAGGTGTGGCTATGCGTAACCGGGTCGGTAACCGAAAGGTATAAACCTATCATCACCAGCAACATAAATACCGAACCAAACAGCGTAAATAGGAAAAATTTGATGGCCGCATATTCGCGCCGCACACCGCCCCACATCCCTATTAAAAAGTATAATGGCAGCAGCATCAGCTCGTAAAAAATGTAGAACAGGAAAAAATCGAGCGAGCAAAACACGCCTATAACGGCCATATCCAATATCAGGAACAGCACAAAAAAACCTTTTAAATTACTGGTGATCTCCCACGAGGCCAAGGCTGCTATGACCAGTATTAACGAGGTCATGACCAGCAGGGTTACGGATATGCCGTCGATACCAACAAAATAATCAACCTGCATGTTGCCCATGGTGCCCAGATTAAGGTTTATCCAGGGTATTTTTTGCACAAACTGAAACTGATCCTCGTGCATAATGCCGCCAAACGCCGGGCCGGTTTTAAAGTTGCAGTATATCCACACACTTATAGCTAACTGTACCAGTGTAGCCAGCAGCGTGATATACTTAAAACTACCGCGCATACCCGACGGCAGCAAGGCAATGATAAAGCCAAACAGTATGGGGGTAAATATTAATAGGGTTAGCACATTCATGTTGTGAGTAGTGAGTGGTGAGTGGTGAGTGGTGAGTGCTTACCAATCCTCATTAAATAAATATTTCTATATCTCATATCTAACATCTCCAATCTAAATTAGAATTTTTAAAATAAACAGCGCCAGCACTATGGCCAGCATACTGAATAAATAGTATTGAATTTTGCCGCGTTGAAAGCCGCGCACAAAATTACCAATGCTTTCTACCATAAATGTAAGCAAACGGGTAGCACCATCAATAATGTTATGATCAAACCAGGCGGCTAATTTTGATATAGCAATAACTATCCGCGTGAGCAGATGTATAAAGCCGTCTATCACCTTTAAATCAAAAATGGACGCGCCGCGCGTTAATGCCATAAACGGTTCGACTATAAAACGTAGGTATATTTTATCAATATACCATTGATTGTACGAAAGCCGGAACAGGAAACCTGTTTGCGGAAACGACCAGCTATTACGCTTAAAGTATACACTATAGGCCCAATACATTACAAAAACGCTTAAAATATTTACCCCTATGGGGATAATGGTATGGTATATATTTACCCGGTCGAGGTAATTTGCGGGTGTAAATGCGGTATACAGCCAAGCCTGTTCATATAAAACAGGGTTAAGCGAAAACAACGGGAACAAAGATGCCGCAGCCAAAAAAACAAGCGGTGCTTTATATTGCAATCCCCCATCGCTGATGTGGTATTTTATATTGGGATGGAATTGCTCCAGTTTAAATTTGCCAAAAAACACCTTTACCATTAGCCTTGCCACATAAAAAGCGGTAAGCCAGGTGGTGGCTATGGCACCATAAGGGATGAGTTTAAACCAGATACTTTTGTCATCGCTCCAATCAAACGCCTGTATCAAAATACCATCCTTTGATAAATAGCCCGATGTAAGCGGCAAACCAATCAAAGCCAAACTGCCAATCAGCGCAGCAATAAAGGTTAGCGGCAGTTTTTTACGCAGGCCGCCCATATTGAGTATGTTTTGGGGGTCGATGTCAAGATCGTTATCTTCCTTAATATGCTGCACCTGGTGTATTACAATACCGGCCACTAAAAACAGCAGGCATTTAAAAAACGCGTGCGTTACCAAATGAAATAGCGACGATGCATAGGCACCAATACCCATTGCCATAACCATATAACCCAGTTGCGATATAGTAGAGTAAGCCAAAATACGTTTTAGGTCATTTTGCGTAAGCGCGATGGTAGCAGCCATAAAGGCGGTAAAGCAACCGACAGCAGCCAATATATCCAACTCGACCGATGTAAACATGGGGTAAACCCTACCCAATAAAAATACGCCTGCAGCAACCATAGTAGCCGCGTGAATTAAGGCCGATACGGATGTTGGGCCCTCCATAGCATCGGGCAGCCAGGTATGCAGCGGGAACTGTGCCGACTTTGCCGCCACCCCTAATAATATTCCTCCAAAAGCAATGTATTGCCAAACCGCGGGCATACTGCGTATTGGACCGAGCCAGTTGCCGTCCACAATTTGCGACTGGGTAACAAAGCCCTCGCTGCCAAAAAGCTGCACCATATCAAAAGTGCGGTACTGAGAGAAAAGGATAAGAATGGCTATCAATAAGCCAACATCGCCTATCCGGTTCATAATAAAAGCTTTTTTATTGGCCATTATCGCGTTTTGGCGGGTAAACCAAAAACCTATTAACAGGTATGACGAAAAACCTACCAGCTCCCAAAAAGCATATAGTAGTACCAGGTTATCGGCCACAACCAATGCCAGCATACTAAAGCAAAAAAAGCTGAGATAGGTAAAGTAACGGTTGTACCGTTCGTCATGCTTCATGTAGGCGGTTGAGTATATATGCACCGGCAGTGCAATTACCGATACCAGCAGCAGCATTAAAGCCGACAGGTTGTTTAACAATATACCCGCGTAAATTTTACTGCCGCCAATTACAAACCAGCGTATTTGCCAGTGCACGGGTAAATGGTTCCATACCCCGTTAAATACCATTACCGACAGGATACAGCTAAATAAAATAGCTAAAGTTGATACCCACCCGGTTACCTTACACCATTTTGCAGGCATAAAAAAGTTAACTGCAAAAGCTAGCAGCGGCAACAGCACAGCCGCCAATGCCCGACAAATGGTTAACGAATCCTGGTATGGTAGGTATGTTTCCAAATATTAGTTTTTTAAGCTGTCCTTAAACTGTCATCCTGAGCTTGTCGAAGGATGCGCGTAAGGGCCTGCCCCGCATCCTTCGACAAGCTCAGGATGACAACGCTCTTTTTCTTATCTACTTTAGTTGAGTTCATATTCAATCCCTCAACTTATTAATTTCTCCCGGGTCAATAGTTTTATATTGGCGGTAAACATTTAGTATGATAGCCAGCGCCACAGCAGTTGTTGCCGCTGCCAGCACAATGGCAAACAGGGCAAACACCTGTCCGGTATTGTTTATTTTATCGTACTTACTAAAGGCCACCAGGTTTAAAATGGCTGCGTTCAGCATCAGTTCAATGCCTATTAGTATTTGTATGGCGTTCCGTTTTGATACGATCATATACATACCGATGCAAAACAACGCGGCGCTTACTATTAAAAAATCGGTTAACCCTATCATCCTTTCACCTCCTTACGCGATAAGTGTGCCGCGCCAACCAGCGCTATCATTAACAATACTGATATGGCCTCAAAAGGCAGCAGATAACGTGTCATTAAATTAATACCGATGTTATCGGTAACCAGGTCGTTGGGCTTAATTTCATTGTGAGTTACGATAGACTGCTTTACCCAGTTTAAATTACCTGCATCTATTTTAGTTACCACAACTATCATCACCACAAAAAATAATACCGCTAATATTAGCGCGGGCAGCTTACCTACATTAACCAGTTTACTTTTTTGCTGCTGTAGTATATTCAGCGTTTCCCTGCCCGATAGCATAAACGCAAATAATATTAGCACTAAAATACCGCCTACATATATTACCACCTGGGTTATGGCCACAAAATCGGCCAGGGCCAAAACGTAAAGGCCCGCCAGTGCAAACAACGTTATAAAAAACATAAATATGGAGCGCACCAAATTTTTAGTAGCCGCCACAAACAGTGCCGAACCCACCACAATAAAAGCCATTACATAAAAAAGTATCTGCGTTACGCTCATACCCCACCCTCCTTTTGCTGCATAGCAGCCAATTTGGCGGCCTGCTTTTCGGCTTGCTGTTTTTCTAACAGCGCGCGTTTTTCGGCAGCATCTTCGGGTGCCATATCCGAAAATTCATAAGTAAGATTGCTCAACTCAAATACGGTTTTATCGTACTGATTGGTCATTATAATACACTCGGTAGGGCAAACTATGGTGCATAAGCCGCAGTACATGCACTTGGCCATATCAATATCAAATTGGGCGGCATAAAGCCTCTTGGTAGTACCATCTGATGTTTGACCTATACCTGCCGGATCTGTAGTTTTTATCGACTCGATCGTTATACAATCAACCGGACAAATTTTGGCGCATAGGTCGCAAACTATACAATCATCTATCTCCACATCCAGCTGGTAACGCCCAACCTCGGGTATGGGTAATTTTTGGTGGGGATATTGTATAGTATTGGTTCCTTCTAACTGGTGGAAATAATTATCGGAGCTTATAGGCACAACATCCCGCTTCGCGTTTGACGTGAACAGGTGCCGCAGGGTTAAACCTAACCCTGTCATAGCTGTTGTAAATCCTTTTATTGCCCTCTTGACCACTGACCGCTGATTTTTATTTGATTCTTTTGATACCGTTGATTTTATATTACTTAAACTAATCTCTAATTACAAATCACTAATCACTATACTACATTAGCCATAACCGCCACACGCCCGATATCAGCATACATAAAAATGCCAGCGGGGTTAATACCTTCCAGCAAAGCGCCATTAACTGGTCAACACGCAGACGTGGCAGCGTCCAGCGTATCCACATTTGTACGCCAACCAGGGTAAGGCTTTTGGCGGCTACCCAAAATATGCCCCAAACAGTGCCGGTTGTCCAATTAGCTAAATGTAACGATCCTATATTTGGCAGAGGTGTATTCCATGCCCCTAAAAATAAAATAACGCCTACCATAGATACCAGGAACATCATAGAATATTCTGCCAGGAATATAAACGCGAACCTTAAACCCGAATACTCGGTATGAAAACCTGATACCAGTTCTGACTCCGCTTCGGGAATATCAAACGGTGCGCGGTTACTCTCGGCTAACGAGGCTATAAAATAAATTACGAACGCGATGATGAGGTGCGGTGCCCTGAAAATATTCCACGCTAATATGCCCCCCATATGGCTTACATCATAAAAGCCTAAAAATTTTGTTTTTTCTGCTGACAGGATACCTTGCTGTAGGCCTATGGTTTGCAGGTTAAGGGTTTGCGCTATCATTACAACCGATATAAGCGCAAAGCCAGCCGGTATCTCGTACGAAATGATCTGTGCGGCCGAACGCATAGCACCTAGTATAGAATATTTATTGTTTGATCCCCAGCCCGCCATGAGTATACCCAATGTTTCCATGGATATAATGGCGAAAATATAATATAAACCTAAATTGATTTTTGAAGGGACAAGGCCCGGTGCCCAGGGCAGCGCCGCAAAACCCATATAAACCGCAATAAATATAATTACCGGGGCCATTACAAATAGCATTTTATCGGCAGCGGCGGGGGTTATCAGTTCTTTTTGTACCAGTTTTACAATATCTGCAAAGGTTTGCAGGGTACCAAATTTGCCCGTTTCGGTTGGTCCCAGACGGTCTTGTATAAAGGCGGATAATTTACGCTCGGCATATACGCCAAATAAGGCAAACAGGGCCGAGAAGCTAAAAAGCCCTATGGCAACTATGATATATGTTAGGTAATAATTCAATACGTTTGCTTTGAGTGCAAACTTAATAAATGCTTAACAATTTAAGGCAGGTTAAACCTATTAAAGTTGACCAACTTAGTAGCAATTAATTTAACCGCAACTAAACTCCGTAACCGATACATGCGAGGAAGTAACCGGAGCAGAAAAGAATCTTGAAGCATGACCATCAAACTCAGCCGTATCATCCGTAGTAAAAAATTGTTTGGTGCCTGTTTTGCTTAACTGCTGCTCCATTTTGGGGTGGCGTTGCAGGTAGTCGGCCAGACTATGGGCCACTATGTCGCCCTGGGCTATTACCTTTATATTGGGCGATAAAAGCGCTTTTATTTTATCCTGTATCAACGGGTAATGCGTGCAAGCCAATAATATGGTATCAATATTTACCGATTGCTTCATCAGCTCATACAGGTATAAATTGATAATCGCATCCGCTTCGGGCTTTTCGTAATCGCCACTTTCAATCATAGGTACCCACAGCGGGCATGCCTGCTGGTACACTTTAAGGTCGGGAAAAAACTTTTGTATCTCTATCAGGTATGATTCGGACTGTACGGTACCTGTAGTGCCTAAAACACCAATTTCTTTAGTGGCAGAGTAATTGCCAATAACCTCAGCAGTTGGGCGTATTACGCCTAATACCCGTTTGGTGGGGTCAATGCCCTGCATATCCTTTTGCTGTATGGTGCGCAGCGCCTTTGCTGATGCGGTATTGCAGGCCAGTATAATGAGCTGGCAGTCCATTTTAAACAGCCATTGCACACATTCCCAGGTGTATTGGTGTATGGTATTAAACGAGCGGTTGCCGTAAGGGGCACGACTGCTATCGCCCAGGTATATGTAATCATAGCCCGGCAATTGTTCGGCTATTGAACGAAATACCGTAAGCCCGCCAATACCCGAATCAAAAATACCTATAGGTTTACCTGCCATATTTAACAAAAAATAAAAAAAGCCCCCCGAATAACCGGGGAGCTTTGTAAATGTATTACATTAAAATTATTTTAAAGCTAATTTAAGTTTTACAGCTGCTAATAAGTTATCGGCTTCAGGTGCAACGATAAGGTCTGTAGACGATGTATTAATAACATAAGTGTAGCCTTTTTCTTTTGCTACGGCTGTTATAGCTGCTTTTACCTTGGCAACCAAAGGCTGCATTTGCTCGTCACCTTTAGCTGCAACATCTTGCTGCGCTTTATTTTGCAAGTCTGTAGTTCTTTTTTGAAGATCGCCAAGTTCGCTTTCCGCCACGGTGCGGGCAGCTTCACTCATAGTCGCCCTTTTAGCTTCATAATCTTTAGCTTTATTTTGATATTCTGTACCTAGCTTTTGAATTGCGTCTATATAAGTTTGCTGAAAATTAGTAACAGTAGTTTGGGCTGTTTTATATTCAGGTAACAACGGTATAATCTGATCTACAGCTATATACCCTATCTTCGTTTGTGCTTTGGCAAAGTTGCCCATTAATACTATGCATAGTGCAATTGCAGCAACTTTAAATAAATTTTTCATTCTTCTTTTTTTGTGTTTAAATTAATTATAGTACGATTATATGTATAAATTTTTTATTTAGCAAATACGCCGGGTTTTAATCCTAAACGGGTTATTACTTCGTCGCTTTTATCATAACGCGGGTTGGCAAATAACATGATCACATCGCTGTTTTTATCAAAAATCATGTCCAAATTCTCGCTCTCGGCAACGGCCTGTATAGCTTTAGACACTTTATCCTGAATAGGTTTAATGGTGGCTGTACTGCGTTTGGGTAATTCGCCATCGGGTCCAAACTTTTGTACCTGAAAATCTTTAGCTAATTTCTCTTTTTCAACAATTTCGGCCTCGCGGCGTTTTTTCATGTCCGGGGTCATCAGCGGCTGGTCGGCCTGGTAGGCTTTGTACAGCCGGTCAATTTCCTGGAAACGGGCATCAACCTCTTTTTGCCATTGTTCAGACAACGCCGCCAGTTGTTTTTGTGCCGAAACATACTCGGGCATGTGTTTTAAAATATAGTCGGAGTTTACATAGGCAAACCGCTGCGCAAACGAGGCGGTAAATGCAAATATGGTAAAACAGGTTACTAAAAATATTTTTTTCATGCTTTTATGCAAAATTAATTAAATCCGCCACTGATGCTTTGAGATATGGAGAAACTAACCTGCCCTTTGTTAGCAGACGGGTTTCCGGGTATGGCGTCGAAACCATAACCATAATCTAAACCAAGTAATCCAAAAATAGGTAAAAATATCCGTGCGCCAATACCTGCCGATCGTCTCATGTTAAACGGATTAAACTGGCTAAAAGTATTCCAGGTGTTACCGCCCTCAGCAAAGGCTAATAAAAATATGGTTGCCGATGCACCGGTAATAACCGGGTGGCGCACCTCGAAGGTAATTTTGTTATATATAGGACTGCCCGGGTTATTATTAGCATCATAATTTGAGCCAACCGGCACTATAGAGAAGTTGGTATAACCCCTTAACCCAATGATCTCGCTGCCTTGTAAAAACTGGTAGCTCTGCATACCATCACCACCCACCTTAAAGCGCTCAAACGGCGACGGGCCAACCAACGAGTTGTATTGCCCCAGGAAGCCGAAACGAACTTGCGACATCAATACAAATTTACCCATAAGCCTGGTAAAGTTTTGCGCGTCGAATTTAAATTTATAATATTCTACAAAATGATAGCGCTGCTCCTGTGTAGCTATGCGGTAGTTGATGTTATTGAATGCCGAATATGGCGGTGTTGCCTGTATAGTAAGCTTTATGTTTGAACCCGATGTTGGGAAGATAAGCTGGTCAAGCGAGTTACGGCTAAGCTCCTGCGTTAATTTAATATTGTTTGATGTACCATTGGTAAATAAATAACCGGTAAAATTATCCAGGTTATAATGGTCATAATTCAAAGAATAATTTAACTGGAACAGGTCATCAGGCCATTTTAACTTTTTACCTAATGTTATACCTACACCGTTAATACGTAACTTATTATATAATGGGTTGGTAACATCATAATAATACCCGGTTGAGCTTAACTGTGTATAGGCCGATACTGCAAAATATATAGGCTTTTTACCTCCCAGCCATGGCTCGGAGAAAGTGAACGAGTAATTTTGGTAAGTTTTACCGCTTGACTGGCCCCGTAAACTCAATTTTTGCCCGTCGCCTTTTGGCAATGGTTTATAATCTTTTAAATGGAAAATATTACGCAATGCAAAATTGTTAAAGGTAAGTCCCAACGTACCCACCAGCTGGCCACCACCAAAACCACCCGAAAGCTCAACCTGGTCTGATGGTTTTTCAACTACATTATATAATATATCCACCGTACCATCCTGTGGATTTGGATTTATTTTCGGATCGGTTTTCGTATCATCAAAATTACCTAACTGGCCAATATCGCGGGTACTGCGTATTAATACTGCTTTACTGAATTTTTGGCCGGGTATGGTTTTTATTTCGCGCATTACCACCTTATCATTGGTAATATCATTACCCTTAACGCTTACGCGGCCTATAGTATATTGCGGCCCTTCAAACATTCTTATCTCTAAATCAACGGTGTCATTATGCACACGGGTTTGCACAGGGTCGGCATTAAAAGTTAAATAACCATCATTTAAATATAATGATGATATATCATCAGCAGCCTCGCCTGCCCCTGTTAACCTTTTATTTAATGTCTCCTCGCTAAAAACATCGCCTTTTTTAATTTTTAATATCTGGTTCAGATACAGATCGGGATATTTTGAGTTACCTGACCATTTAATATTACCAAAATAATATTTAGGTCCTTCGTGTATTTTAAATTTAATATCTATTGATTCGCCGTCATGGTTTTTAATGGTATCGCTTATAATTTCGGCATCGCGGTAACCTTTGGCCTGAATATTTTCAACCAGTTTTTGCTTATCCTCATCAAACTTATTGGGCTTAAACTTTTTTGACCCAAATACATTATACCATTTGCGGGTACGTGTTGAACTGCCTAAATATTTTTTTAACCTTTTTGATGATATTTCCTTATTACCTTCAAACGTAATTTGGTTTACCATTACCTTTTCCTTCTTATTAACAATCACATCCAAAATAATACTGTTGGGGTCGCCCGGATCAGGCCTTTGCTTAATGGTAACCGTGGTGTTTAAATATCCTTTATCATTAAAATGCTTTTTAATAATTGCGGTTGTGGTTGATAAAAGGTTATCGTTTACAATTTTATTGGTTTTATCAGTAAGCTTTTTTTGCAGATCGTCCGCCTCGCCTTTGCGTATACCGGTAATGTGCAGGCGCGACAAACGCGGGCGCTCTTGCACGGCTATTTCTAAATAAACCGTATCCAGGTTAATTTTGGTGATGTTAAGCTGCACATCATCAAAAAGCCCTTGCGAAAAAAGATTTTTTATAACATTGGCATTGGCATCGCCGGGCAGGGTAATTTTATCACCTTTGGTTAACTTTGATATAGTAATAAGTGTTTCATTATCCAGATTTTTAGCGCCGCTAACTGCAATTCCTCCTATAATATATTCTTTGGGGTTCAGGTAACTCAAACTATCAGCAGGCAGTGGCCTTGATGACGATGACCGAGGTATCTGGGCCATAGCAACGGTGCTCATCACGGATAAAAGAACAGCAAAAAGAAATTTATTCATTCGGATATTTTAGTGGGCTAAAAATAATTTATACAGTTGTTAAAAAGTGTTAAAAGTAAAAATTTAGTTTACCTGTTCACTTGTCATACCAAAACGACGTTCGCGTTTCTGGTAATCATGTATGGCTTCATACAGGTCTTCCTTTCTGAAATCGGGCCATAATTTAGGTGTAAAATACAACTCGGCATAGGCAATTTGCCAAAGCAGGTAATTACTTATACGATATTCGCCGCTGGTTCTGATCAGTAATTCCGGATCGGGCATATCAGCGGTATATAAATTATTTTCAAACACTTCTTCAGTAATATCATCTATATCTAATTGGCCGCTTTTTACTTTGGCAGCTATGTTTTTTGCAGCATGTACAATCTCACGGCGCGAACTGTAACTTAAAGCCAGCGTAAGCACCAGGCCCGTGTTGGCGGCTGTTGTTTCAATGGCTTTGTTTAACTCTTTAAGGCACTTAGGCGGCAGCATTTCCAAATCGCCAATGGCATTAAGGCGCACATTTTTTTTCATAAAGTTTTGAATTTCTTTATGTATGGTGCTTACCATTAACTCCATTATGGCCATTACTTCCAGCTTAGGGCGGTTCCAATTCTCTGACGAGAAAGTATAAAGAGTAAGATATTTTAAACCCAGATCGCAGGCCCCTTCTACCGCATCGCGCACGCTAAGTACCCCGTTGTGATGGCCGAATATTCTTAATTTGCCTTGTTCTTTTGCCCACCTGCCATTACCATCCATAATAATAGCAATATGATTAGGCAATCTTGACAAATCGATCTGATCTTTATATTCCATTTTATTTCACCTACCTTATCATTGCAACGGCGCTGCAATATAGCTTTTTCCTCGCGGGCCGGTTAACTAAAACCAGTTTTTTCAGCGGACAAAGGTAAAACTTACTTTGTACTTTTTTAGTATATGCGGCTAAAAGAAAGTTTATTGTTAAAATACTACACAAATTACCCCTATTGCATGTGCTAATAATAGCATTTTGCCGATATAAAGGTAAATGAAAGGGTAAGGTTAATAAAAAAATAAGTATCGTGCGGCCTTAAATCGCCGCGTTGTGTACCGGGGAAGCCCGGCGTTAAACCCCTGTCGGCCAATTTAAATGCAATGGAATTTGGACTGCTAAAACTACTTACCGGCGCGTAAAGCCCACTCACATCATCCAGATAATCAGTAAAAGCATAGCGGTACCCAATATCAGCTATAAGGTTCCATGAGTCGGTAAAGTTAAACTTAATGCCCGCGCCATAAATAGCAGCTACGGTACTGGTTTTGTATGGTTGCGCCTGTCCTTCGGTTTTTAATGGTTGTAAGTCATAAGTTTGGCCCTGGTAAGTAGCCTGCGGATTAAAGTGTGTAAGCGCCCCGCCAATAAATAAATAAGGTGTGTACCGATTGGTTGTAACTGATGGTATATATTTCATGAAGTTAACCTCGCCCACCAGGCTTACTTCTTGCAAACTGGTTTTAAAACTTAAGTTGCGGTTTACAAACTGCCTGTTGCCTGACAGGCTGTCGGCACCGGCTATGGTACCCGCGGTTAGGCTTAATCGGGCCGAAAAGTATTCATCAAAATTTCGCTTTAACAATATGCTGCCCGCGCCGCCGCTAACCAGCAAGGGGTTATTGGGGTTAAGGTCGCCCATATATCCTGCTAAACCTGCCGAAGCACCAACCTCCCAAGTTTGTGCGCGCACACCATAAGCTATGGCCATTAAAATAAGGGAGATTAAAAATTTACGCATTAACAAAGTTAATAATTGCGGGCGTCAAGGCCCCACAACAATTTGTTCCTTAACGTTGATAAATAGCTTTCATTGTTTAAACGGATAAGGTTTAAGCCAAATGCAGCCTTTTTTACATGAAAACGCGATTGTTTATTAATAACCGCTGTGCGCGAATCGCACGACAGTAAGTACTTATTGCTGCGGCTCTCTACTTCAAATGACAGTACGCTGCTATCAGGTAAAACAATAGGCCGCACATTTAAATTATGCGGCGATACCGGCGTTAAAACAATACCATTTGACTGCGGAAATATGATGGGCCCGCCGCAGCTTAACGAGTAAGCCGTTGAGCCTGTAGCTGTAGCTATAATAATACCATCTCCCCAATACGAGTTTAAAAACTCGCCGTCTAAAAACACATGCATGGTTATCATTGCCGAGTCGTCGCGTTTATGGATAGTAATATCATTAAGCGCGAAATTACCATCAGGAAAGACATTATGATCCGACTCAATACTTAACAGTGTCCGGGTATCCAGGGTATATTCTTTATTAACTACAGCATGTATGGCCGCGGTTATATCGCTTTTGTTTATACTGGCCAAAAATCCTAATCGCCCAAAGTTTATACCTATTACAGGCACGCCCGAATCGGCTATAACCGTTACCATATCCAGCAGGGTACCGTCGCCCCCGAGGGTTAAAAACAAATCAATAAAGCCTTTTATTTTATCGGTGCTTTGCAGCACTTTGTAGGGAATATTATTAATTTTTCCGGCGATAAATTCGCTGAGCTGGTGATGCACAAAAATTTCAACACCATGCTGCTCCAGCGTATCAAACACCTGCTGTATAAACGGAAGTGTCGCCAGATCATTAAACTGCCTGCCGTAAACTGCTATTTTCATTTGGTTTGGTTCATGGTTGATGGTTCATTGATCATGGTAATTATAATTTATTGACTATGAACAATCAACTATATGCTATGAACTAATTTATACATTCAAATAGTTCATCAATGAATCATATCTATCCATTGAATTATCACTGTCATTATGATTAAAGGTGGCCTTTATATCATACTCATACCGTAAAAAACTGGCTACTATGGCTGATATATCCTGCTTATTAACTTTTAAGGTAACGTCCATCTTTGTTGAATCGGGATAGGTGCTGATGTATGAGCTTAATATCTGCGCATTGTCTGACTCCACTATCTGCGCCATGTGTGCCAGCGAATTGTTACGGCTGTTTATCTCCAATACAATTATACCACCCGGTTGCGCTACCGATGTAAGCCTTGCAAAATAGCCATTCATGGCATTGATAGATATCATGCCCAGGTAGTTCCTTTTATTATCAAGCACCGGCACAATGGTTAGCTGCTGCTCATAAAACAGGCGTATAACATCATAAATATGTTGGTCTTCCAGCACATAAGGGTTTACCAGCGAAAGTGCCAGGGTGCCAATTTGCACGTCGTGGTCCGGCTCGGCAATTGCATCCGGCTCGGCAAGCAGGCCCAAAAACTGGTCCTCATTAACAATGGGCAAATGCCTGAC
>NZ_JBDTJZ010000028.1:0-3840 GCF_039935595.1 Mucilaginibacter sp. | reverse complement strand
ACGACGCAGGTCGCCATCGGTTATAATACCATCTACCCTGCCTTTATCACCTATAATAACCATGCCCAGCTTCCCTTCAGACATACGGAGCAAAACATCTGTAAACGAAGCATCGATCGGTATAAACGGCAGGTTATCTACCCGCATCAGGTCTTTAACCCTTGTTAATAGCTTTCTGCCCAAACTGCCGCCGGGATGAAAACGTGCGAAATCCTCTTCCTGAAACTGGCGTGTTTCCATCAGCGCTATAGCCAGCGCATCGCCCATAACCAACGTTGCCGTGGTTGATGAGGTAGGCGCCAATGCCAGCGGACAAGCCTCGCGGGTAATATTGATATTTAAATGATGGTCGCTGTTTTTAGCGATTGTTGAATTTGTGTTGCCTGTTATGCTGATAATCAGATTCTTATTCCATTTTAAAAATGGGATAACTCTTAATACCTCATCAGTTTCGCCGGAGTATGATATCAGCAACACCGGGTCGTTCGCGCCTACTATCCCCAGGTCGCCATGAAACGCATCGCCCGGATGTAAAAAGAAACTTGGCGTACCGGTACTTGAAAAAGTGGCTGCAATCTTTTTTCCAATAAGGCCCGATTTACCTATACCGATCACAATAACTTTACCTTTATTGGCCAGTATGGCGTTAACCACAACGGTAAAAGCATCATCAATTAATGCCGCTACCTGCTGCAGCGATTCTATCTCAATATCAAAAACCCTTTTGGCAATATCTTTCATTTGGCCTCACCCCGGCCCTCTCCAAAGGAGCGGGAGTTTTTTATTTTTTATTTTATTTCTTATTCTAAATTACCGCTCGTAAAAGTCTCCCCTTTGGGGAGATTTAGAGGGGCTACAGCAAAGGCACAATGGTTTTTTCCATATCCTGCAACCTAACCATGTTCGGCCCGTCGCTTAGCGCGTTATCCGGGTCGGGGTGTATTTCCATAAAGTAACCATCGGCACCAAAAGCTTTGGCAGCCAGGGCCATCATGGGTACAAAAGTACGGTCGCCGTCGGTTTTGCCGCCTGCCCCACCCGGGCGCTGTACCGAATGCGTACAATCCATACAAACCGGGTGGCCAAATTTCTTCATATCATATATGTTCCTAAAATCAACCGCTAAGTTGTTATAGCCATACATATTGCCGCGCTCGGTAAGTATTACCTGCTCATTACCCGCTTCAATTACTTTTTGTGCCGGGTAAAACATATCCTGTCCCGATAAAAACTGGGCCTTTTTAACATTTACTATTTTACCTGTTTTAGCTGCCGCTACCAGCAGATCGGTTTGGCGGCATAAAAAGGCAGGTATCTGTAAAATATCAACCACCTGAGCAGCTATAGCGGCTTGAAAGGGCTCGTGTATATCCGTAGTAACCGGCAGATTGAACTTTTCTTTTACATTTTGCAGCATCTCCATCCCCTTTTCAATACCCGGTCCGCGGTACGAGTGGATAGAGGTACGGTTAGCCTTATCAAATGAGGATTTAAATATTACGGGTATATTGTATTTCTGCCCAACATTGGCAACTTGCTCGGCAACGGTGTATAACAGCTCCTGGTTTTCCATTACACAAGGGCCTAATATAAAAAACGGCTTTTGCCGTATCTGGTCAAATAGCATATTTGGTGGTTATTTTAAGCAAAGATAGATTTTTTACAGGTTGTACGTAATTTTTTAAGGTTGTGCGTAATACGTCAGACGTTATACGTTTTTTTAGGCAGACGTATAACGTACCACGTAAAACGTATAACTTTACAACATGATCAATTATTTCGATTTTTACCAGATACCCGAAAGCTTTAACCCCGACCCTGCTCTGCTTAAAAAGAAATTTTACGCGCTGAGTAAGGAATATCACCCCGACTTTTATGCTAATGAGGATGAGGAAAAACAGCAGGAAATACTGGAACTATCCACCATCAACAATAAAGCTTACCAGGCATTATCTGACCCCAATAAACGGCTGGAATATATTTTAAAGCTGCATGATCTGGCCAACGAAGGTGCAAAACCACAACTTCCGGCAGATTTTTTAATGGAAATGATGGATATTAATGAGCGACTGATGGAAATTGACAGCAAGGAAGACCTGGGCCACCTGACCGCCGAAGTGCTTGCCATTGAGAGTGATATAAACGAAGAATTAGACGGACTGACTAACGATTACGACCAATTAAATGATACCGCTAAAGAAAACCGGCTGAATGATATCGCGAATATCTATTATCGGCAAAAATACCTATTGCGAATTAAAGAGAGTTTAAATACATTTGCAACCCGCCTCTAAGAAACTAATCCACTCTTAGATCAGCAAGCCCAGCTGGCGGAATTGGTAGACGCGCTGGTCTCAAACACCTGTGGGAAACCGTGCCGGTTCGACTCCGGCGCTGGGTACAAAGCCTTTCGAGAAATCGAAGGGCTTTGTTGTTTTAATGGGGTTCGAGTCCCTTCTTCCGCACACCTATAACTTTGTCGAATCCCTCGCTCACCACCTTCGATCGCTAATCATCATAAAATAAACACCGATGAAATTCAATATTTCACCACCCTTTTATTATTTTGGTGGAAATTATAAAGCCTAAACATTTATACAGCCTTTCTATACTAATTTGGAAAGCGTTAGTAGTAATATGGAAAATACAACCGTCGCCTTCAAGCCCACCAAAATAAGGTACCATATCCTGTTCCTTATTTTTATAACCGTAGTTATTAACTATATGGACAGGAGCAACCTTGCCGTGGCGGCATCGGCTATTGGTAAGGAGTATAAATTCTCATCAGTACAAATGGGTTTGTTACTATCCGCCTTTAGCTGGACGTACATCCTGGTCCAGGTACCCGGAGGCATGTTGGTTAAGCGCTACGCGCCCCGTGCATTTTATGCTGTTTGCTTGATGGTATGGTCGGTATTTACTATGATGCAGGGGTTTGCCAACGGGTTTATGGCTTTGTTTGGCTTGCGCATGACCACCGGAATGGCCGAGGCACCGGCCTACCCTATTAATAACCGGGTGGTAAGTAGCTGGTTTCCGGATAATGAGCGTGCCTCAGCTATTGCCATATATACCTCGGGCCAGTTTTTAGGATTGGCCTTTTTAATGCCGGTGCTATCAAAAATAGAACTGCATTTTGGCTGGCGGGGCTTATTTATAATAACAGGTATTATAGGCGTAATCTGGGGCCTTGTTTGGTATATCTTTTACCGCGATCCGTTAAAACATAAAAAAGTTAACCGGCAGGAGTTGGATCATATTGAAAAAGGCGGCGGAGTTTTAAACCGCGACGAGAACAATATCCAACAGAAAAACCTATTTAACTGGCCCGATTTAAAAGAAGTGCTGTCGCATCGTAAGCTTTGGGGTGTTTATTTGGGGCAGTTTGCGGTTAATGGTGCCCTCTGGTTTTTTTTAACATGGTTCCCAAAGTATTTGGTTGATTATCGGGGGCTGGATATTATAAAATCGGGCTACTGGGCATCGGTACCCTATTTGGCTGCCTTTGCAGGTGTTTTATGCTCGGGTTTTCTGTCTGATCATTTAATAAAAAAAGGATACCCGGCTGCAAGGGCACGTAAACTCCCTGTAATTGCAGGTTTACTATTGTCTGTAGCTATTTTTGGGGCCAACTATGTAAACGCGCCGCACCTCATTATTTTTTTTATGTCGTTATCGTTTTTTGGAATAGGTGCTGCTTCAATCACCTGGGTTTTTATATCAACACTTGCCCCCGAGGGTTTGATTGACATTACCGGTGGCGTATTTAATTTTATAGGGCAGCTATCCGGTGTGGTGGTACCTGTTGTGATAGGCTTTCTGGCCCGAGGTGGCAACTTT
>NZ_JBDTJZ010000027.1:0-11030 GCF_039935595.1 Mucilaginibacter sp. | reverse complement strand
ATAGCAGGTGCATCCAAATATTTTTGTCCGGTTTTGTAATGCCATTCAGCTATAGATTCTTCGGTTTGAAACGGGTAAGCCGAGATCTCTTTCTCTATAATTTTTTCGGAGCTTTTTACCAGCGAATGCTCTACATATGGTATTAGGTCATTGCTGTTTTGGAAGCTATTATACCGGCCGCCAACTCCTTTTAAGTTAACAACGGCTTCCATTTTACCATGGTTCCACTTCAATGATTTATTGTAATAATTGGCAATTAACTGAGGGGCTAAAAACCCTAAGCCCATGTGTACGCCCAGGTCTACCTGCGAGTCGCCCGCGTGTTCGTCAAAATAAATTAGGTCAGGGTGGTATTTTGTAATGGCATCATCCACGCGCCACATAAACTGGTTGGCAAAAGGCGAATGCAGCGGATCATCCTTGCTGGTATGCGCCGGTCCATACAAATCAACCGGGTCCATGCCTTCCCACCATTTACCTTTGCCATCGGCTATAGTTTGCAAGGCATCATAAGGTATGCCCTTCATAGGGCCGCTTTTATCGCTGGTATACCTAACAGGCATAAACTGTCCCCATGTTCGCGGAGGGGTATTATGAAACCCAATGCCAAAACGCATGCCATGTTTACGCGCTGTTTTTTCCCAAATGCCCACAATATCTTTTTTAGGACCTACATTTACAGAGTTCCAGGGTTGATAGGTTGAGTTCCAGTTGTCAAAATTATCATGATGCACGCCCATCGCCATAAAATAGCGGGCACCCATATCCACATATAAATTCATCAATGCTTCCGGGTCCCATTTATCAATAACCCAGTTATGGGCGATGTCTTTATAGCCGTATACTGACGGGTGACCAAAAGTTTTAACATGAAATTTATAAACCGCCGAATTTTCCTGGTACATCGTGCGCGCATACCAATCGCCCATTTCGGGCATTGATTGCGGGTCCCAGTGCGACCATGCACCAAATTTAGCTTCGCGCCACCAGTTTGGTGCCAGGTAATTTTGGCTTAAATCCTTCCAATCCGGCTTATAGGGTCCGGCGGCAATGGGTAGGGCCGGCAGGTTCCATATATCAGGGTGCAGTTTTAAATCGGTACTTATAGCCACCTGTTTTATATTAACAGCAATATCGTTGGTAACCAATGTTATAGCTATTGCAGCACCCGCGGGAATTTTAATATTAATTATTGCATTTAAAAATGATGAGGTAAGGTTACCCGATGAGTGTATATTAATCTTTTGATCAGGTTTGCCATTGATAGACACATCAATAACACCAACACCCGTTGATGCATACCGTATAGCTAATTTTTGACCAGCTTTTTTGCTTTTTAAAGTAAAGCCATCGCCCGGTTTGGTTAAATTTATTGCAAAGCCGCCTGAAACGGAGTTAGCCGCTGTTTTAACGGCACCTGTAACAGGTAACGTAGCTTCCGTGTTATATACAATTGTAGTAGCGTTATTAATAAAACGCTTTGAACCGGTTTGCGCAAATGTTACGCTAATACACGAAAAGCTAATAACAAGAAAAGTAAATAGCTTATGGTTTATATGTGACATAATTTAATTAACGTGGCCAGGATTTTAATTATATAACTCCTTCTATTTTTAATACATAGGCAATTTTACCAGGGGCCTGATCGGGTAAATTAACTTTTAACCCTTCTGACGATTGTGTAAAAGTAAGCCTCCCGGGAGCACCCAGTAAACTTACATTATTAACCCTGTTTTGAACCGTGCCTAATGTTTTTATAACAGCCGATTTACTATCTGGCCATCCTAATAAAATGGCATAAAGCACGTTGCCTTTGGTGGTAAAACGCATATCTTCTGCCGTAAATGGTTTGCCGCGGCCCTCATTAAACCCCTGGGCATTTATAGGCGCAGCACCAGCTATTGCCGGGCCTTCGCCAAAGGTATGCCATGGGCGGGTGCCATAAATGGCTTCGCTATTCATGGCCATCCATTCGGTTATCCCGTTTATAGTTACCATTTCTTTATCGTCAATAGATCCATCACCCCGTAATGGAACGTTTAGCATAAGGTTGCCGTTTTTGCTTACCACATCAACCAGCGTATGTATAACGGTGGTTGGTGTTTTGTAACGGTTGTTATCATACACCCGCCGGTCATAATGCCATTGCCCAATACAGGTATCGGTTTGCCATGGCAGCGGCTCAATTTGATTGCTTTGCCCGCGTTCTATATCCCATATCATGCATTTGCGTTGCTGCTCGTCCAGTATCTTCCCAAAAATACCGGCACGTAATTTACCGTGCTTTTTAATACTACTATTGTATAAATGCGCTGCAATGCGCAAGCCGGCATCGCTTATGGGCCATAAGGGCAGTACGGTATCGTCAAAATAAACCAGTTCAGGCTCGTATTTATCAATCAGGTCTATGGTTCGGTTATAAAAAGCCTCCATATATTCCTTTGTTGGCGGGTTTACTCCGTTGCCCCAGGCCCATTGGCTATGTATGGTATTATTGTTATCGCTTTTTTCGCTAAGCGGATGGTTCTGCGCATATAACTCTTGGGGATCATTTCCGTTCCACCATTTGCCTGCACCATCGGCGCCAGTTAGCTTACCATCATAAGGCACGCCTGCTAAAGGGCCGTTCTTATCTGCCCGCTGCGAAGTTTCATACCAGCTCCACGCGTGGGATGCGTGTACACTCACCGCAAACGGTAAACCATTGTTTTTTGCTGCTTTGGCCCAACCGCCTACAAGGTCTTTTTTGGGCCCCATGCGTGTGGCATTCCATTTATGGTATTTACTGTTAAATAGGTCAAAATTATCATGGTGATTGGCTAATGCCATAAAATATTTGGCCCCGGCTTTTTTGTATAACGAAACTATGGCTTCGGGGTCCCACTTTTCGGCCTTCCATTCATTGATCACATCTTTGAAACCAAACTTTGAGGGATGGCCATATTTTTCTATATGATATTTGTATTGGTCGCTACCTTCCTGGTACATACCGCGGGCATACCAATCGCCGCGCTCGGGCTGGCATTGCGGGCCCCAATGTGTCCACATACCAAATTTTGCATCTCTGAACCATTCTGGCACTTCGTACGCCGCTAATGAATCCCAGGTGGGTTTGAATGGGCCCGATTGCATTATGTTGGTTGGTGATAATAAATTACCGCCTAAAGCCCTTGACAGATAAATAGAGGATAGCCCGGCTAAACCGCCTTTAATTAACGTTCTCCTTTTCATGGTTTATAATTGGTTTTTAGACTTTTATAGGTGAAGTCGTGAAGTCAAATTTAATAGTTAGGCGATGACGCATTTTTACAAAAAAAGACTTTTTTTTGTAAAAATGCGTCATTATTCGGAATAAGAATTGGATATCCGCTGTTTATAAGTGCTGGGAGACAGCCCGGTAACTTTTTTAAATGTACGGGAGAAGTTTGAAAGACTTTTAAAGCCGGTAAGTTCGGCAATGGCGGCGTATGATAGGCGGCTGGAGCCTATCATATGCTGTGCCCGCTCAATTCGTTTTTCGGTGATGTAGGCAAGGGGGCGAGTGCCTGTATGTTCTTCAAATATCCTGGAAAAATATTCTGAATTATGGTTGGCTTTTTCGGCTAAAAACTTAACGGTAAGCGGTAAATGCAGGTTGGCCATTACAAAGCGCATAGATTCCAGTATCTTCTCGGGGACAATGTGCTGGCCTTTTTTTTGAAATATGCCCGGAAGGGTAAACCTCGACAAAAATTGCAATAAAATACCCTGGGTTTCCAGGAATACGGCAAAGTTTTGCTGGTTGTTAAGCTGCTGATATTCGTTATAATAGATGTTTTTTTCGTATACCTGCGGATTGTCGGACCGGTTAATGCCCCTGCCCGGATTTATAGCAATTAGCCGTCTGAAATTTATAGCGTCCACTTCGTCGGCTTTTACTTTTAAAATTGAGGGATTGGCCGGAAATAAAGACTCGCCTTCAAGCGATTCTTCAAAGAATTGAACAAAGTACTGACTGAGATAATTGGGGCAAACCAGGTCGCATAAAGTATAACTGGGAATAATGTATAAATAACCGGCTTCTAACTTGAGAGTTTTTTCAGCGTCTGATAGTTCTCCCTCGCCTTCATCAATATAATAAATGCGGTGATAAGGGCTAATAACGTTCCGGTAGTTCCATTTGCTGTTTAACTTTACGTAATCAACATTTAGAAGCGAGAAGGTATGCCGCAAAACTCTTCTTATTAACATAGGCCGGCTTCGTTAATTGTTTTGTTCAACATTATCTCTATTACTCTCTTAAAGTTCGAATATCTGTTGCATGGCGGTCCACTTTTCTCCA
This sequence comes from Mucilaginibacter sp., assembly GCF_039935595.1. Classification (GTDB taxonomy): domain Bacteria; phylum Bacteroidota; class Bacteroidia; order Sphingobacteriales; family Sphingobacteriaceae; genus Mucilaginibacter. Next base: position 6,709 of record NZ_JBDTJZ010000027.1, on the reverse strand, counting down.
TCTTTTGCCCAAGGCAAAGGCTGCTGAAAACGATTCATTAGCTCTTCCCATTCCCTTACTTTAGAGTTAGCCGCATCCATAGCTGATTTCTCGGCGAACGAAAATTGATCATTTACATCCATGATCATAAAAAGCCTGTTGCCGGTTCGGTATATATCCATCCTGCGTACATTGGCATCCAATATGCTTTTACGTATCTCTGGCCAGCCATTTTCTGCCTTGTGCCAATACTCATATTGGACAATTGATTCGGCATCATCTTTTAAATCGACTGCAAAACAATAACGCTTCATTTTTAATTATTTATTAAATGTCGGTGCAGGTCAGGGTCAATCATTTTGTTGTCAACAAGCGCCTGCCAAAATTCATCAGGTAATTCGGCAACAGCCATATCAAAGTTTTTTGCCACATTGTGTGGCTTTGTGGTGCTTAAAGCAATTGCTGCTACCCCTGGAATTTTACGCCCAAATACAATTGCTGCCGTAGCCGGTGATATTTTAAAACTATCGCATAGTTTATAAAAATCTTCGCGCCATTTATATAGCTCTGCATCCTTTTCAGGATTTGTGGGCTTATAGTTGTAAAAGTCGCCCCCGGTTAAAAAGCCGCCGTTAAAAACAGCGCTGTTAATTACCGGTATGCCTTGCGATTTTAATTTTTGCAGAAAAGTAAGCAACTCCTGCGGGTGACTATGGATGGTCATGCTGTTGGCTACCATAACCCAATCTAACTTTACATCCTGTGTAATTCGGCGGATAGTTTTCCAGTCCTTGGCACCAATACCCACAGAGGTAACTTCTCCTTCTGCTTTCAGATCAAACAACGCGCGATAGGCATCCAATATATCCTGATAACGGCGTTTCTCGTCCTGTTCATCAGTAGCCGCGGCTAAATATTCGTCAGGGTCGTGTACCGAAACCAGGTCGGCACGGTAGGTCTTCAATAACTCATTACCCTGGTGGTAGCATTCAATAATGCCATCGTAACTAATACGTTGTACGGCATCATATTTTAAGCCTTTCCAAACGCCCGGTTCAAAGGTAGGTTCGGGGGTTTTTAGCTCGGTACGCACCCATCCCAGTTTATTGCAAATCACCACGTCTTCCGGCTTTACATTAGCATTGCGCAAACAAGCACCTAATGACTCTAAAGCCAACCCGGCGCCATATTTACCCGCAGTGTCAAAATAAACCGGCCTGTCGGTTTGTGCAAAGCATTCTTTAACCAGGTCCTGTTTGGTTTCTTCGGGTAATATATGGAACAAATTGCCAAGGCAGCTGGTGCCAAAAATTACTTTCGGGAATTGCATATCCTTCATCGTATTCGTTTATCCTTTTATAACTAATACTTTGCCTGTATAGGTTACGCTCTTAAAGGGTTTACCTTCTTCAAGGCCGCCGCCATTACCTTCGTTTACCATTACAATGTTAAATGTGCGGCTCTTTAAATAATTTGGATAAGTGCCAACCCTTGCGCCGATAGTAAGTGTTTTGGCTTTTTCATTCCATTTAAACGGAATAAGTGTATGGCTGCCTTTTTCATAGTTATAGCCATCGCCCTCATCTTCATATAAGCTAAATGAGCCATTTGCGCCTTTGTATATGCGTATCTCTAATACATCCTGCGGTTTTTCGCCGGTGTATTGCATTATTTTGCCCATAGGGATAATTGCTCCTGCTTTTACAAAAACAGGTATTTTGTCCTGCGGTGCAGCCGTATTTATCGTTTGCCCGCCTGTAAAATGTTTGCCGGTCCAGTAATCATACCATCCGGCTGCTTTAGGCAGGTAAACATCCCATGTTGATGTTCCGGCCTGGGTAATAGGGGCAATAAGCATGTCTTTACCAAACATATATTGGTAGGCCTGGCTCACTGCTTTGCTATCTCCGTTAAAATCCATTACCAACGGCCTCATTATAGTTGAGCCATTTTTAGAAACCTGCCATGCTGTCGAGTAGATATATGGCATTAAACGGTAACGCACATCAAGCATGGTACGCATGTTGTTTTCAACGGTTTCGCCATATTTCCATGGCTCTGTTTCTGTTTGGTAACCATGTATGCGGAATATTGGATTGAACGTGCCCCATTGAAACCAGCGGGTAAGCAGGTCCTGGTATTTGGCATCAGTATACTGCCCGCGACCGGGGCGGAAGAAACCGCCTATATCGGTTGTCCAATAAGGCATACCGGTTAAATTATAGTTGAGGCCGGCCACTATCTGTCTTTTAAATGAATCCCAGGTACCGCCAATATCGCCCGACCAATTGATAGTGCCATAACGCTGCTGCCCTGCAAATGCCGAACGCGTAAGGATAGTTACCCTTTTATTAGGATCCGTAGCGCGTTGGCCATCATATATGGCCTTGCTTACAAATAAGGGGTAGGTGAGGCGGTAAAAATCGCCGGGGCCAAAGTAAGTTTTCTTGCCGGCAAGGCCATCGTTTTCAGGCTCAGTAGCGTCCATCCACCACGAGTCAGCACCTTTACTGAAAAGGCCGTTATTAATTGCCGCCCAGTGCGTTTTTTGCGTTTCCGGATTATATATGTCTATCCACGGACTGTTCTCTATATATAGATTATTTGCGATGTATGGTTTTGCTACGTCTGATTTTTTGTCGAGATTTTCCCAAACCGAGATGGAGAAATGCGCATGCAGATCATGTAATTCTTTAATAAATCCTTGGGGGTTAGGATAGTTGGTCTCATCAAATTTAGGTACGCCCCATCCGTTTTTACCCCAGTATTGCCAATCCTGCACTATAACATCAACAGGCAGGTCTCTTTTTCTGAATTCTTTAATAGCATCAACCAGGGTTTTGCCCGAGGTATAACGTTCGCGGCATTGCCAAAAACCATAGGCCCATAATGGCAGCATAGGCACATTACCTGATAGATTGCGGTAATCGGCAATTACTTCGTCGGTGTTTTTGCCATAAAATACCACATAGTCCAATGATTTGGCATCAGGCGAGCGGAAAACAGTTTCGTCGCCCGTAGCTCTCCAGGTTAGTTTGGGATTTTTATTGCTTGCTTTGCATAGCACCTGTACGGTATGTTCGCCGGCTGTCAAATGTATTATTTTGCTCACCGCAGGTGGCAGCCATTGGTTTGATTCATCTATGCGTGCTATACCATCAATAATAAGCAGGTGGCGGCTATCCATATCGCCGAGGTCAAGCATAAAGGTATAATCACCCTCTTTATCCAACTTAAATTTACCTACGTGTAAGGCTTGCTGTTGCGATACACGTTGCGTACCTGCTGTGGTGGTCACTTCGGCATCGCGTACTGCTACGGCGTTGGTGTCTTTTTTTGCTAAAGGAATATTGTTATCAGCAGGGTTAAATTCAGTTAACCCGTATTGGTGCCATAAAATGCCGTAGCCTTTGCTCGAATACAAAAACGGGATAGCAATTTGCGTATTAACCTGTATTAATTTACGGGTAACGTTGCGCAGGTTATATTGTCCGTCCTGAAACTGGCCCAAGCCAAAAAGATATTCGTCAGCAGGTGATTTAAACCCTTGTTCGGCCACGTAGCTTTGCTCGCCCATAGTTGTACCGGGGGTAAGTTTGCGACTGCCGGCAGTTTCGCTTAAAAATACTTTGCCCGCATGGTCGGCATAGTCAAGCGTGCCTTTTTTCTTATCAAAAGAAACGGTGATAGCGGCAGTGCTGATATTAAGCTTTGAGGCAGTTTCGGTTAATTTAAATGGAGGAACAGGTTGTTTATTGATCAACACAAACTCCCGTGCTTCGCCCGGAGTGGATTTTTCCCATTGCACACGAACGGCTTTATCTGTAAGCGGTATAATATTTAAGGTACCTTCTGACAATTGTATAGAAACCCTGTCCTTTTGCAAGGTGTGCTTTTTATACGTTTGCCCAAAAATTGCGGTCGGGATGAGCGCGATCAATATCAGTGCTAATTTCATTATTCAGGTTTTTAATTTTAGGTAATTGGAAACAGGTGTAAGATACCTGTTATCTGCAAATTTATTATGGATATTGTATTAAAATTTGACCAAAACAGACTTTTTGTTGAGCGTTTTTTGACAATTGACCGTATGCATTGGAATAAATGACTTATGATAAATATTAAAGACCAATTTCTTTTTTTTTAACCTTTATTTGTATAATTGGTATACCAAATTTTAACCTATAATTTATGAACTCTCGCAGAAATTTCTTACAGAAAATTGGCCTGTCGGCGCTTGCATTGCAGTTAGCCCCGGTTGCCGGATGGGCAAACAACAAACCACAAATAAGCACAACACCATATGACGGCCCGATGTTGCGCGTAGCCATAATGGGCATTGGCACATACGGTAATATTGTAGCCCGTGCTTTGCAGGCAAGTACAAAAGCAAAATTAGTAGGTGTTATCAGCGGTTCGCCTAATAAGGTTAAGGATTGGCAAGCAAAATATGGTATTCCTGACAAGAACGTTTATAACTATGACAATTTTGAGGATATAAAAAACAACCCCGATATTGACGCTATTTATGTGATAGTACCTAACTTTTTGCATAAACCATACGTGCTTAGGGCCGCAAAAACCGGCAAATTTGTTATAAGCGAAAAACCACTCGGACTAAACGCAAAAGAGGGCCAGGAAATGGTTGATGGTTGTAAAAAAGCGGGTGTTAAATTGCTGGTAGGTTATCGTATGCATTTTGAGCCTAAAAACCTGGAGATAATAGGCATGCGTAACGCGGGTGATTTTGGTAAAATAAAATATTTTACAGGCAATGGCGGTTTCCATATTGGCGACCCAACCCAATGGCGGTTGGATAAAGCAAAATCAGGCGGTGGCTCCATGATGGATATTGGTATTTACGCGGTAAATGGCGCCCGATATATGGTAGGCGAGGACCCGATATGGGTAACAGCCCAGGAACCACCAAAATCTGACCCTGTTAAATTTAAAGAAGGTATTGACGAAACTATTATGTTTCAGTTTGGTTTCCCCAGCGGCGCTACGGCTTCCTGCCTTTCAACCTATGCCATGAATAATGTAGACCGTTTTTTATTGATAGGCGAAAGAGGTTATGCCGAATTAAACCCGGCAAACGGTTACGGTCCGTTAAAGGGCAGAACAAACCGGGGCGATTTAAAAGCGGTTTCGCCGGCAATGCAGCAAACCGCGCAAATGGATGAGTTTGCCGAAATATTATTTAACGGTAAAGTCCCCGTAGTACCAGCCGACGGCGAAGAAGCGGTAAAGGACCTTAAAATAATTGACGCGGTATATGCCGCTGCTAAGACAGGGAAGAGGATTCCGTTGAGTTTGTAGTAATTAAATACATTAATAAGTTAAATTATAAAAAGGCTGCTCGCAAAGGGCGGTCTTTTTTGTTAGGCATAGTGTCCAAAGTTGCAAGCTTCGTACAGCGAAGATAATTTGGATTGATGGTGCGGTGATAATACGATAATAGGCTAAATGCAAATAATGAAACATATCAATTTTGTTGAGTTAAGCTGAAAGCTTTACTCATTGTAGGTGTTACAAGACTTTCGTCAAGCGCTTACAAACATTGTTTAACCTGTTTATACTCGATTAAATAACTAATTCTGAACATTAGTCGGTTTTAATGCAAAAAATAGTCTTTTTCTGTAAAGTTTTTGGTTTAACGAAAGTTTAATTTTGATTTAAGAGTATAACCTAAATGTCTTAAAACCAATTATTATAAAGATTCGAAGATGAAAAAATTATTTTACTTGTTTATCCTGATCAGTTTATCAGCTACTGTGCATGCGCAAAGTGGGCGGTCGGTTTTAGATTTTGATCAAAACTGGACATTTAACCTGGGCGACGTACCCAACGGCCAAAACGTTGATTTTAATGATGCCAGCTGGCGAAAATTAAATTTACCTCATGACTGGAGCATAGAGGGCGAATTTAAAAAAGAAAACCCTGCCACTGTAGAAGGCGGCGCTTTACCAGGCGGTATAGGCTGGTACCGTAAAACCTTTACCATCCCGCAAACTGATAAAGGCAAATTGATCTATATTGCTTTTGACGGTGTTTATCAAAAAAGCGATGTATGGATAAACGGCCATCATTTAGGTTTCAGGCCAAACGGTTATATCAGTTTCAGGTACGAGCTTACGCCGTATTTAAATTATGGCGGTAAAAAAAATGTGATTGCTGTAAAGGCTGATAATTCTGTTCAGCCAAATTCTCGCTGGTACTCAGGTTCGGGCATTTACCGCAATGTTTGGCTAATAAGCACTAACAAAATTGCCGTTAACCATTGGGGTACTTTTGTAACCACACCAAATGTAAGCGCCGGCCATGCCGATGTTAACCTGAGCGTTAGCATAAAAAACGCGGCAGGCAATACTAAATTGGCCACTGTTGTCAGCAGCATTTATGCCAATGGTAAAGTAGTAGCAAGCAAAACCCTTACAGGCGTTAGTTTAAAGGATACGGTTACTACTATAAGCCAAAACTTCGGCGTTAATAACCCGGTATTATGGTCGGTTAACAAACCGTTCCTGTATAAAGTACAAACTAAAATATTGGTGAATAATGTGGTGGTTGATCAGTATGAAACACCGCTGGGTATCCGTTATTTCAATTTTGATGTGGATAAAGGCTTCAGCCTGAATGGTGTTTCCATGAAAATAAATGGCGTTTGCGAACACCATGACCTGGGCGCGCTGGGCACCGCATTTAATGTGCACGCGCTGGAAAGGCAGTT